>CAYSPJ010000047.1:0-35053 GCA_964432875.1 uncultured Phaeodactylibacter sp. | reverse complement strand
CGAGTTTCGAGTTCCGCTTTCCCTCGCTTGTCACGCTACCCGCCGCCGCTTCAGCCAATTGAAAAACAACAGCAAGAAGCCCAGTGCAAAAAAGCCGCCCGGCGGCAATACCATGATGACCCAGGGCTCGAAGCCCGGCCCGAACAAGGAGAAGCCAAACAAGCTCCCGCTGCCCAATACCTCCCGGATGATGCCGATGCAGAGCAAGGCAAAAGAAAACCCCAGGCTCATACCCAGCGCATCGGCCAGGGCCAGCCGCACCGAGTGCTTGGAGGCAAAAGCCTCCTGCCGCCCCAGGATGAGGCAATTCACGACGATCAAAGCGATAAAGGCCCCAAGCGCCTTGTGGATATCAGGCACCAGCGCTGCCAGCAAGAAGTCCACCACCGTCACAAAAGTGGCGATGATGAAGATGAAAGCAGTAATCCGCACCTGTTTGGGTATCAGCTTGCGGAAACTGGCGACCAACAGGCTGGAAAACGACAATACAAAGGTTGTCGCCAGCCCCATGGCCAAGCTATTGACCGCGGTATTGGTCACCGCCAGGGCCGGGCACATGCCCAGCACCGCTACGAAGACCGGGTTCTCTTTCCACAGGCCTTTAAGGAATTCCTCTGCGGTTTGATTTGGTTGTATGCTATTCATATTCATCATTGATCGTTTCGATAGATGAAGCTGTTTCAAATGAATAAATGCCGCTTCGGTTGCAAAATAATCTTTTAAAAACAATACATGAGGTTAAGAAATCTCCCCCGCTGGCGGGGGATTAAGGGGGTGGAATAGAATTTAATTCTGCTCCAAATTTAGAAACGGGGCCTTCCAGCTTCACCAGCTTCACCAGCTTCACCACCCTCAGGCGGGATGTCACTCCGTTCCAACCCGCCTTCGCTTCGCTCGTCGGGACGCCAGCGTTTGATGCAGCCTCCTACAGGTATTCAGCGATGGGGGCGGACCATTCTTCCAGAGCTTTGGCGACCATGCGCAGCACGGCTTTGGAAGAAATCGTCGCCCCGGTGATGGCTTCGACCTCATTGGGGGCGCGCTTTTCGCCGGGCTTGACCGCCACCGGCAGCGGTACCGTCGCCAAGCCCAGGAAGCTCTCCCGGAAGCGCTGGTCTTTGATAATCTTATCGCCCAGCCCCGGCGTCTCCTTGCTCTCCAGCACTTCGAAGCCGATGACGAGCTGCCGCTCCGGGTCGTAGCCGATCATGCCGACGATGATATCCTGATAGCCCGGCTCCTGAGCGGGGATGGCAAAGCCGACCCGGCGGCCATCTTCAGCATAGCCGGCATAAATCCCATGGGAAGATTTGCTGCTAGCCGGTGCAGCGACCAACTTGCCCGCATCCAGCACCAAAGCTTCAAAGCGCACGCTGCCTGGCAAGACCAGGTAAATCGCTTTCTCCAGCGCCTGCTGCCGGTTGGCCTCGATCAACGGCAGGGTATAGAGATATACCCCCACGAGCAGCAGGCCGGAGAAGAATCCAGCCACGCCCAAGGTGGCGATCAGGCGCAAGGGGCCCGGTTCCTGGTCGGGCGTCGGCAGGGTGCCGGGTGGTTTTGAAATGGTTTCGTTTTTCATGGTTGGTTATTGGTTATTGGTTATTCGTAGAGAAAATTCATGAATTTTCTCTACGGTATGATTCACCGCCCATACACCCTCGTTTTTACGAAACGATTAATCAGCGGCGTGGCGGCATTCATCAACAGGATGGCATACATCACGCCCTCGGGCAAACCGCCCCATATCCGGATGAGCACCACCAACAGCCCGATGCCGATGCCATAGATCCAAATGCCCTTGGGCGTCAGCGGCGAGGTCACCAGGTCGGTAGCCATATAGACTGTGCCCAGCAACAAACCGCCGGCCAGCAGCATAAAGGCCGCCGGGGGGTATTGCCCTGGCGCCAGCCAATCGAGCAAGCCTGAAGCCAGCGCTACCGACAACAAAATCGCCACGGGTATGCGCCAATTGATGATGCGGCGGATGATGAGATAGATGCCCGCCAAAATCAGGAGCAGCGCGCAGGTCTCCCCCAAAGAGCCGCTGGTATTGCCCAGCAGGAGGTCCCAGTATGCCGTGGGGGCTTGTTCAAATTTCATTTTCGCCAGGGGGGTAGCGGCGCTTAGCGCATCGAGTGGCTCTGGCTCTCCTTGAAAAAACGGCATTGCCAGATTGGTGCCCCGGAGCATGCCGAAACGCCCGTCGGGCAATTCCCAGGTCGTGATGGCCGCGGGGAAAGCGGCTTGCAGGAAAGCGCGCCCCACGAGAGCCGGGTTGAAGATGTTCTGGCCCAGCCCGCCCCAAATGACCTTGCCCATCCCGATGGAGACTACGCCGCCCAGGAAAGCCATCCACAAGGGGAAGCCTGGCGGCAAAGTCAGCGCCAGCAGCAAGCCGGTGATCAGCGCGCTCCCATCGCGCAGCGCTTGTGGGCGCCCAAAAGCCCACTCCGTCCAGAGGCAGCCTGCGATGCTGGCCAGGCTCAACAACAAGGCGCTGAGCCCGAAGTAGTAGAAAGCAGCCAGCAATACCGGGATGAGCGTATAAACCAGCTCCCACATGATGGCGGGCGTGCTAGACGGATCGCGCAGGAAAGGAGAAGTGGATATCGACAGTTTCGTGCTGCTCATCTCAGGCCGGTTTTTGTTTGGCTTGTTGTGCGCGGATTACCGTTTTAGCCACGCGGAAGCTCTGTACCAAGGGGATGCCTGAAGGGCAGGCATAAGAACAGGCGCCACACTCAAAGCAATCCATCAGATTGTAAGCCTGCATTTCTTCCCATAAGCCCTTACGAGCCAGCAGGCCCAAGCGAGCCGGGTTGAGAGAAAGCGGGCAGGCATCCAGACAGCGGCCGCAACGCACACAACTGTAGGTATCAAAATCGCTGACTTCCCGATCAGTCAGGGCGAGGATGCCGGAGATGCCTTTGATCAAAGGCACATCCAAGCTTTTCTGTACAACGCCCATCATGGGGCCGCCCAGCAGCAGGCGGGCAGCCTGATGGTCGATACCCCCGCAGAAGTCCGCCACTGCCTGCATGGGCGTACCCAGAGGCACCAGCACATTGGCCGGGCGGCGCACTGCCGGGCCAGTCACCGTCACCACCCGCTCGATCAACGGCAGGCCTTTGCGGAAATAAGCGGAAAGGGCGATGATCGTGCCGACATTGGAAACCAACACGCCAATATCGAGCGGCAGCTTGCCGCCGGGCACTTCCTGGCCGAGTATGGCGCTGATCATCATCTTCTCGGCGCCCTGAGGGTATTTCACCTGCAAAGCGACGACCTCAAGCGGCAAGCGGCTATGGGACGCTTTTTCTTTGAGCGCAGCGATGGCATCGGGCTTGTTGGCCTCAATGGCGATATAGATTTTTTCGGCTTGGACAAAATGCTGCAATATGCCCGTGCCATCGATCAACTCATCCGCGTATTCCACCATCAGCCGGTGGTCGCAGGTCAGAAAAGGCTCGCACTCGCAGCCGTTCAACATAAGGTAGCGGCAGCGCCGGCCTTCCGGGATAGAAAACTTCACGTGAGCCGGGAAAGCGGCTCCCCCCATCCCGACCAGGCCCGCCCTTTGCACCGCCAGGGTAAATTCTTCAATGGACAAATGCTCGGGCGGCAGTGGTGGCGCTACGCCCAGGCTCTGGCTAGAGAAAGGGTCGGCCTTGATGCGGATGGCAGCCCCCATCTCGCCATTGGGATGGGGAAACAGCCCGATCGCCATTACCGTGCCATCCACCGGGGCATGCAGGCCTACGGAAACAAAAGCGGTCGGCTCAGCAATCAGTTCGCCCCGCCTTACGCGCTGCCCGGTGCGGACTATCGCACGGCTCGGAGCGCCGATGTGCTGGGAAAGAGGCAGGGTGTATTCCTCCACGAAAGGCATGCGCTCGATGGGCTGCCCATTGGTCAGCTCCTTACCTTCTTCGGGGTGAACGCCGTGCCGAAAGGTCTTCAGCCCGCCCAAAATACTACTTGCCTTTATCTCCAACATGCACTAGGTTTTGCGCTGGGCTAACGCCAGCAGGCGCTCGCGCAGCTTGATCCGCGTCTTTTCCAGCCACAGGCTTTCTTGCTCTTGAAGCTTTGCTTCATATTCCGCCTGTAATGCATTGATTTTCTGAATATAGAACTCATTATCCTCAACGGTTTCTCCATCCTTTGGCGCCATACTCGCTCTTGCCATGCGAGCGGCTATTTCCTGCCATTCTCGCCACTGAGCCGCCGCCGCCTCGACCGCAGCTTCTTCGCCCGGCTCGCAAAGCAGCAAGCGGAACAGTGCTGGCTGGGTGCCGCCCAAAGCCTGGCGCAAAGCCCCATAAAGCTCCCGTGCTGCGGCTAAGCTGCCCTGCCCGATGACGGCATTTTGTGAAACAGCGCTATTTAATAGCCATGATTTCAGGGTAGCCCCCTCTCCTGGCTTATCAACAAGCAGGATTTTAACCGGCCAGGGCGAAGTCAGCAAAGCCTCCAGTGCTGTTCCTTGGTTGTGCTCCAACCAGCCCGGGCCCGCTAGCAGCAATAGCGGCGGAAGCAGCGCTTTTTCAGCTTCGTCTAGCCCTTCCCAGCGGAGAGCAGCGATCTGAGGGCCATGCAGCTCCGGGCGATATTTATCCTTAATCTCCAAACGGGCACGGCGCAGCAGCCGGATGTTGTCGAGGGCATGGCGCAGATGCCCCTGCATCAAGCCCGATAGCAACGCAGCGCTGCCTCCGGTGCTATCAAGCCAAGCAGGATGGAGGAATACATTATACGGATAGCGCTCTGCCCAAGGCCATAAGCCCGCTGGCAGGAGCAAGCCAAACCGCGCGCGGGCAGTGCCCGTCGGCCCCTCGGCGATTGCCCAGCGCAATGCTTTCAAGTCTTGAAGCAGGGCGGATTTGCGCAGCAGGCTCGCCGTATCAACCAATTCGAGATGTTCGCGCTGCCCAAGCCTGGCAATGAGTTCATCCAAAGGCAGTTTGTTGCCGCCAGCCTCGTTCAGCGCCTCTTGCAAAGGCAAAAAGCCTTCGCGGGGCATAGCAGCGCTCAATTGTTGGTGGATATTGTCAGACAACTGGCTGGCCAACTCCTCCAATTCCCGGGCCTGCTTGGCCTGGCGCGGCTGCAGTAGCGACTCGGCTTGTGCAGCAAGGAGGTGGAAGGCCCCCTTAGCCGATACCCCTTCTTCCGATAAGCTGCCGCCGGCAATCGACTGATAGTAATGGCGGCTGAGCATCAAAGCAGCGTAGGGGTTGTAAGCTTCCTCCTGCACCAGGCTTTCGACGACGGCTGCCGGGCTGTCGGGCAATTGTTCCCACAAATCGTAGCTAGCCTGCAGCTCCTCCAAGAGGGGTGCCGCAGCAGGCTGCATCTCGATGGCCCCTTCCGGGCAGGCTTCGGCGCAACGCCCACAACCAGTGCAGGCGCTAGGGTTGATAACCACCGTAAAAAAGGTGCCGCTGCCTTTTTCCAGGCGCTCCGCCCGGGTAAAAAACTGCTCGGTAACCGCCAGTGGAAACTCGCCGACGAGCTCGAGGATAACCGCCCACTCCCGCCGCAACAAGCTTTCTTTTTCTGCAGCAGGCTGTAATTGCCCCAGCAATTGTTCAAAAGCATCAGGCAGGAAGTCAGCGGTTTTAGCTACTTGCCCCCCAGCAGCTGCTATGGCGGCACCAGCCAAGCGGGCGAGATTTTTCGCCAGCGGGGTGAATTGTGCAAGCGGCATGCCGCGCGAAGCAGCGATGCTCATCGCCCCCTTGAACAGGCCTTCTACCCCAATGGCCAAAGGCGGGAGGGCAGCATGGGGGCAAGCCAGGACACAGGCACCGCAGCCCGTGCAGCTAACTGGATTGAATACCGGCAGGGCTTCGCGCTGCATTTCCTGCACGGCAAAGAGCGCGCTGGCTGCTGGCGCTGCTGCCAATGCCTGAAAGGGGCTGGCAGCCGGCTGCCCGGAGCAGAAAAAGCTCGCCGTATCGTGGTAAAAACGCGACAATCTCGAGTAGGGCGGCCCCAGGTCGCGGTAGCGGCGGATAAGCTGCGGCAAGGCAGGAAGGACCTTGCCCACAGCGCTGCCCGCAGGCAGCGGGGCATCCAGCCCTTCGTTTTCGATCTCCGGATAGCGGCGGCGGATGTCCTGCATCAACAGCTCTGCCTGAGGTGCATCCACCGCAGCGCGGCTGAAGCCCAGGCCCAGGAAGAAGCGCTGGCGAAGGCCGCCGGGCTGTTCTGGCTTAGTCGCAGCTGCGGTACGGCCCCAGCGGGGCAAGCGGAAAGCAGCTCTGGTTTTCCCCGGCATCATTTGGCGCAAGGCCAATAAAGCTTCTTCTACGGCCAAGGCCCCACCGTAATAGCCACAGGCGAATGCCGGGGCCCCTGGCAACCCGGCTAAAGCGGCTTTCATGGCTTGCGCCAGGTAGCTATCGCCATTACCAGCAGCGGGCAGCAGCAGCAGGGCGGCTTTTTTGCCCGCCAATAGCGCAACCACCTCTTCTTCCGGGAAGGGCTTGAGCAGGCACAGATTCAGGCAGCCCGCACGGATGCCTTCCGCGCGGAGCACTTCTGCGGCGGCCTTGGCCGCGCTAAAAGCTACCCCCTGAGTAATGAGCACATATTCTGCGTCTTCGCTCCGAAAGGCATGTACAGGCGCATAATGACGCCCTATGAGCTGCCCGGACTCCGCCATCGCTTGCCGGACCAGGGCGGGCAAGTGGCTGCTAAAAAAGCGCTGCCGGGCAGCCGCTTCCAATGCCAGCCCTTTGGCGTCTTTGGCCATCCCAAGGCTAGCAGGCAAGTCGAAATTGAACCAGGCAGGGATGCGGCGGCGCTGCTTCCCAAAAAGCATCTCCTGGGCCGGCGTCGGGCTGGCGATCATATCGTCTGGCTCGCCCAGGAATGCCGCCAGGGCTTCCCGCCCTGGCAGGCTGAGCTCTTGGCTCAGCCCATTATCTATAGCCACTACACCCGGGATGAGGGCTAATTCTGCAATTTTATGAGCGATGAGGCCTAAATCGAGCGCTTCCTGAGCATCGGCTGCTTGCAAGCAAAATGTGCCTGCCAAATCAGGCGGCACGGCTGCCTGAAAGCCAAAGCCGGCCCCATGTAAGTCCTGGCCGGCGGCATAGAGCACTACGGGCTGCATTTGGCGGGCCATTGCGGCTAAGCGTAGGGCATTGGCGAGAAAAGCAGCTGCATCCAGCCGTGCGCCCACCCGCAGCCCGGCTGCCGAAAGCCCGGCGATAAAGGACAAGTCACTTCCCCTGGCATGGCATACCAAGCGCCCAAACAGATTGAGCTGCTCCTCCGGCGGCGGATCGGCAGCCCCCAGATAACCTTCGCTGACCATCGCTTCCAGCCATTGGATGGCTTGTTCGCTGCTCAGCTCCCGTTTTTTGCCAAACCAGTTGTTTTCCATATTGGATTATGGTTATGAATCGTTGACGGTATCGGGGCGGGCACAGCGCCTTCCCCTTGCCGATCATTGATAATACGCTTCCCCGTAGCGCTCTACCCTACCCAAGGGCAGCGGCGGCAGGCCAGGCGGGGCAAATTGCGCGCCTTCCAGCCAGACGATGGCAGCGGTAGGGCAGCGGAAAGCCGCTTCGGCTGCCGCCAGGTGGTTTAGTTCGTAATTGATGACCGCCAGGTTGTGGCGGATTTCAATCAGGCCCGGGGCACCATCGGCTACACAGCGCCCACAGGCGGTGCAAGCCACGGCGCAACGCGACAGGGCCTCCTCCCCTTCCAACAGGGATTTGCACTGCACCACCAGTTTGTAACTCAAGGGCATGATTTCAAATAGCCCCTTGGGGCAAGCATCCACGCAATCGCCGCAGGCTGTGCATAATTCAGGCGCGACGACGGGCAGGCCGTCCTCGTTCATCTGAATGGCGCCAAAAGTGCATGCTTTGGCACAGTCTCCCAAGCCCAGGCACCCCCAGTTGCAGGCTTTGGGCCCGCCGCTTACGGCGGCTTCGCCCCGGCAGGTGCTCAAAGCGCCCTGGTAGTCGGCCAGGTTGTGGGCTTCTCGCTTGCCGCCGGCACAGAGCAGGCGGGCTACCCGCTTTTCTTCTTCCCCGGCTTCTACCCCCAGGTAAGCCGCGATGCGCTCAATGGCCGCCGGTGAACTGACCGTGCATTTCACCAGCTTGATCTTCCCTCCTACCGCCTGTTCAGCAAAGGCGCGGCAGCCGGGCAGGCCGCAAGCCCCACAATTGGCATGCGGCAACATTTCTTCCACCGCATCGATGCGAGGGTCTTCGTACACCCGGAATTTCTGGTACGCCAAGGCAATGACTGCCGCGAACGACACGCCCAAGCCGACCAATATGCTAATCCCGATGGCGATTTCGCTCCACATCTCTCGCTAGTTGTAAGGTACTGCTCGTTTAATCCACTCTTCCAGCCCCGGCTCCGCAGGGTCTTGCGGAGCGCCCGGGTGGATGATATGTACCGGGCAGTTTTCCGCTGCTTTTACCATATCGGCAAAGGGGCCACCCCGGGGGTCGGCCACATAAGCCTGTTTTTCAGCATTGTATTTAAATATCTTGTTATTTAACTCCGTGCATTCGTTACAGGAAGTGCACAAAGGGGTTTCGATCCAAGCTTCGCCCAAAGGCAATAATACTTCGGGCGGCGCTACCGTCGTTTCCTTTTCTTCTTGCACCACAGGAGCGGGCTTTGCCGTTTGGCCTACAATTGGCGACACCGCTTCCTCAACATCTGGCAAAACCTCCGAATCTATTGTTAACCAAGGTTTTGCAGGGGTCAGCTCAAGTAATGCATCAGCCAAAGACTCCATTGCCTGGCGGGCGGCGGCAGCTTGCGCGGCGGCGAGGGCTTCCTGGTGGGCAGCCTCCAAGGCGGCGATGCGCCGCGATGCTTCTTCCTGCGCTCCCTGCTGGGCCTGCTGCCTTGCCAATTCTACGTGGTAGCTATGTATGCCGGCATTTTCCTGTAAATAATGCCAAAAGTCCAGGCGCTGCTGATTGACGAGGGTCAGCATCCAGGACACTGCCGCTTTATGGAGTTGTTGCGCCCCATCGACCAGCCAAACAAAGGGCACCTTGCCGTAGGCCTGCGTACTTGGAAGATGCAGATATTCGGCCAAAGGCATCAAATCTTCATTCCAATAGCGGGAAGGCACCAGGAGGAACTGCCCGGCAAAAGCCGGGTGCTGCGCAGCAAAATCGGCTTGCGTAAAGACGGCCTCCAAGTTTTGTTTCTCACCCAATCCGTTATCAATTTCCAGGGTATGCCCGGGCCAATCGGCCTCTGGCTGGGGGTTATTTTGGATATCAAAGCGGCTACCCCACTGTGGCCCTTTGCGGCAATCATAAGTAAAGCCCGGAAATTCCCGCCCTTCGGCCGCGGCGCTAATCCCCAGGAAATCGACATCCTGGTGGCTGGGGAGCAGGAGGTGCAAAAGCGCGGCATTAGGGGCGGCAAAACCTTGTTGGAAAGCGTTGAAGAAAACCTCCAGATGCACTGCTGTGCCCTGGAAACAATAAAGGTTGCGGTGGGCAATGGCGATGGCGCCGGGTTCGGGCCGGAAAGCAGCCGCCAGAGCCTCGCTGGCTTGGCCCTGCCCGCTGCTGAGCCCTGCCAGCAACAAAGCCTTGACGGGCTGGCCGGAAGACAGCATCCTGGAAAGGCTGCTGAGTTCGCACCCCATCATCTTGGCGGCATCGGCAATCAATAAAACGGGCGGGCAGGCAGCTAGCTCTTCATCGGAAAAAGCGCGCCAGTCAAAATGGGCAAAAAAATCGTCGTGGATTTCGGGGAGATATTGATTAGCGGCCTCTAAGCGCCCCATGCGTAATGCCCTGAACAAGCGGGCGGCAGGGGCGGCCTGCTGCTGAAAAGCCTCCATGGCCGCCTCACAGGCAGTGCCGAGCGCGGCGGGGCGCAACAAAGCGTGGAGAAAATGCCCCCCGAAATCAAAGCCCAGCTTATCTTCCTCACCATCTTCAGCGATGATGACGATGGCCGACTCCTGCAATTCATCATCGGCTTGGCGCAAAGTTTCCAAGACATTTTCGATACGGCGCAGCCGCTCGGCAGGCAGGGGTTGCGAACCGCCATCAGGCAGCAGGGCAGACAGCTGGTTGAAATCGAGCAGGTGATCGGCAAAGCCCAACCCGGCCTGTAGTTGGCCTGGCGACCTGGACTCCGGCTGCTTGGCTCTTTCTACCGCCAGGATGCTTTCCAATCCCCCGGCCAATGCCGTAATTTGGGACCGCAAAGCCTGGCGGCGTAGCGGCAGCATACATTCCAGATAATGAGCCATTACCTGCAAAGGCGCATGGGCAGCAAGGGGCGTCAGCAGCCCCGTGGAGGGCAAAGATTGGCGGAACCAGCCCAGGCACTGGGCAAAAGCCTCGCCTTCTGCACCTTTCACCGCAAGCCGGGCAGACAATTCCTCCAGCGCTTCCTCCAGTACCGGGCGGGCTTTGAACAGGCCATCGGCCTGGCGCAATTTACCCAGGATCATCAGCTCCAGCCTCCCCAGATTGTCCTTCAGGATGCGGGCATCGCTTTTGGCTTCCGTTGCTGCCAGCGCTTCTTGCAAAAGGCGGTGCAAGGGGATGAAAAAAGCAGTACCCTCCGCGCTTTCCGCTAACCAGGCTGGGAATTGCTGGTGGCGGTACTGCCGACCGCGGAAAGGCGCCAGGAGCAGCGGGAACAAGGCTGATGCTTCGCCTGACTGCGGCAGGCCGCCACCCTCTCCACTCCGGAAAAAGGAGCGCAGCTTTGCCCAATAGGCGCGTTGTTCTGCTTCAGGAGCAGCGGCTTCCTGCACTAAGCGCGGCAAAGCATCCCGCTCTGCCACGACAGGGCTAAGGCGCTGTTTGCCAGAATCGGCGGCGATGCTTTCATCGAAGAATGCACCCCAATTGCTCGTTCCGCTTGATTGATCGCTCATCGTGTTTTCATTCATATTAGCTTGGCAAAT
The DNA here is from genome assembly GCA_964432875.1 of uncultured Phaeodactylibacter sp. Classification (GTDB taxonomy): domain Bacteria; phylum Bacteroidota; class Bacteroidia; order Chitinophagales; family Saprospiraceae; genus JACJYE01. The sequence continues at coordinate 24,111 of CAYSPJ010000047.1, read as the reverse complement.
GAGGAATTCACTTCGAAGCGGCTTCCTCGCTTTGCGTTACACGGCATACAAATCCAACTCCCGGTTGATGGCTTCGATTTTCTGATCGGCGGTAAAGCCCAGGTTGTGGGCCCCGTATTGATCGTAGCGCAGTGCAGCCTGGTTTTTATAAAATAGCCCCAAGTAGATGTTTTCGCTTTCTGACAACTCCCGCGCGCGGTGGATGTCGGTAGGGTCATGTGCCTCAGAATGGCTGAAGAGGCGGGCAGTAGCTTCGTCCACCGGGATGCCATCGGGATGGTCGAGCAAGTAGAGGCGCTCGCGGTGGCTGGTCATCTCATTGGCCAGCTCGTTCATGAATTTGGTGCAGCGCACCATTATCTTGATAAAAGAAAAGCCCTGATGTTCATAGCCCGCTTTGATGGTGGCATAGAGGTGGCCCGGTATCCAGTCGGCAGTTTGGGCAACAAAAGAGGCATTCGCTACGCCCAGCGTGGTTTGGATGGGGTTGATGGGGGGCAGCACCGAGCCGTGCGGGTGGGTGTTGGAAATAGTGCCCAAGCGGGAGGTGGGCGAAGTTTGCTTTTTGGTCATGCCGTAAATCTGGTTGTCAAACAGCAGCACCGTCAGGTTGACGTTGTAGCGGATGGCATGCAGCCAGGCGCCCGCGCCGATAGAGCAGCAGTCCCCGTCGCCGGTAATGACAAAAACCGACAAATCAGGCCGCCGGAATTTGACGCCGCAAGCTACCGGGAAGGCCCGCCCATGCAGGCCGTGGAAGCCGAAGGTGTTCATATAGTGTGGGAAGCGGCTGGAGCAGCCGATGCCGGAGACGAAAACGGTCTTTTCCGGCGGCAGCTGCTTTTCCCGGCAGAGCTTCTGCACGGAAGAAAGCACGGCGTGGTCGCCACAACCAGGGCACCAGCGGGCTTGCCCTTTTTCGTAATCCTGCAGGGTATAATATTCCTGCGGGACATCTAAGACGCATTCAGTGTTCAAGCCAAACATAGGACGGTGGTTTTTAATGGCGGCGGTAGAGGGGGTTCATGAACCCCCTCTACCGCCCATTTATCATTCAATATTCAACACCTTCTTGATTTTCCTAAGGATATTGCCAGGCCGGAAAGGCTGCCCCTGCACATTGGAGAAGCAGTCCACATCGATGAGGGTCTGGGCCCTGAGCAGCCAGGCCAACTGGGCATAGCGGCGGTTTTCGGGCGTGACCAGGGGGTCGCCGGGCACATCGCTATAGTTGAGTTCGACGGTCATTACTTGATGAAAGCGCTGGAAGATATCTTTCAAGCCGGGCTCCATCGGGCTGAGGAAGCGCAGATGAAGGGAAGCGACCTTGATGCCCTGCTCGCGGGCAAGGCTGACGGCCTCTTCGATGGCGCCCCGGGTCGAACCCCAGCCGACGAGCAAGAGGTCGCCTTCCGCATCGCCATGCACCTGGGGCGGCTTGAGGCTCTGCCCAAAGGCAGCCAGCTTACGGCTGCGTAGGGAGGCCGCCCGCTGGTTGATATCAGGATCATAAGTGACCCGGCCCGCTTCGCTATGCGCCAGGCCGGTCAGGGTATATTCTCCGCCTTTTTGCCCGGGGATGGGGCGCTGGCTCAAGCCGGTAGCAGGGTCCCAGCCATAAGGCAAGCTGCCTGCCTTCCAGGGGCTCTGGTCTAAGGGTGCAGCCAGCCAGTCGGGCAGGAGTTTGGGGCGGGGGAAAGGCTGAACGCCGGTGCTCAGGTTGGCGTCGGTGAGCAAAATGACCGGCGTGCGGAAAGCCTCCGCGATTTTGCGCGCCAGGATGACAAACTGGAAACATTCTTCGATGGTGGAAGCGGCCAAGACGATTTTCGGCGAGTCGCCAGGCTGGCCATAGAGCACGGCCAGCAGGTCGCTTTGTTCTACCTTGGTAGGCAGGCCCGTAGAAGGCCCGCCCCGTTGCACGTCAATCAACACCAGAGGCACTTCCGCCATAACGGCCAGGCCGATAAATTCGGTTTTGAGCGCCAGGCCCGGGCCCGAGGTGATACTCACGGTAGTCTTACCGGCATAAGCAGCGCCGATAGCAAAGCCAATGGCCGCTATCTCATCTTCTGCCTGATGGACCAAGCCGCCAGCTTTTTCAAAAGCCTCGGCCAGGTGGTGAGATACAGAAGTAGCAGGCGTGATGGGGTACATGGAGCAAAGCTCGATCCCGGCGGCCATGATGCCGAAACTCAGGGCTTCGTTGCCGTTCATCACTACAAGTTCTCCCGGGCTTTGGCCGGCGGGGATTTCAAACTGGAAGTCTAAATTCGCTGCCGCCCATTCGTGGCCGGCGTTCAACAGCTTGAGGTTGGAATCTATGACCGCCGCTGATTTTTTGTGGAAGGTTTGCCGAACTTGTGCCTCGGCGAGGTGTAAATCGCGCCGGTACAGGTAGCAGAGCAACCCCAGCACCCACATATTCTTGCCTTGGCGGGCGTTGGGCACCCAGCGCAGGCATTCCTGCTCCATTGGGATTTCGTAAACGAGGTAGCCTCGCGCCTTGTAATCTTCAATGGCGCGGGCGTAGCTTTCCCGGATGCTTTCGTCTTTGTCTTCAGCCCATTTGTTTTCGATGAGGAAAAGGCTGCCTTCCCGAAAAGCATTTTGCTCGATACGGGCGTAAGGCACCACTTCGTTGAAGGCAATAACCAAGTCGGCTTCATCACCAGAATTGGTGACGGCCTGGGTGCCCAAGCGGATGCGGATGCCGGAAGCGCTCTCCCGGGTGCGGGCCGGGGGCTGGATGTCAGCAGGGATAATCTCTACCGTCCATACGCCGTTGCCCATCTTAGCCGAGATGGCGCCAAAGCTCTGACCCGCTTTCTGCGCGCCTTCGCCGGAATCGCTGATAATCTCTACGATGTGCCCCTTGAGGGTTTGTGGCTTGGCAGGCTTGGGCTCAGCCTCTAAAAGCTGTTCCGTGTGGTGTTCCATCTGACGACTTTTACTGGTTAGGACGATTTTACGTCGGCAAGTTTGGTCTTTTTAGCAGGTCGACCAATGATTATTGTCAGTGGGGATGGTGAGGAAGGTCAGCAAATAAGGAGATGAGCAGGGCGTCGGCTAAGTTGTTGAAAAAAACTGGCATTCAATGGCAATCAAAAGGGATTAGATGTTAAATTGCGCTTGTTCCAGAATAAACCAACTCAATTCACGCAAACAACCTATATTTATGAAAGCGATGAGGTGCGTTGTATGAGCATAACCGCCACTCCTACGCCTTTGCTCGGGTTTCCTATTTTCATTTCCGCCCCCTACGTTTAAGCCCAATAATTGTTACCTTTGAGCCGCAAACCGTCCAAACCAAATAGTGTTTCTATTGAAAGAGCAACTAGAATAATTATGCAATCTCCAACTTCATCCGGCTCGACCAATACCATGCGGGCCTTGCTGTTAATCATCGCCCTGAGCTTATTGGGTATTATCGCCTACCGCAAGTGGATCTCTCCCTTGGGCTACTCTTCGATCCCGAAAGAGCTACAGCTTACTTATATCCCTTCGGACTATACTTTCAATATCGACGAAGAGAATGCCCTGGCTATCTTGTCGAACCCACACCGCTATCGGCGGGAATTCAACGATCTGGTTTACGACATCAACCTCTCCCTCCTCTTTCATGTCGCCAAGCGCATGAACCTCAACGAAGTGGATAAAAACACGATCAGGGAGGAGTACGAAAAGCACCACCCCTACTTGCGCAACCTGTATTTCCAGGACTTTGTAGCTTTGCAAGATACGACCTCCCAGCTCTACCAGACCTGGTACGACAACGAGGGGACCAACGCGGTACAAGTATTGCGCGAGGTGGCTTCAAAATACACCTGTTTCCTGGTGACCCAGATTATGACCTCTTTGGCGCCGACCAAAGGCGGCAGCATCTTCGCCAAAGGCCAAAATGTAGAGACGCCCTGCGGCCTGGCCATGCAGGAAGCCCTCAACCCGCTGTTGAAGAAGTTGGAAGACCGCGCTGCTATCCGCGATTTCGGCCGCTCGCGGGGGCTGCTACAGGAAAAAGTGGAGCGCGTCGTCTCCGAATTGGCGACCATGGAGGTGCGGGACAAGAAAGGCCTCAACAAACAGATGCGCACCAAGGTCATGGGGTTTAATGTGTCCTCTACGGATATCGACATTTCCGCCATCAGCATCATCAAGGTAGGCTTCCGCCTCAATGATTACTTCGACATCAGCCTCAACGCCAAACAGGGGCTGGTGACCATCACCCTGCCTGAGCCTACCATCCTGTCGCACGAAGTCTATCCCAAGGTAGACAACCTCAGCATCGGCTGGCTGCGCGAACTCAAAGAGGAAGACTTCAACCGCACTTTCAATGTGCTGCGCGCCGAGTTTCGCCGCGAAGCCCTGGAAAGCGATATCATGGATAAGTCTAAAACCCAGGCTATCGAGCTAATGAACAACATGTTTGGCCCAGCCATCACCGGCCTGAACAACCGTTATAAGCTGCAGGTAAAATTCCAGAAGGTACAGGAGGATGAGCGTTTCGAACCGGAAGCTAATAAAGATTGGGAAGGCAAGTAGTCGGCTTTCAATGCAGAAGGAGAAAAAAGCCTTATCCTAAAACAGGATTTGGCACCTGGAGGAAAAGGAAAAGCCTAAGCAATTTTGAGACAACTGCTTAGGCTTTTACGAAGTCGGGGTGACAGGATTTGAACCTGCGACCTCTCGCCCCCCAGACGAACGCGCTACCGGACTGCGCTACACCCCGAAAACCACGGTTGGCGCGGCAGAGAGCCGCTGCTCCCCCCCTCTATTGACAGGAGGAAAGTAGTGGTCATTACTGGATTCGAACCAGTGACCTCATGCCTGTCAAGCATGCGCTCTAAACCAACTGAGCTAAATGACCGGAATCTAATAAAAAACAGCCTTTTTTTGGCTGCCAAAGCCTGCCCTTTTGCAAAGCGAGTGCAAAGATAAGCAAAGTCTTTGATTGGCGCAAAAATTAAAGCGGCTTTTTTTTCAAGAGCTGCTGATGTGGGCATCGCTAAAGCGGGGCTCTAGCGATACTGGAAAAGCTCCCTGCCTGGAAATCAATGAAGCATCCATCATGGCCTACCGGGCCTGAAAAGCGGAATTGTCGCATTCATTGCCCGCCTCAGGCCGATGAATTCCTAAATAATGCTTACTTTGCCGCCCCTTAGCGAAGGGAGCAAAAACATGCTTTATTATTCAAAATAAAAACGAACAATGGTAAAAACGATCATCACTCGATTTTCAATGACTATGGGGGTTTTGGCCCTGACAGTGGGGCTTTTATCCGCCCAGCCGGCAGCCCCTTACGATATGAGCGTGGAGACGAGCCGCTTCGACTTCGGCAAGATGTGGACCTTCGAGCACGCTCCGCTCCAGTACTTTGAAGAGACCTACGATTTCAAGCCCACTGAAGCATGGTGGGAAAGGGCGCGCCTGGCCTCCTTGCGCTTCGCCTCCTGGTGCTCGGCTTCATTTGTTTCGCCTGACGGCCTGATACTAACCAACCACCACTGCTCGCGCAGCGAGGTAGGGCAATTAATGGAAGCGGGCGAAGACTTCGACCAAAAAGGCTTCTACGCTGCCAGCCGGGCTGAAGAGCGCCGGGTGGAAGGCTTGTTTGTGAAACAATTGGTGCAAATAGCCGACATCACTGAGTTTGTGCAACAATATGCCAAGGATGCCACCAGCGACGAGGAAGCGCTGGCCAAGCGCCGCGAAGCGCTTAAGGCTGCCCAGGGCGAATACGCCACGAAAGAAGGATGGGAAGGGCTGGAGATCGAGGCCGTGAACTACTACAGCGGCGGCCGCTACTCTTTATATGGTTACAAGCGCTATGATGACATCCGCCTGGTACTGTTGCCGGAATTGCAATTAGGCTACTTCGGCGGCGACCCCGACAACTTCACCTACCCCCGTTACAACCTGGATATGACGCTCTGGCGCGCTTATGACGAAAACGGGCAACCCGTAAACTCCTCCAAGTTTTATTTCCCCATCCAGCCCGAAGGCGCTGCCGAGGGCGAGCTAGTCTTCACCACCGGCAACCCCGGCAATACCGAGCGCTACCGCACCATCGCGCAGTTTGAATACGACCGCGACTATCGCTACAACATCCAGCTGACCTGGATGGAAAACCGCATTAAAATATTGCAGGAGCAGCACCATGAAAAGCCCGATCACGACCTACAGGAGCAGATCTTCGGCCTGGCCAATGGCGCCAAGGCCTTTACCGGCATACTCGCCGGCTTGCACAATCCGCGGCTTATGGGCATGAAGGCAAAAATGGAGCAGCAAATCAAAGCCCAATCAAAGGCCGTAAAAGCGGGCAATGATTACTGGGCGGAGATCGCCAAGATGTACGAGCCCCTCAAAGGCTACAATGCCGAAATCACGCTACTGAGCCCTTCGCCAATGAATGGCACGGCGCTGCAATTGGCATTCAACAGCTTCAGCCTCATCCAAGCCATGGAATCTGGCGCCGATGAAGAGGCGCAGGAAGAAATCCGGGCAGAAATCCGCCGCCTGGCATCGGGCTTGGAGGACCCCTACGAGGCCAAATACCTGGCTGCCTTGCTGAACGAGCTGCAGACTTTCGCCCAAGCTGAAGACAGCTACATCACTAGCCTGCTCGATGGGCGCAGCCCGGAAAAGGCGGCCCGGGAAATCCTGGACGAAACAGACTTCGGCAAAGACAAGAAGCTGGAAAAGCTGCTAAAGATGGACCTCAAGAAACTCAAAGCATCTAAAGACCCCATCATCCAGATGGGCCAGCTGCTGGTGCCGGAATACCAGGAAGCCGCGATGGCTTTCCGCGCCAACGGCGCTGCTCGCCGCGTGCTAGAAGGCAAAATCGCCAATGAGGTCTATCAGGTCTATGGCTTGACCATCCCACCCGACGCTTCTTTCACCCTGCGCCTGGCCGACGGGCTGGTGAAAAAATACGAATACAACGGTACGGAAGCACCTTACAAAACGACTTATTTCGGCTTGTACGACCGCTATTACTCGCAAAATGGCCAGTTCCCCTGGTCGTTGCCCGAAAAATGGCTCAACCCACCTGCCGACTTGCTGAAATCCCCGATGAACTTCGTGGCTACCTGCGATATCATCGGCGGCAACTCTGGCAGCCCGATGATCAACCGCAAGGGTGAACTCATCGGCCTGGTCTTTGATGGCAATATCGAATCCCTGCCGGGCAATTTCATCTACGACCCCGAGGTCAACCGCGCTGTCGGCGTGCATGCTGGCGGCATCGTAGCAGCCATGAAGCATATCTACAAAGCCGATCGGCTGCTCAAGGAGATGGGCGTGGAATAAGCTTTTTCCAGGACCTGCCGGCAAGGGGCAAGGGCAATTCGTTTTGCTTCTTGCCCCTTGCCTGTTTATGGGCCCTATCCGAGGCGTTCAGTAGACTGCCGCCGCTACTGCCTCCGTCCAAGATGCTTTGTCTATCACCTTACAGTATTGGCCTATTATCTTGGTGGTTGGGAAAATAATTCCGATTTTCGCCCACAGTTAATTTAGCTCACCAAAACATTACCTGATATGAGGTTAAAGATTTTATTATGGCTGGCGTTCTGGGGCTTTGGCACGATGGCCGCCCCGGCGCAGAAAAACGAAATCGTTTTTGAAAAATACACGCTGGACAATGGGCTCAAAGTGATCCTGCACCAGGATAAAAGCACCCCCATCGTCGCCATCGCGGTCAACTACCATGTCGGCTCCAAGAATGAGGACCCCAAGCGCACCGGCTTCGCCCACTTCTTCGAGCACTTGCTCTTTGAAGGCTCCGAAAACATCGAGCGGGGCCAGTTTGACAAATACATCCAGAATGCTGGCGGGACGCTCAATGCTTATACCACCGCCGACAATACCTGCTACTTCGAGATACTGCCCTCCAACCAGCTCGAACTGGGGCTCTGGCTGGAATCGGAGCGCATGCTCCATGCCAAGGTAGACCAGAAGGGCGTAGAGACCCAGCGCGAAGTAGTCAAAGAAGAGATGCGGCAGCGCTATGACAACGTGCCCTATGGCTCTTTCCAGCGCGAGATCCTTCAGCGCATCTACCGCAAGCACCCGTACCAGTGGCCTACCATCGGGTCGATGGACCACTTAAATGCCGCTTCTGAAGGAGATTACGTGCAGTTCTACAAAGACTTCTACTTGCCCAATAATGCCGTGCTGGTCATCGCTGGCGATTTCGAGCCCCAGGCGGCTAAAGAAGCAATAGCCAAATACTTCCAGAGCATCCCCAAAGGGAAGAAGGACGTGTACCGCCCCGATGTCGTGGAACCACCACTGGGTAAAGAAATCCGCGACACTATTTTCGACCGCGTGCAGCTCCCCGGCATCTTTGCGGCTTACCGCACCCCGGGCATCGGCGAAGCAGATTTTTACGCGGTGAGCATGCTGACCCGTTTGCTATCACAGGGCGAAAGCTCCCGTTTCCAGAAAGCCTTGGTCGATCAAAAACAGCTCGCGATCCAGGTGGGCAACATCGCCTTCGAGCGCGAAGGCCCCAGCTTTGCCCTGGCTTACGCCATCGCCAAAGTAGGGGTAGACCCCCAAGCAATGGAAGAGGCTATCCAGGCTGAAATCGAGCGCGCGCAAAAAGAAATCATGCCCGAAGAGGAGTTCCAGAAGCTGCGCAATCAGATCGAGAGCGACTTCGTGAACAAAAACGCCACCCTCTTTGGCATCGCCAACAACCTGGCAAATTACGAACTGCTACACGGTGATGCCAAGCTCATCAATACCGAAATCGACCTCTATATGAAGGTGACCAAAGAGGATATCCAGAAAGCGGCCCGCAAGTATTTTGTCAAAGACAACCGGGTGGTGCTGTATTACTTGCCGAAGATCGGCGGGTAAAGGAGTCGGGCACCCCTTCAAACTGGAGATTTGACAAAAAAAAATTCAAAATCAAGAAAGATGAAAAAATCAGGGATTATACTTTTTTTGATCGCCTTCTGCGCCGTCCAAGGGCTGTGGGGGCAAGCTGAAGATTTCCGCCGGAAAGCGCCCCAGCCGGGCCCGGCACCGCGCATAGAGATGGGCAAGTACGAACAGTTTACGCTCGATAATGGCTTGCAGGTAATCGTAGTGGAGAACAATAAGCTGCCGCGCGTTTCTTTCCAATTGCTGGTAGATGCCCCGCCGATGAAAGAAGGGCAATTTGCCGGCGCGGCTAGCCTGGCAGGCGACATGCTGATACGGGGTACCACTACGCGCACCAAAGCCCAAATCGACGAAGCCATCGACTTCATCGGCGCGCGCTTTTCGACCAGCCAAGGCGGCATGTTCGGCTCCTGCCTCAGCAGGCACCAAGATAAGCTGCTGGAAATCATGTCGGACGTATTGCTCAATCCCGCTTTTGCGGAAGAAGAATTCGAAAAGGTCAAGCAACAGCGCCTCTCTGGCCTGGCTTATCAACAAGACAATGCCGACTTCATCGCCGGGAACGTCGCTCAGGTGTTGCGCTTCGGCAACGACCACCCTTATGGTGAAATCGCTACCGAAAGGACCCTGGACAATACGAACCTGGATCGCTGCAAGGATTACTACAGCAAGTACTTCAAGCCCAATATCTCTTATCTGGCTATTGTTGGGGATATCAAACTAGATGAGGCTAAAAAAGCCGCCGAGAAGTATTTCGGCACTTGGGAAAGAGGCGAAGTAGGTACCGGCTTTTTCAAGCGCCCGGAAGCGCCTGCTCAGGCCCAGGTCAATTTTGTGGACAAACCTGGTGCAGTGCAGTCAGTCATCCGCATCACCTATCCGCTCAACCTCAAGCCAGGCAGCGAGGATGCCATCCTGGCCAACCTGGTCAACACCATCCTCGGCGATGGCGGGCTGCTGGGCAGCCGCCTCAACGGCAATATCCGTGAAGACAAAGGCTATTCCTATGGCGTCAACTCGACCCTTGCGACGGATAAGTACGTCGGCTATTTCTCCGCCGGCGGCAGTGTGCGCAATGAGGTTACGGATAGCGCCGTGACTGAATTCCTCTACGAGATGAACCGCTTGCGCGAAGAACCGGTTAATGCCCAAGAGCTGGAGGGCATCAAAAACTTCATCTTCGGCAAATTTGCCCGCGCTCTGGAGCAACCTCAAACCGTAGCTACTTTCGCTTTGAATGCGGCGCGTTATAAGTTGCCAGAGGATTTTTACGCCACCTACCTGGAAAAAACAGCTGCCCTGACTGCGGCCGACCTCATGAAGGGCGCGCAGCGCTTCTTGCTGCCCAACCGCGCCCACATTATCGTAGTAGGCAATAAAGGCGAAGTGGCCGACAAGCTCGCGCGCTTCTCCCCGGATAGCAAAGTCCTGTTTTACGACTACGAAGGGAACCCCATCAAGGAAGTAGCCGCTGAGCTGCAAGGGGTCAGCGCCAGCGAGGTCATTGATAAGTACCTCCAGGCCATCGGCGGCCGCGAGCGGCTCGAAAAAGTACAGGACCTGACCATCAATATGACCACTTCCCTACAAGGCATGGAACTAGCCATGACCATGCAGCGCAAAGCGCCCAACAAGCTGCTGATGAATGTCTCCATGAACGGCATGGTGATGAATTCTACCCGCTTCGACGGTGAAAAGGGTGTAGTCAGCGCTATGGGGCAGGAACAGCAAATGGATGGCGAAGCCCTGGAAGCTGCTAAACAACAGGCGACCCTTTTCCCGGAAATGCGCTACGGGCAGGAAGGTTACGAAATAACCATGGCTGGCATTGAAAACGTCAATGGCAGCGAGGCTTATCGCATCGATCTAGTCCACGCTTCGGGCAATAAATCTTCGGAGTATTTCGACCTGAAGACCGGGCTGAAGGTCAAATCCGTAAGCACTCAAAAAACGCCGGATGGCAATGAGCTGACGGCAACTAATGAATTTACTGATTACCGGGAAGTGGATGGCATCCTCATCCCCCACCAGATGAAGGCCATCGGTATGGGCCCCATGCCGCTGGTACTGAAGGTGGAATCAGTTGAAGTGGATAAAGGGTTGGATGATAGCCTCTTCAAGGTAGATTAAGCTTTCCCTTGATTGTAACAGAAAGCGCCGGGCACATTGGATGTGCCCGGCGCTTTTGCGTTGCCCCAACCGGATAGGTTGGCCTCTTCTATGCAGGAGTGGGGAGGTAGGGGGTGGGGACGTAGGGGAGATTTTGCCTGGTCATGCCGCCGCTTCGTTTTCTATGGCAGCTTAAACCCTTAGGTCTGTAACCAGCCGATGCCTCCGTGAAAATCCACGCAATCCGTGGCTAAAAAACTCATCTGCAGCAATATAGCTCCAAATAAGAAGCCCCGAGCTGTAGGCCCAGGGCTTCTTTTCTTTCAATGTATCGTGTCTATTCTGGCCGGAGCCAGATTACAGCAATAGCTTGAATTAATAGCGATTACCACCGCCACCGCCACGGTTGTAACCGCCACCACCGCCACCGCGGTTGTAGCCGCCACCGCCGCTGCCGCCGCGATCGCCACGGTCTTCACGGGGTTCCGCTTTCTTCACGACGATAGTCCTACCGTCCAGTTCGCTGTCGTTCAGGTCGGCGATAGCCTTGCGGGCTTCGTCGTCGTTGGGCATCTCCACGAAGCCAAACCCTTTGGATTTGCCCGTGAATTTGTCGGTAATTACGTTGGCAGAAGTAACTTCGCCAAAGGCTTCGAACGCTTCCCGAAGGTCGTCCGACTGAGTATCAAAACTCAATTTTGCTGCAAAAATGTTCATTACAAATGAAAATTGAAATAAAGAAAACTTGAGCAACTTGTTGCGGAGCAGAGAAAATTTCAGGAAAGGAGCCGAATAAGTGAGCAAGGAAGAGAACCGAAGGCAGGAATACTGTCGTTAGAAAACTTTGCTTGCGAACCGATAAAAACTGATTTCCGATAAAATTGCTTGCTGAGCAAAAAATTACTCATTGAATTAACAGCACAAAGATAGTGCATCTGAATCAATATTCCTAATCCTGGCCGGTTTTATTTTTTACACCCATCAATGTTTTTCACAATATATTGCTTATCAATAAATTAAAAACAGGCAAAAACCGCTAAAACCCCAAGTCCCGCTAGCAAACCTGTGTAGCCCCAATGCCCCCAGCCAGCCAACCGTGGGCCTTCGCAAGCTTTGTGCTCCGACGCTAGAGCTAGTTCAGTTTGATTCGTCGGTAGTCCCCCACGTGTTGTTATTGATGCCGAAAGGAGTCAACTTTTGCTTCGGCTGGGCTTGCTGGTCACCTTTCCCTGCCTTGGCAAATAGATTTGTTTCGATAGGCCAAGCGTAATGACCTCTAATAAAGCTTTGCCTACACAGAAAAAAGGTTAAATTTAGGGTCGCTAGCAAAGCGTTTAATTTGGGGAACATGTAGTTTTGCGGTATGCTTAATAGATTTATCCACCTTAAAACGATAAACTGATGAACAAAAAAACCATTTTTGCTTTCATGCTAGCCCTCGGGCTAGCGGTCGGCCTTGCTGCCCAGGAGCGCAGCTTTAGCACCTTGCCCATGGTGCAAAAGCCCGGTGTTTCGATGTTGGCAGATGCGGACGTCAAAGACACGCCGCAATACCTCAAGGCACTGGAGGTGTACAACCGCCTGGTGCAGGCCCGCGGCGACTTCCGCTACCCCGTGCCTGATTTTGTCATGCGGCGCGAAGAGCGGCAGATTGCAGCCATGAATTACGAGCGCCTGGAAGTCGTGCTCGAAGAAACAGCCTACGAAGTCTGCGCCACTTATGGCGATGAAGCCGAAGCGGCTATCGCCTTCCTGCTGGGCCACGAATTGACCCACTACTACGAAAAGCACGGCTGGCGCCGGGGCTTCGTCGCCGATCATAAAGATTTGGATATCGGCATTAAACTAGACAGCCTGGCCGACAAAGTAGCTAATGAAACGGAGGCTGATTACCTGGGCGGTTTCCTGTCCTACTCTGCTGGTTTTGGCCTGTTTGAAAAAGGCGATGATTTGATCGCTAAACTATACAAAGCTTATAAGCTGGACCAGCTCTCGCCAGAGGATAAAGCTAAAATGGAAGCAGTATATCCTTCCCTTGCCGACCGGCAGAAACTAGCTGCCCGCTCGGCACAGAAACTTGCGCTCCTGGTGGATGTGTTCGACATGGCCAACCTCCTGGCTGCCATCGGCAATTATACTGAAGCTTATGAATACTATCGCTATATACTGATGCAATACCAAAGCCGGGAGATTTACAACAACCTCGGCGTAACGGCAGTGCTGGATGCCCTCCAGTATTTCAACCCCACCGAGCTGAAGTTCCGCTTCCCGCTGGAGCTAGACCTCGAGTCTTCTGCCTCCAAAGGCGACGGCATGGCCACTAACCGCAACAAGCTCCTGCGCCAGGCCATCTTCCATTTCGACGCCGCTATCAGCCTCGACCCTGATTATGCCCCGGCTTACCTCAACAAGGCTTCTGCTTTTGCTTTGCTCGGCGACAATGACCGCGCCCGTTTCTATGCCGATAAAGAAGCCCGGCAAGCAGCGCAGAAAAGCAAAAAATACCTGAAGACTGCTGTAGACATCAATATCTTGATCGGCATCTTAGACTGGCGGGAGGGTAAAGCGGCACAAACGGAGGCGGCCTTCAAGGCGGCAGCAGATGCTGGCAGCGCCCTGGCAGCCCACAACCTCAAAATACTCCGCAACGAACCCATCGGCACGGAACAGCCAACTTTCGGTGGCCTGCCCAGAACCGAACGCATCGACGAACAGTCCATTGTGCTCATTGCCAACAATGACATCAACCCAGACCAAACGCTATCGATCAGCCCCCAAATCACTTTTTACCAAAACACCAAACAGGGTGCAAATTCCCGGCTTTTCATCAGCCAGGATAATCGCCGCGATGAATACCTGCTCCTGCATTTCACCGGGCCAGGCTATGCTGGCAAAACCGCCCGCAATATCGGCCTGGGCGACGAGCGCGCAGCGATAGTCGAAGCTTATGGCGAGCCCGGGCGCACCTTGGAAACCCCACGCGGAGAAATCATGATTTACAAGAGCACCATCTTCATCCTCGGCCCTGACGGCAAGCTGGAGCGCTGGGCGAATTACACGACTAATTAGGCAACCCGATGTGGGGAAAATTGTTTCGGCCTTACGCCGCTGCCATCACATTAGTTGTTTTCACGCTGATCGGCATCTTATCGCTGGTCAGCGTGAATTTTCATTTCCTGGACCCCACTTTGACGTGCTGCTGAGCTACGAAGCCTTCTTCCGCAACCGCGGGCCATGGGTGCTCCGTTTGCCCCAAGCCTGGCGGACAACCCCAGGGGAGTAACCATTGGGCGCTTTGACAAATCAATCAGGTGTTCTGTCAATCACAAAAACTATGAGAAAGATAATCCTTATCACTTGCGCCATTTTCCTGAGCCAACTGCTAGTTGCGCAAAAAGAATCGGTGGCCATCCACGCTGTCGGCAAAGCATTTTACTATGCTCCTCAGCAAAACAAGGCCCAGGCCATCTATCCCGGCATGCGCCTTTCGCTCGAAGGGCGGGTGCGCGTCGCGGGCGGCGGCAGCATCAAGCTGTTGTACAAGGGTGAAACCTTCACGATCAGCGAGGGGAAAACCTTCTCGCTACGCGATTTGGAACATTTGTCGAAAGGTAGCGCCGGGCTCGGCTTCTTCAGCCGTTTCTGGACTTTCCTTTCTGGCAGCGTAGAGCAGGGCAAAGACGAAAAAGCCCTGGAAGAAAACCACCGCCGCTACATGGAAGCGGCTCATGCCGCCGTAAAAGGCTTCGCCCAGCAAGAATACGCCATCCGCGCGAGCCTCCTTTTCAGCGGCAAAATGAGCGCTGCGCCCGTCGTTTTCAAATGGTCGGGGATGCCTGGGGAAGGCCGTTTCCGCTTCGTGCTCAACGCACAAGCTGACGGCAGTGTCTTAGTATCCGCCCAAGTGCGCGATAGTTCGCTAAGCATCAATTTGATACAGTTGGCCCTGATACCCGGGCAGGAGTACGCCTGGCAGATCCTTCCGGCTGATGACACGCTTTCCGCCCCGATTTCAGCCAAAGCCATTTTTTTGTACGACCCTCCGGCGGCAGCACAAGTGCTGGAAGACTTGCTGCCTTACCACGAATACCAACATGCTACCCCAGCAGAGCAACTGCTGATGGAGGCTTACGCGCTGGAAAACGCTGGCTTTTACTACGAGGCCAACCGAAAATACACCGCCGCGGCCACTGCGGAGAAGCACAATATATTGGTGCGCGATGCCCGTGCAGCATTCCTCGCCCGCATGGATTTACTGGAAGAAGCCAAAAGGCTCGTTAAACAATGATAAACATGAAAAACAACATCCGCTTCACCCTGCTCTCTTGCCTCCTGCTATTGGGCACTGCTGCTTTCAGCCAGCCCGAACAAACCTTTGCTTTCCTCCTAAACAGCAAAGGCAAAATAGCCCTAAAGCCTGGCGCAGCCTATAAGTACGAGGTAGCTAAAACGGTATTTGACGAGCTACTGCGCGCCCGGGGCGATCTGCGGCAGCAAGCCCCGGAGCTGACGATGAACGATGGCGAGCGCTTTGTAGCCTGGATGGACCCCATCAGAGTGCAAATCGGCATCGAAGAAAAGGCCTATGATATCTGCGCCAGCTTTGGGCCGGATTCGCTCAATGCTCTGGCCGCCTTGCTGGCTCACGAATTGACCCATTACTACGAAAAACACGATTGGAGCCGCAACTTTGTCCATTACAACGTGGCCTTAGATGCCGCCCGCCAGATACAGGAGCTCGACGAAAGCCTCAAACAAGAAACTCAGGCCGACTGCCTGGGGGGGTTCCTGGCTCTTTCGGCCGGATATAACGTCTATGGCATCATGCCCAGGTTGCTGGAGCGGCTCTACCAATCATATGGCCTACCTGCAAAACTACCCGGATACCCCGGGCTGGATGAACGCACCCAAATCAGCGAGAGCTCCATGCTCGAGCTGCAAGGTTTACAGGTGGCCTTTGAGATCGCGCATCATCTATCCCTTTTGGAAAACTACGAGGATGCGGCCCGCTACTACCGCCACATCCTGCAGAGTTTCCAGAGCCGCGAAATATTCAACAACGCTGGCCTCAACCTTAGCCTGGCGGCCTTGTCCTATTTCGGCAACACAGAGATGCCTTACATCCTGCCCCTGGAACCCGACCCGCGCTCGCGCCTGCACAACCTGAAGGGCCTGCAAAGCGAGCGGCTGAGGATACGCCATAGCCTGCTTGAACAAGCCCAGGAACAATTTAGCCGTGCTATTACTTTAGACCCCGGCTATGCGCCCGCCTATCTCAATAAAGCCTGCCTCTTGGCCCTGTCTGGCGAGTGGGAGGATGCCGCTTATTGGCTGAAAAAAGGGCAACGGGCCGATACCGCCAGGCTGAAAACTGATTTCATGGTGCTCGAAGGCATCATCGCGGCCCTACAAAAAGACACCGCCCAAGCGAAGGCTATACTGGAAACAGCACGGCAAGAAGGGAGCATCCTGGCGGCCCTCAACCTCGAGGTACTGCTGGGCACCCCTCCAGCTACCCCCAAAATCGCTACGGGGGCCAAGCCAGAAATCATCGACGGCATCACGCTGGATGCATTCCTGCGCGAGCCCGAAGTAGATCGGGAAATCCCCATCGGGAAAGACGTCATCTGCGGTATCAAACAACTACCTCATTCAAAAATCATGGTGCATTACGCCAATCAGGGCCGACAATATGCGGTGCTACAGTGGTGTGGCGAAGGCTGTACCGACCCCACTCAAAATGGAGTCCACCTCGGCCTTCATGCCGCCGCGATTGCCGAGGCCTATGGGCCGCCGCCACGAGTGGTATCCCAACCAAATGGCGCCATTTGGGCCTACCCGGGCTATAGCTTGCTCTTCCAGTTAGACCAGCAGGGCATTTTGCAAGGGTGGGGAAGCTTTCGGAAATCGGAAGCGGCGAACGGGAAGTAGGAAAAAAATCTTTAACAGCTAAAAAATATTAGGTCATGCTCAAACAATCCATCTTATCCATCGCCGCAGTTTACCTGGGGCTTTTCGCTTTTGCTCAAGAGGAGCGCCTGCCAGTTATCTTAGCCGCTGCTCAGGGCAAGCCGCTCATCTACCGCTCGCCGGATGGCGGAGGCAAAATGAAATTGATCACTGGCGCAGCTTTAAAGCGCGAGGGCAGCCTACAGCTCAAAAAAGGCAGCCGCGCAGTGCTCTTTTACAATGGTGATTTCCAGCAAGTCGAGGGCAAAAAGGTCTTCTCTCTTGCCGAAGTATTCCCAAACCAGGACAAACCCGTATTGCGCCTCGACTTCCAGTCCACCTTCGTCAATTACCTTTCCGCCGCCATAAACCTGGCTGCCGACCCCGATAATGCCGCCGATGCCTGGGGCGGCGTCAAAACGGAAAAAGGCACTGGCGATGGCTGGGGCGGCATCAAAACGGAAAAAGGCACCGGCGATGGCTGGGGCGGCGTCAAAACGGAAAAAGGCACTGGCGATGGCTGGGGCGGCATCAAAACGGAAAAAGGCACCGGTGATGGCTGGGGGAATATCAAAACAGAAAAAGGCACTGGCGATGGCTGGGGTGGAAAGGGGGAAGGTATTACGGCAATACTGCCCTTTGGGAATCTGCTGCCGTCGGCGGCGGACTTTTACTGGTCTAAACCAGCCGGCTCCAATTCCTATCAGGTTACGATTCTGGACCTGGCAGGCAATATCGTAGCAGAAAAGCTTGTCCGGGACACCTTCTGCTCTTTCGACCTGACGAGCGCGCCCTTCGCTGCGGGCAATGTCTATCAGTGGCGCGTTGCGCCGGCAGACAATCTGGCTTCGTCTTCTAATCTGCTCACTTTTAAGCTGAGCGATGCTGATGCCCAAGCGGCGGCCACTTTGCGAGCAGAGCGTTCGTCCATGTACGCCCAAAGCCCAGAAAGCTTGCGCGGCTTAATGCGCGCCGTTGCGCTGGAGCGCAGCGATTGGTATGCCGCTGCTGCTGAAACCTATCGGGAGGTGCAAAAGGCAGACCCCAAAAATGGGTTAGCCCGCCTCATGCACGCCGCTTTCTGGATGCGCTACGGGCTGAAGGAAATGGCAACACCGGCCTATGGGCAATGAGGGAGTGGGAAGCCCCTCTCCTACCCTTTCACCAAGCGCCCCGACCGCTGCGTATGCCTCATCTTGACCTTGATGGCATAAACTCCGGCAGGCAGGCGGCTGATGTCCAGCCGCTCTTCCACCAGGCCATGGGCTTTGCCTGTGCGCGACAAGACCAGCCGGCCATTTTGGTCTAAGACTGCCAATTGGTAGCCCTTGCCTTCTGAATCGTAGAAGCTGACCGTGACCCAGTCACTAGCTGGTGAGGGGAACACCTTTACGAACTCTGGCTCTGCCAATGGCGGGGCTGCCACCGAGGTGGTCATGGTATCATCGGGGGGTTGGACGAAAAGCGAATCCAGGGGGTAAGAGTAGATGGAGCGGGCATAAGTGCCTGCCACCAGCTCATTGCGGGCCACATTCCAGGTTAGGTCGAAAACCTGTACGTAGGGCATATTGCGGCCCAGGCGCTGCCAGCTTCCGCCAGCATCCATGCTGCCATAGACCCCGCCGTCGGTAGCGACAAAGAGGATGGAATCCTGCTGTCCCGGCAGGATGAAAACTTTATTGATGGCCAGGTCGGGCAGGTTGCCAGAGATATTTTCCCAGGTTTGCCCCTTGTCTTTAGAGCGGTGCAGGCGGGGGATGAAGTCATTGTCTTTATAACCGGAATGGGAAACATAAACCCAATCGACAAAGTCAGGCGAAGCTTTGACGCTGGTGATGTAGCGTTCGGGCAGCCCTGCTTTGATGTCGACCCAGTGTAGCCCGCCATTTTCAGTGCGCCAGAGGTTAGCATCCACCGTACCTACATAAAGCAAGCCTTCCTGGATGGGCGACTCGTCGAGGGTCGTGATGGCATGGTAGCGCGGGTGGAGCACCAGCCCATCGGTGAGGTCGCCGCTGATGGTTTGCCATTCGGGGATGACGCCTACGGAGCTGCGATAGGCGCGGAAGGTGCCGGTATACATCACATCGGGGTTGTGAGGGCTGATGATGTAGGGCATATCCCAATCCCGGCGGTCATTGGAAAAAATGCCATTGGTGGCGCTCTGCCAGATGCTGCCCCCGTCTTGCGAGACGACGATGCCGCCATTCTGCGTTTCGGCGTACATCACGTTGGGCAGGTCGGGGCGGAAAGCCACTTGGAAGCCATCGCCGCCAAAGATGCGCGGCCATTGATAGTCGAGGCTGGGCCCGCCAGAAGTCCCGTTATCCTGAGCGCCGCCATAATACCAGTCGGGCTGGTGGGGGTTGTAGGCAACGCGGTAAAACTGCGTGGTGGGGATATCCTCGATATCTTCCCAATTGAAGCCCCCATCAGTGCTGCGGTATAGCCCCCCATCAGTAGCCAGCAATATTGCTCCGGAAGGCGTATAAACCAGATCGTGTTTGTCAGCATGGACTTCATAGGTCCACCAGGGCGGCACCGATTCGAGCCAGGACTGTCCGCTGTTGGGGGTGCGCCAGAGGTCGACGCCGAGCACAAAAACTTCGTCGGGGTTAGCGGGGTTGACGCGGATTTTGCCGAAATACCAGCCGAAGCCGCCCAATACGTTGGTAGGCAGCCCGTTGAAGTTGCCAAATTCCATGATAGCAGACCAGGACTGGCCGGCATCAGCCGTTTTGTAGATGTTGTAGAGCTGGCTGTTTTCACCCACATAAAGGGCATAGACGACATCCGGGTTGGAAGGCGCAAAAGCCAGGCCAATGCGGCCGATATCCTGCTGGGGTAAGCCGTTGGCCATCAGCTCCCAGTTGTCGCCCCCATTGGTTGTTTTATAAACCCTCGCCCCGGGCCCAGTGGTAAAAGACTCGGTATTGTTGCGGATGCGGTCCCAACCAGCAGCGTAAAGGATGTTGGGGTCTTGCGGGTGCATGATGAGGTCGATCACGCCAGCCTGGTCGCTGATGTATAAGATTTTCTCCCAGCTTTGACCGCCATTGAGCGAGCGATATAGCCCGCGGTCGGCATTGCGCACGAAAGGCCGCCCCATGGCAGCCGCATAAAGGGTATTGGGGTTAGCCGGGCTGACCAATATCTTAGAGATGATGCACTGCGCCGCCAGGCCCAGATGGGTCCAGGTATCGCCGCCATCAGTGCTTTTGTACACCCCGTCGCCGATGCCTGGGAAACCGCTGATATTGGGGTCGCCGGTACCGACGTAAATGGTGTTCGGGTTGGAAGGGTCGAAGGAGATGTGCCCGATGGCGAGTAGGAGTTGTCCGTCAAATACCGGCACCCAGGTCTGCGCGCCGTCGGTGGTGCGCCAGACGCCGCCACGGGAAAAGCCCACGAAAATGATATCCTCGTTTTGCGGATGTACCGCGATGGTATTGATGCGGGCACCGAGATTGCCCGGCCCGCACAGCGCCCAATCTTCTTCAAAACCCGTGAAATTTCGCCAGGCTACCGACTCTCGCGCCTGCTGCAAGCCGCGTAGGTAAGCCGATAGCGCGAAGCCTTGGTCGGGGTAATTGCGCGCCATCCAGAAATCTTCATTAGGGAAGCCGCCGGGCGCTTGGGGGCCGGTATTTTTTTGCCCGCAGGAAAACAAAAAGCCCAGCGCTACAGCAAAGAGGAATGTCTTTTTCATCATCATGACCTGTTAAATGGGCATAAAGCTAGGATTTCTCAGTAAAAGGCAAGCCATCCAGGGGTTACAAATTTGAAATTTGGATAGTAAGCGACAGTTAGGGCTGCTGGTGCATCTGACCGAGCCGTATTTTGCTCCATGGGCTGTTTAGCCCGGTTTCTATCAGGCAACTCATGCTACCCTAGCCCTTATCAAACAAAAAAGCTCTGATTTCCGAAGCATCCTCTGGCTTGAGGCGGCCGCCGAGCATGAGGCGCACTTCGCGGCGGCGAGGGGCGCTGTCGTAGCGCTGCTGTTCGATTTCCGTAAGGGGGAGCACCGGGGGGATCGGGATTGGGTGCCCCTCGTCATCCAGCCCTACAAAAGTAAAGTAAGCATGGTTGCAGCGGCGGGCATTGCCGCCTTTGATATCGTTGGCAAACACCTCGACGTAAATTTCTACGGAGGTGCGGAAGGTACGGGTGACGCTTGCCTCCAGGGTCACCACATCGCCCACGCGGATGGGCTTTTGGAAGGAGACGTGGTCTACGGAAGCGGTGACCACATGGGCTTCGCAGTGTTTGCCGGCACAAATGCCGCAGGCGATATCCATCCAACGCAACAGGTTCCCCCCCATGAGGTTGCCCATGGGGTTGGTGTCATTGGGCATCACCATTTCGGTCATGATGGTCTTGGACTCACTGACGCGCTTGGTTTTCAATTGATGGCTCATGTACTAGGATTAACGGATCATCACCCCTTTGCGGTTGATAAAGGGGATGGTGGTAAAATGGCTTTCGGAAATACTCCCATGTACAAATACATACTTCTTGTCGTACATGTAATCATCATGAACAAAGCTCACCCAGTATTCGTTGGTCAGCCCGAATAATTTTGTTTGGATAGGCTCGATTTTCACGGCTGATAAGGGGCCTATTTCTTCAAAAAAATGACGCAGGGTGGTGGTGCGCATTTTTTCACCGTCGATTTCTCCATAACCCCTGGAATTGACCAGTACATTGGAGATTGGCTCTGCTTTGAGATTGATGAGGTAAGTGTCCCACATTTCCTCTTCCAGGGCGTCGGCAGCGCGAGGTACCACGGCGATGGCAATGTCTTCCACTTTCAAGTTGGGTATATCCTTTTTCATGGGCCTTATTGCAACTAAGCCGCAAACTCAAATCCGAATAAAGCGGCAAAATGATATTTCAATTTATCTTTTACTTCTTCCAGGGGCAACTTGCGGCCCAGCTCGCGCTCCAAAGAGCTGACTGCTTTGTCTTGATCGCTGATGCCACAGGGGATGATATTGTCAAAATGGGAAAGCTCGGTATTCACATTGAAAGCAAAACCGTGCATGGTAACCCAGCGGCTCAGGTGGACGCCGATGGCGCAGATTTTGCGCAGCGGCTGACCCTTGGCGGCTTCGAGCCACACCCCGGTATATCCTTGCACTCTTATCCCTTCCAGCCCGTACTCCGCTATGGTGCGTATGACCGCTTCTTCCAGGTAGCGCACGTATTGGTGGATGTCGGTGAAGAAGCCATCCAGGTCGAAGATGGGATAGCCGACAATCTGACCAGGGCCGTGATAGGTGATGTCTCCTCCGCGGTTGATTTTGAAGAATTCAAACCCATTCTTGGCTAGCCCAGCCTCATCCAGCAGCAAGTTTTCCAGCGAGCCGCTCTTGCCCAGGGTATAGACGGGCGGGTGTTCGCAAAAGAGCAAGTAGTGGCTAAGAGGTTCTGGGGCATGGCCTTCCTTCTCCAGCTGCCGGTTATTCAACTTCCTGTCTACCAATTCTTTGAGCTTGGACTCCTGATAAGACCAGGCTTCCTGATAACGCATCAACCCTAAATCCTGGAATACAACTTTTTGCATTTTTCAAAAATGTGGCGCAAAGGTAAAAATTATTAGCGAAAAAACGTTTTTTCAAAATAAGCTTGTACCGACCTAAGAAAAAATCGGTATCTTAGCAGCAGATTTTTGAAAGCGTTCTAGTCCTGTGGGGACCTCTGCTGGCCACATCATAAAAAACGCCAAACCGAAATACGATGAAAGTATCTCTACTCAGCCTGCTGTTTTTGTGCTGCTTTAGCCTGCTACACGGGCAACCGCCGGCACCGGACTTCACCGTCACTGATAGCGACGGCCAACAGCATCAATTGTATGCCGACCACCTCAACCAGGGCAAAACGGTAGTGCTCAAGCTGTTTTTCACCTATTGCCCGCCTTGCAACGCCATCGCGCCGCTCATGGAGCCTTTCTACCAGTCGTGGGGTGCCGGCACCGCCGACATGGAGATGATCAGCCTGAGCAACAAAGCGGATGACCTCAACACCGTAGTGGCCGCCTATAAGAACATGCACGGGCACAGCTTCCCGGGCGTAGGCGCTGACGGCGGCAGCCTATCAGCCATTATCCCTTACACCAACGGCACCTACGGCACCTTCTTCGGTACGCCCACCTTCGTAGTCATCGCCCCCGACGGCACGGTTAACTACAACGTGCGGGGCCCAAATCAACAAGCCACCATTGCCGCATTGGACGCTGCGGTGGCGGCCACCGGCGCGGTAAAGCCTCCCGTGAGTTATACTGCGGCGGGCAACGTGTTGTTGCCCAACGGCAGCGCCCTGCCCGAAGCCTCGATCCTGGTAGAAGGCAATCCTGATACCCTGGCGGTTTCCGGACCGGGCGGCCAGTTTTCCTTCACCAGCCTTTTCGACCAGGAAGATACTTATTACTTGTCTGGCAGCCGCGATTTCAACCCCAGAAATGGCATCAGCACCCTGGATATCGTGCTCATGAGCCGGCACATCCTCGGTATTGACACCTTCCCCAGCACCCTCCAACTCATCGCTGCTGACGTCAACCGCGACCGCAAGATCACCACGCTCGACCTCATTTTCCTGAGGCGCCTTATCTTGGGTATCGACCAGGAACTGGCCGACCAGCCTTCCTGGATTTTCCTCGACCCCAATTACCAGTTTGCTATGCCGCGCAAGCCTTTTGATGAAGTCTATGACGGGCTGGCAGCAAAAGTGCCCTTCTCCGTGCAAAGCCCCGGCCCGCTCAACCTTCTGGGTATAAAAATCGGCGACGTGGATTTTAGCGCTGACCCGGCGGAGTAAACTGGAGGCTAAGAGGGGGGAAATAAAAATGCCGTAGAGGCGGCCTGCTGCATGCCTCTCTGGTACCAGCTGAAAGGTGGTGACATCTAGGCTGTTGCATAAGGCCGTTTTTAAGAGGAATCTGTTCCCACTGTTTTGGTCTTGACCAACTTGGTCGATGTGATTGGGTTGCGTTTTTTCCGGGAAACTCCACCTGGTTTCCAATCTGCAGCCCCTCCAGGGCAATGCCGTAGAATTAAGCGCAAAGGCAGATACCTTGCTAGGGTCGTCAGATTTCATGCTTGGCAGCAGGAGCATGAAGTTTAGGCATCTCTTTTGAAGCACGGCTTTAAGGCGCTGCTC
>CAYSPJ010000046.1:33239-36130 GCA_964432875.1 uncultured Phaeodactylibacter sp. | reverse complement strand
AAGGCTCTGGGCGGAGTTTTGAACATCCTAGGTTGAAAGGTCCTCTTGTAGAGCCATTACACCGCATACCGTACACAGCTGCGCAATCCCTATCCAACATTAGACGGGTAGCCTTGGAAAGGGGGAATGAGTAGCGAAGCGCTTATGTATGGCTTAACCTGATGGCTATGCCCGCTGCCCCCCGGCATCCAAGCCGGAACTTGACTGGAGCCCCGCGTTTTTAGATTACACCTGCCGCGGCCGGCGATGGCTTGGCAGGGGAGATGTCACCTGAAAATGCTCGCTGGCCCGCCCCAGCAGCGCGAGGTGTAATCTGACGGCCCACAAAACAAACGGGCAGCGGCAGGTAAAGGCTGCCTGCTCTGCCTCGCTTCAGCCTGGGCAGCCTAAAGGAACCTGCCGGCCAATGCCAAGCTGCGCGGCCAGAAAGGAGCGCGGCAGGTTTCCTCAACTTTCGAGTTTTAGCCCCCTACCCTTTAATCCCTCGCGCGCGCCCAAAAAAACGCCAAATCGGGTTTGGATGAATGAATAGTGTCGCTTATCTTGCGGGCACTAACAACGCTTGTTTGGCTGTTCGGTCAAAGTCGCAAACTAAAAATGACATGACTTTACTTTTTACTTACCTTTTCATCGCACTATTCACTTCCTTTTTGTGCTCAATCATGGAGGCGGTGCTCCTCTCCATCCCCCTGTCGTTTTTAAGAGCAGAAGCGGGGCAAGGCAAGCTGCCAGCAGTAATGTTCCTCAAACTAAAAGAAGATATCGACAAACCTTTGTCGGCAATCCTGTCATTAAATACCGTTGCGCATACAGTAGGCGCGGCAGGAGTCGGCGCACAAGCGACCGTCGTTTTTGGCGAAGCCTATTTTGGCATAGTATCGGCAGTCTTGACCATCTTGATTTTAGTATTGACCGAGATCATCCCCAAAACACTGGGGGCTAACTATAACAAAGAATTGATGAGCGTCGCGGCCAACACCATCAACGCGATGATTTTCATAACCTACCCCTTAGTAATCATCTCCGCCATTTTGACCAGGCTGCTCTCGAAAAAAGAAATAGAACTCACTACGAGCAGAGAAGAAATATCTGCATTGGCCAATATCGGGACCGAGGAAGGGATTTTTGGCGACAAAGAGAATAAAATCATCCAAAACCTGATCAAACTCAAAAGCATCAAGGTTTCTGAAATCATGACGCCAAGAGTCGTGGTGGTAGTTGCCAATGAAGAAATGACCCTGGAAGAATTTTTGAAGAATAAAGATTTCCTGCACTTTTCCCGCATCCCTATCTATGAGGACAATCGGGACAACATCACCGGCTATGTTTTCAGAGAACTGGTATTTGAAAAATTGGCAGAAGATCAGTTTAACCTCAAACTAAAGGATATCAAGCGCGAAATAGTAATCCTGACCGAATTCACCACGCTATTTTCCGCTTGGGAGGAATTGTTGCTCAACAAAGAGCAGATCGCTTTAATTACTGATGAATATGGCGGAATGGATGGTATTGTGACGCTCGAAGACATCATTGAAACCCTGCTGGGTTTTGAAATCGTCGATGAGAAAGATAAAGTTGAAGACATGCAGAAGTACGCCATGGATCGCTGGAAGGCCAAACAGAAGAAATACGATTTATTGAAAGAAAGGGATCAGTCTGAGCCTGAATAGAAAAACAGCTCCTCTCCCCAACTATTCCAACCCAGGCAGGGTGTCTGGCGCAAATGCGCCCAGCAGACAAAAGCCATCTCATCAAGCGGTGCCCACCTTGTGGGCTACGAATCCCCCACCTGCCGCCAATCTGCCATTTCCGGCTGCCCTTGGGCCCGATACTCGAAGACATCATCCCGGCTGTAATGACCAATGAGGTCGAAGTCCATCTTGCTACGGATGATTTCGTCCAGATCTATTTCGGCGCAGAGCAGCCCTTCGGCATCGTAGAGCGGGCCAGCCAGGATTTTCCCCAGCGGGGAGACGATGACGCTGCCGCCCCGGCTCAGCGTTTCCGGGCGGTCCGGCGCCAGTTCGGTTTGGAGATGGGGCGGGTAGTCGCTTTTGGTGAAGTACTGGTTGCAGCCGATTACGTAGCACCGGCCTTCGCAGGCGATGTGTACCATCGTGCTGTTCCAGCTATCGCGGGCATCGGCGGTGGGGGCGAGGTAGAGCTCGACGCCCTTTTGGTACAGGGCCATCCGCGCCAGGGGCATGTAGTTTTCCCAGCAGATCAGCCCGCCGATTTTACCGAGAGGTGTAGCAAAAGTAGCCAGGGTCGTGCCGTCGCCGTCGCCCCAGATCAGGCGCTCGGCGGCGGTAGGCTTCAGCTTGCGGTGTTTGCCCATCAGCTGGCCATCGGGGCTGAAGTAGAGCAGGGTACAGTAAAGGGTTTTGCTCACCGCATCCCGCTCCGTCACCCCCATGACGAGGTACATCTGGTGTCGCTTCGCCAGCGCTGCCAGCAAGCGCGTCTCTTCGCCGGGCACCTCTACGCTGTTTTCCCAAAACTCCTTAAACTGATCCCGCCCGGATTCAGTGCGGCTACCCACTACGGTGCCAAAGCCCAGCCCCGCCGGATAAGCCGGGATAAAGCTTTCTGGAAACACCAACAATTGAACTTGCTGGCGGGCGGCTTCTTCAATCCAGTGTATTGCTTTTTCCAAGCTTTTGCCTTTGTTGAAAATTGCTGGCGTCGCCTGCGCACAGGCTACTTTGTATTGGCGCATCTGATTAGGGTTTGTGGTTTGGAAAAAGTGAAAAGTAAAAAGTAAAAAGTAAAAAGGAAAAAGTGAAAAGTGAAACGCTGGCGTCCCGGACGAGCGAAGCGAGAGCGGGATAGAGCGAAGCGAGATCCCGTCTGAACAAAGTGAGGCGGGAAGGAAAAAGGTTAAGGGTTAA
>CAYSPJ010000046.1:0-33139 GCA_964432875.1 uncultured Phaeodactylibacter sp. | reverse complement strand
AAGCGAGATCCCGTCTGAACAAAGTGAGGCGGGAAGGAAAAAGGTTAAGGGTTAAAGGTTAAGGGTTAAAGGGTAGAAACTATTTAGTTAGCTGCGAGTCTCGAGCTGCGAGTTTAGCCTTGGGGAAAATAGATTGCGCATCATTCTCCAAAAATCTCCTCGAGCGATAACTGGCGCAAGGGGCCGATGCTTTCCAGGAACGGCAAATCCATAGCGCTGCGGCTGCCCAGAACCAGGTATTTGAAGGCCCGGCCTTTGACGTGCTGCTGCTGGAAAGATTGCAGAAGGCTGGCATTGGCATCTCGCAGGTGTTCGTAAACATAGCGGCGCAGGTCCTGCTGATAGCCCAGGCGGGCGGCGGCGCGGGCTTCCCAGTACAAGCTAGAGGGCAGGATCCGCTCGCTTTCGATGCGCCGCAGGATAGACTGCCGGGCGTGATCCGCCTGGTTGGGTATGAGCGGCATCTCTTCGATGATGCCCGCCAGAGCAGGGATGGCTTCCCTCAGTTTATCGGGTTGGGTGCCCACATAGCCTTTCAGGTAGTGGGCCTCGCCCTGCCGGTTGGGGGAGGTGAAAAGCGCGTAGGTAGAATAAGCCAGCGCCCTGGATTCACGGATTTCCTGAAAGACGATCGAAGACAAGCCGTAGCCGAAGTACTCGTTGTACCATTCGCGCATCAGATGCTGCGCCAGGCTGAATTGGGGAGTACCCCGGGAGAGCAGCATCACATCAGCTTGTACGATGGGGAAATCGACCAGCAAGACTTCATTAGATTCGGTGGGCAGCTGCTGGAAAGCGCGCGCCGCCGGCAAGGGTAGCAGTTGAGCAGGCCGCTGGTGAAGGCGGCCGATCAAGGCAGCCAAATCGTCCTCTGCGCGGGGGCCGTAGTAATATACCGTATGCTCATAGGCAGACAGGCGGCGGATGCGGCTGGTCAACTGTTCTGGCTGGAGCGCTTGCAACTCTGCGGCCGGCAGGCGGTAGGTAAAAGGCGAATCGGGGCCGTAGCAGGCATAATCTGCCAAGGCATTGCTCAGGATGTTGGAGCGGTCTTTTTTGGCGTTGGCGCGTTTTTTCAGGATATCGGAAACGACATTATCCAAGGCCGCCTGGTTTTCTTGCACTTTTGCCAGCAGGTGCTCCATCAGGCGCAGGCCTTCTTCCAGCGATTCATCCAGCCCGCTGAGGGTCAGATAAGTCGTTTCATTGGTGCACTTGTAATCTAACGAAAGGCCCAGGCTAAACAACTTCTGCTGCAGGGCCGGGGCGCTATAGTCAGAGGTGCCCAGGTAAGGCAGGTAGAGCAGGGCCAGGGGTAGCAAGGGGTCGTGAAACTTGCCCATCTCGAAGACAAAGTCGAGGCGGAAGATTTGATTATCGGGGTTGTATACGTAGTCGAAATCTAAACCAGCTTGCAGCTGCCGGCGGTGGATAGCCTGCTCAAAATCAGCAAATACAGGGGCCAGCGGCGGCGTCCCTACCTCGAGAAATGCGCGGCCAAATGCGGAGAGCGCATCGCGTTGCAATTCTACCGGGGTGATGGGAGGCTTTTCCACCTTGATGAGGTTGGGGTCGCTGCCTTGCTGTTTGTAGATGACCACGCAATTGTCTTCACGCAGATGCTCGCGGGCAAAGGCGACGATATCTTCTTTGCGCAGCGATTCCCAAAAAGCGAAGCGCCCGGTCATGCGCTGCCAGTCAATACCCAGGATAAAAGCCTGGACAAGGTCCTGGGCGCGGCCTTGGTTCGATTCGTTGCTATGGATATCTTGCAGGCGCAAGTCGCGGATGACGGCTGGCAACAGCCAATCCTCGAAATCGCCGTTTTTGAGTTTCTCCAATTCGCCCATCAGCAGGCGTTCTGCCTCGGGCAGCGGTTGATCCTGGCGGGGTTTGGCATAAAGGCCAAAGGCAGAATAATCTTCGTACACCCAAGACCAGGCATGAGATTCCAACAGGCGCTGCTGCTGGTTGAGGTTGAGGTCCATCAGGCCTGCCTGATAGTTGAACAACAGCTGCTGGATGATCTCCAGCATGAAGGGCGCGTTGGTACGGGCACCATCGAGGCGCCAGGCGATATCGACGAAAGCGGCTTGCTGCCCCTGCACTTCACGGCGCAAGGGGCCAGCGAGCGGGGGCTGTTCCTCAAAAGTGAAGGGCGGGATAGGGCGAGGCTGATAGTGGCCAAAATAGCGCTCCGCCAACCGCACCGCCTCTTCCGGCTGAAAATCGCCAGCCAGGATGATGGCCATATTATTGGGCACGTAATAGGTTTGGAAGAAGGCCTGTATCTTGGCCAACGAAGGGTTCTTCAGGTGCTGGGCAAGGCCGATGGTCGGCTGCGTACCATAGGGATGCTGGGGGAAAAGCGCCGAGCGGATGGCGTTGTTGACCTTGCGGGTATCCTGGTCCTGGCTGATGTTAAACTCCTCATAGACCGTCTCCAGCTCGGTGTGGAAAAGCCGTAAAGCCAGCATGCGGAAGCGCTCGGATTCGAGCTGCATCCAGCGCTCCAGCTCGTTGCTGGGGATGTCGTTGACATAGACGGTCTGCTCTACCCAGGTATAGGCATTCGTGGCTTTGGCACCGATAGCGCCGGCCAATTTGTCGTATTCATTGGCCGCCGCCAACTGGGCGGCAGCAAATGATAAGCGGTCTATCTCGCGGTAAATCTGCGCGCGCTTTTCGGGGTCCTCCGTTTGGCGGTACTGCTCGTAATGATCCGAGATTTGCTGGAGGTAAACCCGTTCCTGCTCCCATTCGAGCGCGCCGAGGCGGCTGCTGCCTTTGAAGAGCATGTGTTCCATGTAGTGTGCCAGGCCGGTAGCGTCGGCGGGGTCTTGTTTGGAGCCGGCTCGTACGGCGATGTTGGTGAAGATGCGGGGCTCGTTGGCGTTGATGCTCATCAGCAGCTTCATGCCATTGGGCAAGGTATATTGCAGGGCCTTGAGCGGGTCGCCGGGCACGGTTTGGAAAACGTATTGCGCTTGGTCACTTATCGTCATAGTAAATAGTTAGATTCAGGGGTTTGGCTGGGCCAAAGCAGATAATATATCGGATAATTGAACGCTTAAAATGACGCTAAGTTGCAAAGGGGGATGTTTCAGGCCTGGCCTTACCAGCTGCTCTATATGTCAAAAAAAACTGGCTGAAGGAACTCCTCCAGCCAGCTAAGCCCTAACCAAATTAAAACCAGGTATTTACCAGACGAACAAAGATTTTAAGGGCTAAAAAGATTTACTTATCGCGATCGGCCAGCCATTTGGCGATGGCGGGCGCCAATACCTTCTGCGAGCGGCCTCCGACGAAGACGCCGATGTGCCCGCCCGGGAATTCCATCAATTCTTTATCTTTGGAGGTCACTACGTCGTGTAGCGGCGTGGTGGTCTCCGGCGGTACGATGTGGTCCTCTTTGGCGAAGATGGTCAGTATCGGCATATTGATGTTTTCCAGCTTGACCTTGCGGCCGCCGAGCTCCAGCTCGCCTTTGATGAGTTGGTTTTTCTGATAGACATCTTTGACAAAGCGGCGGTAAGTTTCGCCAGCCTGTGCAGGGCTGTCTGCAACCCACTGCTCCATGCGCAGGAAGTTCATCAGGCGGCCCTTGTCGGCCATAGTTTCCGGCAAGGCCATGTACTTGCGCACCTTATTCATGGGCTTGAGCAGGTCGAAGCCCGCGTTGAGGAAGTCGCCCGGCACGATGCCGCCGAAGCCGTCTACTACGGCATCCACGTCCATGTCTTTAGCCCACTTGAAGACCAGGCCTTCGTCATTGTCGAAATCGACCGGAGTCACCAGGGTGACCAGGTTTTTGATTTTTTCCGGGAAGAGCGAGGTGTACATCAAGCTGAAGGTGCCGCCCTGGCAAACGCCCAGGAGGTTGACTTTTTCCAGCTTGTACTCCTGGCGGAGGAAATCCACGCAATCGTTGATATTGCCCAGGACGTAGTCTTCGATGGTTTTGTAGCGGTCGATGCGGGTAGGATACCCCCAGTCGATGACATAGACGTCCAGGCCTTCGCTGAGCAGCTTGCGGATGAGGCTGCGGTCGGGCTGGAGGTCCAGCATCTCCCAGCGGTTGACGAGGGCATAGGCGATCAACACCGGCACCTTAGCCTTGATCTTGGCTTCGTTTTCAAAGTGGTATAACTTGACCTTGCCATCTTCCCAAACCACCTTACGGGGGGCAGTGGCGATATCCACATCCTTAATGACGGCGATATTGCGCAGTGCATCCGATACGGTATTTACTTTTTCCAGTAGCTGATCTCCAATATTAGCAGTTTGATTGTTGCTCATTGCTCTAGTTTTTGGCCTGCCCGTCACCGCCTGGTAGATGTTCCGGCAAGCTGAAGCCGGGCTCTGGCTTGGTTGATAAAACTGGTTTTAATGAAAGGGGGTAAAGCGGGGCGGCACCAAGTACCGCCCGCTACGCTCTATCCTATGAAAAATCTTTAATCCGGCAGGCTATCGCCCTTACTTTTTTGCCGGAGTTTTGCGGCGGCTAGCCGAGCTGGCTTCCACTGCTTTGACGGCGGTGGTTGGAGCTGCCGGCTGGAGGTTCTTCTCCATCAAGGCGATTTTTTCTTCCAGGCTGCGGATTTTCCGCCTCAGGGAAGTCACTTCTTTAGCAAAGTCGTCGCCATCGCTCTTGGTGAGGAACGGCAAATCGGTAGAGATGAGTTCGACCACTTTATCGGTCATGCCTTTCATCCTGGTGCCAATAGAGGTCACTTCAAACTGCAGCTTGGAATAATCTTCCGAGTGCAGGGTTTCCAGCATAGCGTTTTCCAGGGTATTGACATAGTGGTTGAAGAAAAATTCAAAGTCGATGACTTCCGGATTCTCTTTATACTGTTTGTAAAGATCGCGGATGGTATCGGGCAGGGCAAACTGGCCAGCCTCGTAGGCTTTAGTCTGCAATTCGGTCGATTTGAGCAGCAAAGCCGTGTAGGCGAATTGGATGTCGCGCATGAGCTTCGCTACCTCCGTCTGCCGCCCCTGAGCCATGATGTTGTAGAACGGCATCAGTTGATCATTGAGGCGGTTGTTGAACTCCGCAGCCATTTCAAAGAAGGGCACGTTGCCTCTGGAGATATAGTCTTTCATCTTGCTTTCCCAGGTTTCGCTGACCGATGCCCAATCGCCCATTTCTTCTTTGGAAAAAGAAAAGTAGCCTTCAAACCACTGGTTGACGTTTTCGATAGCATCGCTCAGGTTGCCCACCGGGCGGAAGCCCATCATCTGGTTGACGACTTTGCGGTAAGCATCCGGGCCGAAGTATTTATCCACCATTTCTTTGTTGTCGATGCCATTTTTGATCAGGCGCTGGATCGGCTCCCAATAGCGGTGTACAAGCTCGAAGGTTTCGATGAAGTTTTGGTAGTGGGGGCGCATGTTAAATGGCATCTTGGCCAAAACCTGATCGCTCATCCATTTGTTGGTCTGCTCCATCCAGCCTTTCCAGCCGCTCATCCCTTCTTGGAAGAATTCGCTGGGCTGGTACATCTTGGCAAAGCTCGGCATATTCATGCCCATACCCATCTTCTCTGCATTATCGCGGTAGAAGTCCGTCCATTGTTTGGCGAAGCTCGTCTGCATATCCATCCACTCGCGCATCTGTTCTGGCGCATTTTTCATAGCTTGCTGCGGGTCCGCCATCGCTTTCATCGATTTTTCAAAGAAAGCCTGCTGCTGTTGGTACCAATCAGCGACGACATCCTGAGCTTGGTGGCTCGACTTGCCTTTGCCGTTGCCATTGGCCTGAGGTGCCTGTACTACCTGCTCTGAGAGTTTGCTCCAGAATTCCATGGCTTTTTTTTGGCCTTCTATAAAGAGATCAAATTGATTTTTCATAAAATCGAGTTTTTTTCAAAAAAATTAAAATATAGCAGCCCTGGTAAAGCCAGGGCGCATGAAGGGATCAACAGGGCAAGCGCCGCTCCTCATCCCGCTGCCTGGCTTTGCCAGGGGGAGCAATCGTTTATTCGAAGTAGTGCTCGACTACTTTGGCATTGGCTGTGTTGGCATCATATGCCGCCTTCACGGTCTCCTGATACAACTCGGTGATTTTCTGGACGCGCTGCTGCTGCGTTTCGACGATGTTCTTGGACCACAGGCCCCGGAAATAATCCATGCTCTTCTTATACAACTCCATCGTCAACTCCATGTTCTTGGTATAATCGGCGTTGAAACTGCCCCAGAAATCCTTTTGATAAGCTTCGAGGTGTTGCTTGGTCGCCATCTTCTCCATCATGGTAAAGTAGCGGGTCCAGTACTCATTCATCAATTCGCCGGCTTTTTGCGTTGCTGCTTTATCCGGCATCATCATTTCCATAACGGCCTTGTTGTAGTCCGTCATCGTATTGAATAGCCCCTTCTGGTTTTCCAGGATTTGGTCATAATAATTCTTCATGCCAGCCATGATCATAGTTTTATGTTTGAAAATACTTTGTTTACTTCTGTTGTCAAAATTACACTATTGTGCCCCTGCAAGCAATAGCCCTTTCCAGACAAATGGGGTTGACTTTGTGAAGCAAACACCCGGTGCGTTAAATACAAAGCATTGATAAACAAATATTTAAGCGCAAAAGCACCAACATGGACAAAAGCGATATAATGCTTGACTGAACTGTTTTTTCGGGTTAGGCTACTTGCTCAGAGCCCTTGGTTTGTGGAGCCTCCGGTATGATGTTAAAGGCAATATTCAGCCTTGGAATGAGGTTAAACAGGGGCACAAAATAAAAAAACCATGCAACATCCATTCCCAAAACCATGGCTGACGATGTTCAGCATCGCCGCTTTATTGGCTCTTACAGCCTGCGGCAAGGAGGACGACCGCTCGGACGACGACCTTATCAACGCTGATGCCGTCGTCCTTCTGATCATCGATGAAGAAAGCATCGACAACGGTAATCCACCCAACAATTTTTCTGCTATCGATGTCAACGACCAGCTTGCCGATATCGGCTTGCGCCTGCCTTTGCGTTATTTTCAGGAAAACGTCGGCAGCACCATCGACCTGTACACCGGCCAGGTAGGCGATGAAGGCTGGTTTGCCCTCAAGGCTATCCCTGCCTCCTGGAAAGATGCCGGCCCCCGAGACCGTGGCTCGCTCAACTTCCTGGTGCCCGGCCCTGGCCTGGGCGCCCCCGTCCCCGATGACGACCGCGAAGCCTTGTTGGACAAAACCCCTGCGGTGACGCCGCTGCGTGCCACCGGCTTGGCCATGCTCATCGGCAAAACGGTGCTTGCCGTAGTGTATGACAGCGATGTCAGCATCAATTACTCCCCCTTGGAAGGCAACCTTCAGGGTGCCAATCTAGGGCTGGTAGCTTTTGAGGTACTTGAAGTGGCAGAGCGCCTCGACGGCTCCTCTTCCTCGCTACCACGGGTGACCATCCGCATCCGGGATGTCGATGCGGCCCTGGCGCTGCCCTTGGTGCTGTTCTCGAATGCGCCCGTGCCCCAATCCTCATCGGCGCCTTTCGACATCACGCCCCCGGCAACGCCGCCTGCGGCGTTGCTCACGGCAGCACCCTGAGGGCTTCAGGTCGTATAAACGGAATTGAACAGGACGTAGTCGGTCGTCAAATCGGCCCCCCAGCCTTTGGCCTTCGCTTTGCCGTTATTGAGGTCGAGCCGGATTTTCAGGTGAGATTCCCGCAATAGTTTCTTCAAGAAGTTGCGGTCGTATTCCAGGGGGGTGCCTTTTTCCAGGACCTTGACCAGCTTTTTGTCGGAGCCGAGGTACAGGTCCGTTTGCTCAAAATGAAAAGGCAGGCCCGCGTTGCCAGCAGCGCTGACGATGCGCCCCCAGTTGGGGTCGCGGCCATACATCGCGGCCTTGACCAGGGAGGAGTCCGATATTTTCCGCACCATCGTCCGGGCGTATGCTTTGTCGGGCGCATTCACCACCTGGTACTCGATATACTTGGAAGCGCCTTCCCCGTCCGAGACAATTTGCTGGGCGAGGTGGATCATCATCTTATCAAGGTTCTTTTTGAACACCTTATAGCCTTTTTCCTTAGAGGATTTGATGAGGCTGTTTTGCGCCAAGCCATTGGCCAGCACCACCACCATGTCATTGGTAGAGGTGTCGCCATCTACCGTAATCATGTTGAATGATTTGTCGGCGGCTTTTTTCACCGCTTTTTGCAGCAGCTTAGGCTTGATCGCGGCATCGGTGACGATAAAAGCCAGCATGGTCGCCATATTGGGGTGGATCATCCCCGAGCCTTTAGCAATCGCCCCCATATTGATCTGGCGGCCATCGATGGCAAACTCCAGGAAGCCTTCTTTAGCAAAAGTATCGGTAGTCAAAATAGCATTTGCCGCAAATGACCCTGCCTGGGATTTATTGGTGAGCTTCTTGGTATTTTCCCGGATGCCCGCTACGATTTCCGTTGTAGGGAAAGGTTCGCCAATCACGCCGGTAGAAGACACCAGCACAAGTTCTTTCGCAATGCCCAATTCGTCGGCAAGCGACTGCGCCATCGCTTCGGCGCCTAGCATCCCGGCTTCTCCGGTGGCCGCATTCGCATTCCCGGCATTGATGACGATGGCTTGTGCCTGCCCATCAGCAATATGCCTTTGAGAGAGCACGACTGGAGCGGCGGCCAATTGGTTTTGGGTGAATACAGCAGCGGCGCTGGCCGGCACTTTAGAGTAGATGATGGCCAGGTCGCGGCGCATCGACTTGACGCCGGTATGCGCGCCCCAGCATTTGATGCCTCTTACGTTGGTGATGTTCTTAATCATGTTTTTGTCGTGCGTTTATCATTGGTAGAGAGCTCGCCGCTCCTGGCCATTTTGAAAAGCCGCCAGTTGCAGGAGCTCGAAACGATGCGATTCATGGATTCAAAGGGATGTGCCGGAGGCCCTGGGCCTGGTCAAAGCCGAACATGAGGTTCATATTTTGTACGGCCTGGCCTGCCGCGCCTTTAAACAAGTTATCAATCACGCTGATGACGATCACCATGCCGGTGCGCTGGTCATAGGTCGCATATAGATCGCAATAATTCGTACCCCGGACGTCCTTGATCGTCGGCGCTTGCTTGCGCAGCCTCACGAAAGGGGCTTGAGCATAGAAGCCTTCATAACGGCCTCTCAACGCGCCCGCTTCGATATCCTGGGTCGCCCGGGCATAAATCGTAGTCAGGATGCCGCGGTCCAACGGCAGCAAATGGGGCGTAAACTGGATGAGGGTATTTTGCCCCGATACGCGGTCTAATACCCCTTGCATTTCGATGGTATGGCGGTGCTGCTTGAGCCCATAGGCCTTGAAGTTGTCATTCACATTAGAAAAGAGGTTGACGGCACTTGGCTTTACCCCAGCCCCCGTGACGCCGCTCTTTGAATCGACGATGATGGGGGCCGGCTCAATCAGCTGTGCCGACAGCAAAGGCGCTAAGCCCAGGATGGCGCTAGTAGGGAAGCAGCCAGGATTGGCCACCAAGCTAGCCGCAGCTATTTCCCGGCCAAACAATTCCGGGCATCCAAAAACGGCCCGCTCCAGGCCTTCTGGATAGGTGTGTTCCATTTTGTACCACTTTTCATAATCCAGGGATGAATTCAAGCGGAAATCACCAGAGAGGTCGATGATTTTGAACGAGCTGCCTGCAGCGCGCCTTACAAAATCCATGGAAACGCCGTGCGGCAGCGCCAGGAAAACCAGATCGAGCTCGTGTTCGCCAAGCTGCTCGAGCGAGAGCAACCGCTGGTCGGCGATACCCTGCAGGAAAGGGTGTACATCGGAGAACGCCTCGCCGGCCCTGCTCTGCGAAGTGATTGCGGCGATCTCCACATCCGGATGATTGGTGAGGATGCGCACCAGCTCTGATCCGGTATAACCAGTGGCGCCTACTATCCCTATTTTTTTCTTAGACATGGACGGTGATTTCTGCCAATGATTTTTTTAGTGCAGCCAGCACCTGTTCCAGATCTGCGTAACTGATGTTCAGAGGCGGCAACAGGCGCAGCACATTCCCGGCGGTAGCATTGGCCAACACGCCGTGTTCTAGCATTTTCTGCACCAGCGGTTTGGTTTCAAAATCAAATTCTGCGCCGATCATGAGCCCCATCCCACGTATTTCTTTCAGCGCCGGATGGTTAAGGGCAGCAAGCTTTGATTTTAACCAATCGCCTTTTTCCGCGGCCTGTTGCAGCAGGCCTTCCGACTCGATGACCCCGATGGTTGCCAATGCTGCCGCACATACCAGCGGGTTGCCGCCAAAGGTGGTGCCGTGGTCTCCAAAATTAATGGCCGAGCTGACTTTTTCATTGGAGAGGATGGCGCCGATGGGTACGCCCCCACCCAGGGCTTTTGCCAAAGTCATGATGTCGGGTTCCACCCCAAAATGTTCCTTGGCAAACATCTTGCCCGTACGACCCATCCCACATTGGATTTCATCAAAAATCAGGGTGATGCCCTGGCTATCGCAAAGGGCGCGCACCGATTTGAGGAAGGCCCGGCCCGCTACGTGGATGCCGCCTTCGCCCTGGATGGGTTCGATGATGATGGCGGCAGTTTCTTCTGTAATCGCTGCTTTCAAGGCCTCCAGGTCATTGAAGGGCACTTGTTTGAAGCCTGAGGGGATGGGTCCAAAGCCTACTTGCATTTGCTTTTTACCCGTTGCGATCGTTGCTAAGGTACGGCCATGGAAGCTGTTTTCAAAGGAGATGACCGTGCCGCCCCGGCCGATGCTATGGGCGTATTTCCGGGCAACTTTAATTGCGCCCTCAACCGCTTCTGCCCCGCTATTGGTGAAAAAAGCGCGGTCCAGCCCCGATAGCTCCACGAGCTTGCGGGCTAGCTCGGCCTGCGGCTTGCTGAGGTAGAAATTGGAGATGTGGATGAGCTCAGCTGCCTGCTGCTGGATAGCCTCCGTTACTTTAGGATGGCAGTGCCCGACGCTATTGACCGCGATGCCCCCCAAGGCATCGATATACTCCTTGCCATCTACGTCCCACAAGCGGGTGCCGCGCCCACGCGCTAACGTAAGCGGATAGCGCCTGAAGGTTTGCAGATAGTGTTTCTGATCGAGTGCCTGGTAAGTTTCGTTGGTGCTTTGTTTCATGATATGATAGTTATTGCTTGATGGTGGTGCCGGTTTGCCGGCCTTCAAAAAGCGCGATTATCTGCTCTGGGGCAGTCCCGTTGATGATATGAGCTGATTGTGCCCCCTGAGCCAAGGCGATGGCACATGATTCGGCCTTGGGGGTCATACCGCCCTGGATGATGTTTTTGGCTTTCAGTACGCCCAGCTCGGCAGCTTTGATTTCTTGGATCAGGGAAGCAGGATCGTCTTTGTCGTGCCGCAGCCCATCTACATCGGTCAATACGATATAATGGCTAGCAGACAAGGCGCCAGCCAAATGGCCCGCGAACATGTCGCCGTTGATGTTGTAGTCGTTGCCGGCCTGGTCCGCAGCAAGACAAGCGATGACGGGTATGAAATCGTTGGCCAACAATAAGTTGATCAGGGTGGGATCTACCCGGGCGACATCGCCGACTTGCCCCAGGTCAACCATCTCGGTTTTCCCATTTTCCACGTGCTGGTGCCAGCGCTTTTCCGCGATGACCGAACGCCCGTCTTTCCCGGATAAGCCCACGGCTTTATATCCCAGGCGGTTGATGATGGAAACCAAACTGCCGTTGACTTGCCCCTTCAAGACCATTTCGATATGCTCCAGGGCTTCGGGCGAGGTTTTGCGCTGCCCGTCGATAAATTCCGAGTGGATATTTGCCTCCTCCAGCTTCGATTTTATAAAGGGGCCCCCGCCATGGACGATTGCGATATCGAAGCCTTTTGCTTTGAGGGAGCAGATGTTAGTTAGGACTTGGGTTTTGAGCAGCGGGTTGACCATGGCGTTGCCGCCATACTTGAATAACAATAATTTTTTTTGTGCCATTTCTATTTATTTGCCCTGCGGCGCTGCGGCTAAGCCGCGGCGGGGAGCAATTTAGCATGGCCTTGAATACTTCAGGTGGGCTGTTGGGTCCAATAACGGGCACCGCTGTGGTTGCCTCCGCTTGGTCAAAAAGCGGCATGCTCCCCATAACTTATACTAACAGCTATCCTCACTGTATGGTTTAATCAGCATGGTGTGATCTGAAAACGCGGGGGCGCTCTGAGCCGATGAGCTTTACGACACCCTTTCCAGCACCATGGCCGAAGCGCCGCCGCCGCCGTTGCAGATCGAGAGCAGGCCGTGGCGGCCGCCTTGCTGGCGTAGGGCATTGCAGAGGGTGACCGCGATGCGCGCGCCGCTGGCGCCCAGGGGGTGGCCCAATGAAACTGCTCCGCCGAGGATATTGACTTTCGCGGGGTCCAGGTCCAGTATCTTGTTGAAAGCCAGGGCCACTACGGCGAAGGCCTCGTTGACCTCGAAGCAATCGATGTCGCTCAGCTTCATCCCAGCGCGCTGCAGCGCCAGAGGCGCGGCCTTGGTCGGGCTGGTGGTAAACCACTGGGGCGCCTGGGCCGCATCAGCAAAGCTGACGATGCGGGCGATGGGCTTCAAACCCAACTCCTTGACTTTTTCACCGCTGGCCAACACCAGGGCTGCAGCCCCATCATTGATGGTGGAGGCGTTAGCCGCGGTCACGGTGCCATCTTTGGAGAAAGCCGGGCGCAGGGTAGGCAGTTTTTTAAAGTCCACGCGCTTGTACTCTTCATCTTCGCTGACAACCAGCGGATCGCCTTTGCGCTGGAGCACTTCAACTGGTACGATTTCTTCCTGAAAAATGCCGCTTTCTGCACTTTGCGCCGAGCGCTGGTAAGATTGGATCGCAAAAGCATCCTGCTCTTCCCGGCTGATGTGGTATTCCTTAGCCGTCTGATCGGCATAGCCGCCCATCAGTTGGTGGCTGTAAGCATCGGTCAGGCCATCGTGGAGCATCCCGTCAATGAGCTGGCCGTGGCCGTAATTGTAGCCGTAGCGGCCTTTGGGGATATAGTAGGGCACCATGCTCATGTTCTCCATACCACCTGCCAGGATGATATCCTGATAACCGAGCATGATAGACTGAGCGGCCAGCATAATGGCCTTGGTGCCAGAAGCGCAGACTTTGTTGACGGTGGTGCAAGGCACTGAATCGGGTATGCCGGCCAGCAGCGAGGCCTGGCGGGCAGGGGCTTGCCCCAAATTGGCCGAGCACACATTACCCATAAACACTTCTTCTACTTGCTCGGGCTGGATGCCGGCTTTTTCCAAAGCCCCGGCGATGGCAATGGCCCCCAAGCGTTGGGCGGGCACGGAAGAAAGCGCGCCGCCGAAGCTACCCAGAGGAGTGCGCGTTGCTGCAACGATATATACTTCTTTCATAACGATCTCTTGGTTTATGATTTCGGCAAAGGTCTAAATTTATCGCTTCTATTCCAAATGCTGCTTTTCGTCACCCTGCTTTATATCACAGCACAAATCTATGTCAATCAGAATTTTATCAAAAAAATAATTCAAATATCGCCTTAAAGTCAACCTCTACAGCATCCAATATCTTCTCTTTCGAAGCTATTTTTTGACTATATTTGAAGCAAGTATTCAGCATTTGGATGGCAAATCGAAAGCCCTCCTTATTATTACCTTACCAAAAAGAAAAACGATGAACAGACTCAAAGACAGAGTTGCGATTATTACCGGCGGTGCCAGCGGCATCGGCAAGGCCAGTGTATTGCGTTTCATGGAAGAAGGCGCCAGAGTAGCTATTTGGGATATCAACGAAGAAGACGGCAAGGCACTGGCAGCTCAATATGGGGGCGACCGCTGCAAGTTCTATAAAGTGAATGCCGTAGACCTGCCCAGCGTAGAAGCGACGGCAGCAGCAGTAGCAGCTGATTTTGGGCAAATCGACATCCTGATTAATAATGCCGGCATCACCCGGGACTCGACGATGAAAAAAATGACTGCCGAGCAGTGGCAGCTCGTCATTGACGTCAACCTCACCGGGGTTTGGAACTGCACCAAGGCCGTCTCTCCTTATATGGTAGACCGCGGTTACGGCCGCATCATCAGCACCTCCTCTCTGGTCGGGCTTTACGGCAACTTTGGCCAAGCCAACTACGTGGCGACCAAAGCGGGCGTGATTGGGCTCACCAAAGTCTGGGCGCGTGAATTTGGCCGCAAAGGCGTTACGGCCAATGCCGTTGCGCCAGGCTTCATCGCCACGGAAATGGTCACTACCGTACCTGAGAAAGTCATCCAAATGCTGGAAGAAAGGACCCCGGCAGGCCGCATGGGCAAGCCCGAGGAAATTGCCAGCGCTTTCGTATTCCTGGCTTCTGACGAGGCGGCCTTCATCAATGGCACCACCCTCAGCGTAGATGGCGGGCTAGTCATGTGATCTACCGCCGCCGCAACCCGGCTGTTAACACAATCTGCACATGCCCTTGTTTTTCTTCGGAAAAGCAAGGGCATGTTTGCAACTACACGAGCTTTGCCGTTTTTTTACTGCTGTGCTCAATAAAATGCTTATCTTGTAGGCGTTTAGCAGGGCTTGTCTTTACTAAGAAAACAAACCAGGATGCGCCATGAGGATGAAATTGCAGAAATTTACGGAATTTGCCAATACACTGCTGCCACACGAGACAGCCTACCTGCTGTCCATCCAGCAGTTTGAAGACGATGTCAAGCTAGGTATACTGGAGCGCATGGACTACAATTGCCGCAATATCCGGCAGTTTACCCCTTATGATGCGGAGCTGGACAAACGCAAATACTCTAATCTCAAGAGCTGGATCGAAGAACGCCTGCAAGCCGCTGATGTGGATGCCCGCTTTGACTGGCTGAGCAAGATGGAGCGGCAAATCATGACTGATGCCATCGAGCCGCTGGAAGAGAAGCACTTGCTACGCAACATCCGGGAATACGAAGCCCTGGATTTTTACTTCACCAAATTTTACGAGCTGGTGCAATTGTACCGGCACTACCTGCTCATCCGCATGCGCTATGCGCACCACAAGACAGCCGACGACTTCCTGAAGCGCTACCGCCCCCGATACGAGGAGTGCAAAGCGGTCTATGAGCGCTTGCACGAAGCTACGCTGGACATCGTCAACCATTACTCCCAAAACTCGGCCCAATCCATCCATTGGGAAAATTGGCTGGGCGAGGTGTTTTACAACGAAGAACTGGATGGGCTAAACCGCTATCTGGCCTTGGTGCGCCTTACCTTCATCTACTTCAACTACCGCAAATTTGAAAAGCTGCGCGCCAAGTACGATTATATCGATCAACTCTTCAGCCGGGGCACCTACTATTCCCGGCGGCTGTTGCTCAACTACTACGGCAACCGAGTGCTGCTCCATACTAAATTCCACGAATACGATAAGGCCGAGTATTACGGCTACCTCTCGGTACGAGAAAAAAACAGTGACTACATCCATTATGTCAACAACCTCAGCGCCGTGCTGCTGCGGGAGAAAAAATATCAGGATGCCCTTCAGTTGATGCGCGCAGCCTATCCGGAGATGAAAAACTCACCGAGCTTCCACAACCGGATCGGATTCGTAGCTTTCTACCTCAAGTGCCTGAACTACAACCAGCAGTATCGCAATGCCGAGAATTATGCCGAGTCTTTCCTGCAAGCCTACAAGAAGGAAATCTTCGAACACCGCTGGCATATCTTTTTTTCCTCCTATCTGGAGGCCTTGCTCCAGCAGGAGAAATACCCTAAGCTGCTAAAGGTAGTGCGCAAATACACCTTGCTGGACCGCGAGCGGCAGTATCAGAAGAATGCCAATTATCTGCCTACCATCCTGTGGTACAATGCCGTAGCGCAATACAAGGAGATGTTGCTGGGGAAAGAAGAAATTAGCGAGCTCCTCCAGCAATCCCTGCAACAATTAGACCACCTGGATGCCAAGCAGTATCAATTGCGCGACTTGCTGGAGGAGCTGCGCCCTTTTATCCCCGGTTTAGTCAACCGTATTCAGGATAAGATGACCAGCATCTAAGGCGAAAGCGTCAAGCCCTTCTGGTCATTTGATGAGGAATCGGGATGAGTGGCTGGCCGGCTCCTGTCATCCTCATTCCAATGACGAGGCATTTTCGATGGGAACTGTGGCACATAGGCATGGGCATCATCGCTGTGCCACCCCGTCGCCATCGGCGGGGCAGCCACTCTTTTTGTGGGCACCATCGACGGGCTAGGGCGCTCCGCTATCCTGCGTTCATAAAGGCGAACCAGGACGGCATGGGTCTGGGCCATTTTGTTGAGGATACGCAGCTCTGTTTCCGGTTGTTCTGTTTTGTCTCGGCGGCGGTTTTTTCGCCGCTTATTAATGTCAAGGATTTTTTGAAGGGTGTGATCTAAGGCCAAACGGGCACGGGCCAATCGGTGTTTTAAGGATGTTCCAGTCATGAACCCAAGATTTTTGGTTAGGAAATTTTACAAGCAAACTTCATTTAGCGTACTTGTTTGGGTGTTGGATATACTTGGCTTTAAGGGGGGCTTTAGCACTCTTTTTTTGTGCCAGGCGCAATCAGCGCCATTTCTTCATTTTGAAATATGCTCCTGGCAAACATTACTGACAAAGAACTTAATTTTACATCAAAGTATTGTAAAGCTACGAAGTATTAACAACACCAAGTCAATTTTGGGTCGCATATTTTGTAAAAAAAATCAAACGCCTTACAGGTAGGCTGGAATACCAGTGGATTGACGCTGCACAGAGCGCACCGGCAGCGTGTTAAAGAATGGTGAAAGAGCAGCTAGAAGCGGCCATTTAGCCCAGCCGCTCCTAAAAGCCCGTAACCCCCTGCACTGTGGTATATTTCAGGCTCAGCTTTTTATCGGGGTTGATGATTTTGAAAGCAGACTGGCACATCAAGGTAGCCTCGTGGAAGCCGCAGAGGATGAGCTTTAGCTTGCCCGGATAAGTATTGATATCACCAATAGCAAAAATGCCGGGGATGTTGGTGCTGTAGTCGTAAGTATCTACCTTGATGCCTTCCTTGA
The DNA here is from genome assembly GCA_964432875.1 of uncultured Phaeodactylibacter sp. Taxonomy (GTDB): domain Bacteria; phylum Bacteroidota; class Bacteroidia; order Chitinophagales; family Saprospiraceae; genus JACJYE01. The sequence continues at coordinate 16,179 of CAYSPJ010000046.1, read as the reverse complement.
GGTCCATTTCTAACCCCCAGTCTTGTAGCGGCCCCATTTTAGGCGTCAGCCCAAAAAGGGGGATAAAGTGGTCCGTTTCTTTGGCAAACTCGCCTTTGTCTTTATGGGCGATGAGCACGCTCTCCAATTTCCCATTGCCGCGCAGGCCGACGACCTGAGCTTCGGTAATCAGGCGGACGCGGCCTTCCCCGGTCAGCCTTTCCACTTTCTCGACGCTATCGGGGGCGCCGCGGAATCCCGTGCGCCGGTGTACCAGAGTCAATTCGCCCGCCAAATCGGCCAGGAAGATGGTCCAGTCCAGAGCACTATCGCCGCCTCCAGAGATGACTACGCGTTTGCCGCGGTAGAATTCCGGGTCTTTGATGATGTACTCTACCCCGCGGTCTTCAAAGCTTTCGATATTCTCGATGGGCGGTTTGCGCGGCTCGAAGCTGCCCAACCCGGCAGCGATAGCCACCACCGGAGCGTTGATCTGGGTGCCTTTATTGGTGGTGACGAGGAAGCTGTCATCCTCCAGGCGCTCCAGGGTTTCAGCCCGTTCGCCCATGGTGAAGCCCGGCTTGAAAGGGGCGATCTGCTGCATGAGGTTTTCCACGAGTTCATGGGCGTTGATGGCCGGGATGCCAGGGATGTCATAAATCGGCTTCTTGGGATAGATTTCGGCAAGCTGCCCACCTGGCTGTGCCAGGGCATCTACAAGGTGGCATCGCATCTGCAAAAGGCCGGCTTCAAAAACGGCAAACAAGCCCACCGGGCCGGCACCGACAATCAAAATATCTGTTTTGATCATACTAAACTACTGATTCAAAATTAGCCCCCTGGTTTCGGGTTGCTGTTTGGTTATTGCTTTTACGGAAGTTTCACCTGCCTGCCCGCCTGCGCCGTATCCGTCATGTCGAGCCTCAATGGCAGAGCGGCACCTCTTGCAAATCCTCCCAGAAGCGCAGCTCAACGGGCACGTTGAAGTTGAGCCCCCGGAAGATGAAGAGCAGCGCGATGGCTGCCAGGAATACGGGCATCAGCTTGCGCAGCCGGATACGCCAGGACAGCTTGATGAACTGCCCTGCCAAGGCGGTAGCGAGCATCAGAGGGATGGTGCCCAGGCCAAATAAAGCCATGTACAAAGCACCTTGTAGCATGCTGCCCGTGGTAATAGCGCCTACTATAGCGATATAAACCAGGCCACAAGGCAGCAGCCCATTTAAAAGCCCAATGGCAAATAACTTGCCCGCGCCCCCGCCGCGTAAGAGCCGGCCCAATTGCTGCTTCACCCATTGGTTGAGCTGCTGCATGAGCGGAATGCGCAAAATGCGGCTCTCTACATCAACAGACAACAACGCAACTAGCAAAAGGGTTATGCCCAAAGCGATAGAAATGTGTGATTGGAAACCCGCCAGGAAAAACCCACGCCCTAATGAGCCGATGATCAAGCCGAGCAGGCTATAAGTGACTACCCGCCCCAGGTTGTATAACAATAGGTTGCCGGCAGCCTGAAGGCGGCCAGCGCTTTGGTAAGGCAACGACAAAGCTATCGGCCCGCACATGCCGATGCAGTGCAGGCTCCCAAACAAGCCGATGGTGAATGCCGTCCAAAGTATCATATCATAAAGCTTGCAAGGTGATGCTTTGCTCTTTAAAGAAGGTTTTGCCGTCAGCCTGCCAATCCACTTTCACCTTCCACAAGCCCGGCCGCAAGCCAGTAGTAGGGATGCGCTGTATCCGCTCGGCATCTGGCTTGACCGGCAGCTTGAAGTCGCTGCCGCTATCCGATGGGCAAAAAAAGTGGATCAGCCCGGATACGGGCCCCACTTCAGCGGGGAAAACCAGCTCTACTTCGGCTTTCTGCACCTTGTTCCATATCTTCAGGTCTTCGGTCAGCTGTTGGGCGTTGACCAGCTTGTCGTAGTGCTGCTGATAAGCCAGATCATCGGCATAGTACTGCTCCGAAACCAAGCTGTTGTCAAAGGTAGTAGATTTGATGACGTAGTAAACCAACACCAGCACGAAAATGCTGTAAAAAATGGCAATCCCGGTGCCCCAGTTGATTTTCATGGCTCTTGCTTTTTTATTTGGTGATGACAATTGTTGTTTGTTATTAACGCCTTAGGCAAGCCAACCGTACTAGCCCGCTCACCTCCCCGGCCCGAGGAAACTCGTCTTCGCCTTATCTACCAATTTGCCGTTGGCATAAACTTCAACAAAAATCTTGGTACTGCGGCCTTCAAGGCTTGTTTTGTCCAATTCGATGAAGAGTGAGCCTTTGGCCATCTCGCCCGGCTTGACCTTGGGGCTTTCGCCAACCATGCGCACCCGGCCCGACAAGCCGCCGCCCAGGCGGAACTCTACGGGCAGCTCTTCTTTAGACTTATTGATAAGCTGGTAGTTGTACAGGTTGCTGATGCGGCCCTCCTCGGCTTGTTGGTACAACATGCCGGGCGTACGCAACAGTAAGGCGTCCAGTTCAGAGCGTGCGCTTAGCAGGGCGATGTTGACGGCGATCAATACCGCCAGGACCGCAGTATAGGCGATCACGCGTGGCGTGAAGAGCTTTTTGCGGTTTTCCACGATGCCGTTGTAGCTGTCATAGCGGATGAGCCCGCGAGGGCGGTTGACTTTGTCCATCACCTCATCGCAGGCATCGATGCAAGCTGTGCAGTTGACGCACTCGAGCTGGGTACCATCGCGGATATCAATGCCCGTGGGGCACACTTGTACGCAAAGCTTGCAGTCGATGCAGTCACCCAGGGCTTTTTTGATGCTTTCAGCTGGGTTGCCCCCCGAAAAGGGCACGGGGTCAAGGGCGGCGCCTTCAGGTACCTGCGCTATCTCGGCGCGGATGTTGGCAACCGGATTGGGGGCGGCGGCGGCTTTGCCATTGGATCCTTCCTTATCAGCCCCTTTGCGGATTTTCCCGCGCGGCTCGCCCCGCACGAAATCATAAGCCACCACGATGGAGTTGCGGTCGAGCAACACGCCCTGCAGGCGGCCGTAGGGGCATATCGTCACACAGACCTGCTCGCGTAGATAGGCAAAGACGAAGTAGAATGCCCCCGAAAAGACCATCAGGGCAACAAAACCAGTCCAGTGTTCTGCAATCGGCTCGGTAGCGATACTGATCACTTCCTCTGCACCGATGATATAAGCCAGGAAGGTATTGGCCACCAGGACAGCAATAGCGAAGAAAATCGCCTGCTTGCCCACTTTTTTGATGATTTTATCCGTCGTCCAGGGAGCATTACTGAGGCGGCGCTGCGCTCCGGCATCCCCTTCGATCCAGTACTCGATTTTGCGGAAAACCAGCTCCATGAAGATGGTCTGCGGGCACACCCAGCCGCAAAAGAGCCGCCCCCACACTACGGTGAACAGGACGATGAAGACGACCAGCGTGAGCATAGCCAGCACGAATAGGTGGAAATCCTGGGGTAAAAAGACGATGCCGAAGAGGATAAACTTGCGCTCCAGGACGTTGAAGAGGAGCAGCGGCTCCCCCCCGATTTTGATGAAAGGCGCGCCGAAGAGGAAAGCCAGCAGCACCCAGCTCAGATAAGTGCGGGCATTAGTATAGCGGCCGCTCGGCTTCTTGGGGTAAATCCAAATCCGCTTACCCCGCTCGTCTACTGTCGCGATTTTATCGCGGAATTCCTCCGTGTCTCTAATTGGCTCTGCTGAGTTCATAGCTAAAATTGCGATGAGGCGTCAGACCCGATAAACGTGCCCGATGCCTCTCATGTGATGATCAATTCAGGCCCAGGGTCTCGCCCTGAGCCTCTTTATCTGGCTCGCCGGGTGCTTCTTCCGGCTCGTAGCGCTCACCTTCCGGCTCTTTAGCATTGGGCGGGTTAGTGCCCTGTAGGCTGAGGATGTAGCTTGCTACCTTTTGCATATCGCCGGCGCTGAGTTGGGCTTTCCAGGCAATCATGCCTTTTTCCGGCACCCCATACTTGATTACTTTAAAAATATCCTTGATGTTCCCTCCGTGGACCCAGTAGGGGTCAGTCATATTGGGGCCGATGCCGCCTTCGCCCTGGGTGCCATGGCATACGGCGCAGTTGGTCAGGAAAATCTGCTCGCCGGCAGCCAGGGGGGCTTCCTCCATCAATGCCTCTACGTTGGTCTCATCTACCTGGTTGGCTTGGGTTGCCAGGAAGGCTTGTACCGACCGCTCCGCCTGCTCCATCTCGATTTCATATTCTTCGCCCGAGCTTGGGCCTGCGCTGAATAGATGGTAATAGCTGAAATAAATGACCCCAAAGCCAATCGTGAGGTAGAACATCGCTACCCACCAGGGCGGGAGGGTGTTATCCAGCTCGCGGATGCCATCGTAGTCGTGATCCATCAGGATGTCCTTTTCTTTTTCCACGGGCACCACTGCGGTCCACTTTTTATACATCCTATCCCAGAAGGATACCTGAGCAGGCTTTTTGACCTCTTGGAGGTAAGCTTCAATGCCCTGCTCCTTATAGATGCGGATTTGCTGAACTTTGACCATGACATTCAGCAAATGTACCAAGGCGATAATGACGCCCAGCAGCACAACGCCGGCAGTAATGATCAGGGCGTTGGAAAACAAGCGGTTGTAGAAGTAAGGGTCGGCAGAGCCCTGGGCGTCCTGCGCTGCAGCAATTGCCGCCATGAAGAGCAAAGGCAGCACTGCGCTGATGGATTTGATGGTTTTATTGCGATTCATGACGATCAGTTTCAGCGTTAACAGGATTGGAGTCTTCAAGTGGCATGTTTGCCATTTTATTGATAAATGCCGGGTCGCGTTTGAATGCCAATACGGCGCTGACCATAAAAATCACCACAAAAGTGACTAAGGCGGAGATGGCCATCCAATTGATGCTGCCGGCGCTTTCCAGGATATGTTTGAACACGGTTTGTGATTTTTTAAATGAGCAAATACAAGTTTAGGAGCTTGGGGTTCGCGCCAGGCGTGATGCCTGGCGCGAACCTCAAAACCGGGTATTATTGCCCGCTCGCTGCTTGCGGCTTGGGCTTGATATCCGTACCCAAGCGTTGCAGGTAGGCAATCATGGCGATGATTTCCTTATTCTCCAGGCCTTCGCCTTCGATGCCGTCCTTACGGAGGCTGGCGGCGATTATAGCGGCTTGTTTCTTCAGGTCGTCAACGGCTATTTGGTCATAACCCGGCTCATAAGGCGTGCCTAAAGCTTGTAGCGCCCTTATCTTAGCCGCAGTATGCTTCGTCTTCAAGTCATTGTCGATCAACCAGGGGTAAGGCGGCATGATAGAGCCGGGCGACATGCTGGTCGGCTCGAGCATGTGGTTGTAGTGCCAACTGTCGGGATATTTCCCGCCCTGGCGGTGCAAATCCGGGCCAGTGCGCTTGGAGCCCCAGAGGAAAGGCCGGTCGTAGATAAATTCACCAGACTTGGAGTACTCTCCATAACGCTCCGTTTCTGAACGGAATGGGCGGATCATCTGGGAGTGGCAGCCCAGGCAGCCCTCGCGGATATAGATATCACGGCCTTCCAGCTCCAGCGGTGTATATGGAGTGACCGACTCGATCTTCGGCACCTGGCTGTCGATCATCACCATGGGGAATATCTCGACCATACCGCCGATGAGGATAGCAATCGTTGAGAAGATGAGCATTTGCATGGGGCGGCGCTCAATCCAACGGTGCCAGTGCTCGCCGGCATGCTTGACGGCCACCGGCAGCGGGGGGGCTTCAGCCGCTTCATTGGCGACGAAAGAACCCGCTTTGATGGTCTTGTATAAGTTGTAAATCATCACGAAGTAACCAACCAGATAGAGCAAGCCACCCAAAGCACGCAGGGCGTACATGGGGATGATTTGCGTCACTGTTTCCAGGAAGTTGCCATACTGCAGGAAGCCATCCGGAGTGAACTGCTTCCACATTAGGCTCTGGGTCCAACCAGCCCAATACAGGGGGATGGCGTAGAACAGGATACCCATGGTGCCAATCCAGAAATGCACGTTGGCAAGTTTCAGGGAATAAAGCTTGGTGCTAAATATCTGGGGGATGAGCCAGTACAATACGCCAAAAGTCAGGAAGCCATTCCAGCCCAGGGTGCCGATATGGACGTGGCCAATGGTCCAGTCCGTATAGTGGCTGATAGCATTGACCGATTTGATCGAAAGCATGGGGCCTTCAAAAGTAGCCATACCATAGGCGGTGACCGCTACGACCATGAATTTTAGCACGGGGTCTTGCCGCACGCGGTCCCAGGCGCCGCGCAGGGTCAGCAGGCCATTGAGCATACCGCCCCAGGAAGGGGCAATCAGCATGATAGAAAAGACGGTGCCCAGCGACTGTGCCCAGTCGGGCAGGGAGGTATATAATAAGTGGTGCGGGCCAGCCCAGATGTAGATAAAGATCAGCGCCCAAAAGTGGATGATGGACAGCTTGTAGGAATAAACCGGCCGGTTGGCAGCCTTAGGCAGGAAGTAATACATCAAGCCCAGATAAGGCGTCGTGAGGAAGAATGCCACCGCATTGTGCCCATACCACCACTGGACGAGGGCATCCTGTACGCCGGCGAAGACCGGGTAGCTCTTCCAGAGCGATACCGGCAACTCCAGGTTGTTGCCGACGTGCAACACGGTGACAGTCACCCAGGTGGCGATGTAGAACCAGATCGCCACGTAGAGGTGCTGCTCGCGCCGCTTCAGGATGGTGCCGAACATGTTGATGCCGAAAACGATCCAAACCACGGCAATCGCCAGGTCGATCGGCCATTCCAGCTCGGCGTATTCCTTGGCGCTGGTGATGCCTAGCGGGAGGGTGATGGCGGCAGCCAAAATAATGAGCTGCCAGCCCCAGAAGTGGAACTCGCTCAAAAAGTTGCTATACATCCGCGTTTTCAACAAACGCTGCAAGGAGTAATACACCCCCATGAAAATGCCATTGCCCACAAAAGCAAAAATCGCTGCATTGGTGTGTAACGGGCGGATGCGCCCGAAGGAGGTTTCCGCTATGCCCAGATTTAGGGATGGGAATACCAACTGCAAGGCAGCCCATAAGCCTACGAATATACCCACTACCCCGAAGACGATGCAGGCATAGGCAAACTTGCGGACGATGGCATTGTCGTAACTGAATTTCTCAACTTGCGCCATTGGCTTAAGATTTTTTTGAAGTGTTATGATGGTTATCGGATTGCGGCTTGTCCTCATCAAATAGCATCCGCATAGCCGGGCCGACCTCGTCGTCGTATTGCCCGCTACGCACAGCCCATAGGAAAGCCCCCAGGAAACCGAGCGCGACAATGAGGCTTACAATGATGAGTAAAAAAATAATCTTCATATTTTACGTTTATTAATTGACTTTTGCTCTCAAAATTCGCGGCAAGTTAGTCCCCCTCAGTTCCGCTGACGGATGATTATTATCAAGCGGGAAAGGTGATTTTTGTCACCCCTGGGATTGCGGTTGCAACTGATATGGGCTAAACGCCCTGTGTGATGTCCAATGCAAATCTACCGTGCGGCTAATGCGTAAAAATCCGCGCAAATCCCACACGCTGCCCTCAGGCCGCTCTGTGCAAACCCGCAAAATCTGTGGCTAACTTGGATAGGCCTACGCCGCACCAGCGGCTTTTTGCGTGGCTCAGCAGGCTTGGCATTGGTGAGGGGGTGAGCGGGGAGTATATTGTCTTCAACTTAACGGATGACTGGGATAAAAGGTGGCTTTGCGCTCGTGTGCATCGCTGGGTCCGGGGATTAGTGAGGGGCTGGCCTGGGTGCCAGACCCTCACATGCCAAGGGCGGGGCCGGAGAAAGGAGGCAAGGGGAGTAGCTTCGCCCTCCAATGCTTTCTTCCAAGCGAAGCATCGGCACATTGCTTTCGGCAATATTTTCATTTGTCTTTTTTCAAGGAAAAGAGGCAAAACCATAGCCTGGTTAGAGGCTTTGTAGCAGGAAGCCCAGCGCTTTTATGCCTAGCAGCCTGTCGCAATAATGCTGGCCGGGCTTTCAACTCGAAAGCGTTTCGCGCAGATACCCAGTCGTTAGCTGGCCGGACTAGCAGGACATAGTACTAAGTTGCGCCCCCTTGTCCACCTACCTAGTGTCTGTCTTTATAGTCCGATAGCTGCGTTACGCTCGTCCTCAAAATCCTCATTTACGGCCCACGAAGCGCGGATACTTACTCCACCCACACCTCATCCACAAACAACCAGGCAGGATTGCCGCTGCCCGGGTGCCAGGAAGGGATAGCCGCCAAAGGCGTCACCGCCACCTGGATATGCTTATGCCTCTGGGCTGGGAAGCTGATTTCAGCAATATGGTTTTGAGCGGGGCTTTCGCGGCCCGCTTGAGGCAAATCGTAGCGCGCAAGGACGCGCCCTTTTCCATCCGCAACGATGATGTGCGCGGGCTCAAAAATCCATGCGCCCTGATTGACTAAATAGGAGGCCTTGACTTTCTGGATTTTTTGCTTTTTGGAAAAGCGGATTTCAGCAATCAAAGCCTGCTCCGTGTAGCCGATATATCCCTTTTTAAAGTCCGATGCGCCAAATTGATGGTCGTGAAGCGTGGCAGCGCCATCGCCCGGATAGGCGGGGGCGGGTGGGTTGATGCGGCACTCGGCTATTTTTGTGCCCGGCAGGACGAAGCTGGACGCTACGACAGCCGAAGGCAGGAAATCGGGATGAAAAGCACGTGCCTGGATAGAGGAGGGGGTAGTGATGTAGAGGGTGTCCTCATAGGCGGCCGAAGACTCATTGGGCATGGTGCCGTCGGTGGTATATCGGATGAGGGCGCCTTCCATCCTGAAATCATAAACCAGAGCAAGGGCTTCTCCGGACAGCATCGCCCGGCCAATATTTACCCTTGGGGGGCTGAGTTGCAGTGGCTGCCCAAGCAATGTGACGACGGGTAAGGCGGCCACGAATAGGAGGGTAAGCACGCTATACATACGGGGCAAATTTATAAGGCATAACCTGGCCGCTGTTCCACTGGCATACATAGAGGTTATCTTCATCATCGACCACGACGTCATGCGGGTGGCGGAAGAGCTGGATGGCCTGGTACATGTTTTGGCAAATGCCGTCTACATACTTGGGGGTTGCCCCGGCAATGGCAGATACCAACTGGTTGTTTTTATCCAGGATGATGACAAAGCCCGTATTGGCATTGCCGGTATGGTCGGAGGTGAGCACGGCGGCATAGAGGTAATCGCCCTTGATGACCGGCCGGCAGACGTTGGCGCCGGGGATGGATATTTTCCCCAGGTATTCCCCTTCCAGCGTATAACGCTTGAAACAACATCTATTCCTGTCGGTGACGATCAGCGTGGGGGCTTCCTGGCGGTAATCGATGCAAATGCCATGGGCATTGTCCAGGTGTTCATCGCCTTCCCCGCGGCCACCGAATACGTTTTTGAGGTGCCCATCTTTATCATAGTGGGTGATGTATTGAGCGCCGTAGCCGTCTGCCACATAGATACTACCATCGGGAGCGGCGGCCGTCTCCGTGGGGATGAACGAGGCGGGGCTTGCATACTTACCGGTATCTGCAGGATAATCCCAGGACTGGATGATTTTGCCATCCAGGCTTGTTTTGAAAAACTGATGCCGGTCCGTATCGGTAATCAACAAAAACTCATCGCCGGGCTCACCGCCGAGGGTCAGCCCATGCCCTCCCGGAAATTCGTGGCAACCAGCGCTTTTAACCTGCCCTTTTTTATCAAAGGCGATGAGGTTGTTCCTGGTATCGTTGGTGAGCATGATGAGGTCTTTGCCATGGGTAAACACCATCTCGTGGCAATCTTTGAGGAAAGGCCTCGAAGCCTGGAGTTCAGGCCATTTTTTATCCCAGGTATATTTTTTATCATGATGCCCGAATACGAGCTCTCTGCCCCGCCCCGCCGGCCACGGGCCAAAGGTGAGCGCGCCGGCACAGAGCAGCGACAAATCCAGGATGAAGTGTCTTCTGTCCATCATTCGTAAAAGAATATTTCGTCAATAAACAACCAACCTTTTTCGCCTTTCCCGGGATGCCAACTGGGGATGACGGGCAGGTTTTGAGCTTCTATCCTGAAATGTGTAAATGGTTTCCCTTCCAGGGGGATATGCACGGCTTCCAGCTTTACCTGGTCCTTGTTTTTAAGGTCGAATGGTGGGAGGTTGACCTGTTTTTGCAAGCTCATGTTCTCGGCACTATGCCCGGCATAGACTTTGATCCAGGTAGGGGCAAAGACGTATTGTGGCACGTGTAGGGCATAGCCAAAAGAGATTTTCTGGATAGCCTTAGCCGTAGGGTAGGAGAAGGTTGCCGAAAAAGGCGCCGCTCTGAATGCGATCCAGTTTTGATCCTTGAGGTTGGTGATGGGGGCTCTTTCGCCATTAGTAAAGGTGGAGGCCCCCGTGCCTGGATATTGATCGGAGGGCGTCGTGTTGATCCGGCACTTTTCGGGCGGGTTGCCTTTCATGAAAATATTGTAAGTGATGGGTTCGCTAGGCTGCCAGCCGTCTTTGAAGGCGATGGTTTGGATATCGATGGCGCTGTTTATTTTGAAGGGCTGTTGATATACCATGCCCTTTGTACTGTCTGGCAGGCTGCCATCAGTGGTGTATTTGATCATAACCCCGGTGATAGGGTGAGTCAGGCTTATCGCCTCATCAGCGCTAATGACGGTATTTTCATTTTCTAAAATGGGCGGAGACAATTCCGCCAGCACGCTGTCGGGCTGCGTATAGAAAAAGGAGATCTGCGGGTATTTTTTCTGCCAGGCGGCGATATCATCAGCTGAGATTCTGGTGTCGGAGAGGAACAGCTTATTCAAAGCCTTCATGCCTGCAAAGTAAGGTTCGATATCCTTGCTCACCGCCGTATTGACCAGGGAGAGATGCTCTAGCTTGGGCAATTGCTGCAGTTTTTCGACGCCTCGGCTGGTGATTTTAGTGCCGTTCAGCGCCAGCTTTTCCAATTCCGTAAACTTGGCGATGAGGTCCAGGTCTTTGTCCTCAACGGGCATATTGTTGAGGTTGAGGCTGATGAGCTGGCCTTTTACCTTGGTCAGTTCAACCAATTTTTCGGCACTAAAAGCACTGGCCAGGAAGTAGGTTGCCTGCAAGGCCGGGCTATGGCGATGCAGCACATGAAGTGCGCGGTACGAGGTGTTCAGCGCTTCGATATCAGCCGGGGAAGCTGGGGGGAAAGTATAGTTTTTCACCATTTCGGCCTGGCGTTGCAGCAGGCGGTTGGCGATGATGTAGAACGAGTCCTGCTCGCTATACGCATTGATGGTTTGGCTAAAGGACGCGCCCGATAGGATCCAATAGCGGAGGGTTTCCATTTCCTCTTGGGTCAGTTGGGGCTTCCCATCAGGCGGCATGTGCTCTTCAGCGGATAGAGGTAGCGATATCCGTTGCCAAAGAAGGCTTAGCTCTGGCTGGCCGGCGATGAACAAGCGGCCATTTTTACCCCCCTGGATGACCGAAGAAGAGTCTGCCAGCACTAAATCTCCCTTTGACTTGGTGGGCTTATGGCAGGAAACGCATTTTTGGTCGAAGATAGGCTGGATAAGCGCGCTGTAGGCGATGGTGTTCCCCTCGATAGCGATGGTGCCCGCTCCGCTTGGGGCAGGGAATAGAAAATCTTTGCCATGAGTGATGCTTGCGCCCTGGTGCCCGGCAAAAACCATCAGGCCCAGATTGAGCAGCAAACCGATTGAAGTTAATACGGCGGGCCAGGCAGGGTAAAACGATGCCAGGATATAAACCCCCAGGGCAAATGCCATGCCGCTATTTTGGTGTAAGGCTAGCTCATCAGCGGCATAGGCCCCTGGCTCGGCTGCCAAAAACAAACCAGCCAGGGCGGAGGCCAATGCCGTCAAAGCAGTCAGGCTCAGGATAAACCCCAGGATGCTTTCCAGGCTCTTCTTTTCCAACTGGCTGCGGAACAGGAACAAGATGACCGCCAGGGTAAACATGCCGATGGGCAAATGCAGGAGCAGCGGATGCATCCTGCCCAGTGGCATGAGCCATCCCGGCAGGCTGATGTTTTGGTCGAAAAGATACAAAAAGACCAACAGCACGGCCAGCCCCAAATTGGTATTGGCGACTATCTTCTTGGTCAGCTCCATCAGGCAATGATATTTTTGACCACTTCGCCGGCCACATCCGTAAGCCGGTACCTCCGCCCGAGGTGTTTATAAATGAGCTTTTCATGGTCCAAGCCCAGCAGATGGAGGACGGTGGCATGGAAGTCATTGACATGCACGGGGTTCGCGGTGATGTTGTACCCAAACTCATCCGTTTCGCCATAGACGATGCCGGGTTTTACGCCGCCGCCGGCCATCCAGATGGAATAGGCCCGGGGGTGGTGGTCTCTGCCATAGCTTTCGGCCGACAAAGGGCCCTGGCAATAATTGGTGCGCCCGAATTCTCCGCCCCAGATGACCAGGGTTTCATCCAGCAAGCCTCGTTGTTTCAGGTCTTGCACCAAGGCGGCGGACGCCCGGTCTACATCTTTGGCTTGCCCGGGCATTTCGCCCACCAAATTGACGTGCTGGTCCCAGCCTTGATGGTAGATTTGTACAAACCGGACACCTGATTCCGACAGTTTTCGCGCCAAAAGGCAGTTGCTGGCATAGGTGCCGGGGATTAAACAATCGGGGCCGTACATTTTAATGACCGAATCTGGCTCTTTGGAGAGGTCGGTCACTTCGGGCACGGCCGTTTGCATGCGGTAGGCAAGTTCATATTGCTCGATTTTGGTCTTTATCTCGGGATCGCCCAGGTCCTGATAGCTCAATTCATTGAGCTCATTGAGCTTGTCCAGCATTTTCCGGCGGTCTTCTCTGGTGATGCCATCCTGATCGTTGAGGTATAAGACCCGCTCTTCGCTATTGCTAAATTGCACGCCCTGGTGCACGCTGTCGAGGAACCCATTGGTCCAAAGCTTGGAGTATACCCCTTGCCCATTGCCTTTGCCTTTGGAGAGCAGGACGCAGTAGGCGGGCAGGTTTTGGTTTTCAGACCCCAGCCCGTAGCTCAACCAGGCCCCCATGCTGGGGCGGTTGCCCTGCTGCGCCCCGGTCTGCATGAAGGTAAGGGCGGGGTCGTGGTTGATCGCTTCGGTATGCATCGATTTGATGATGCAAATATCATCCACTATTTTGGCAATATTGGGGAACAGGTCGCTTACCCAGGCGCCCGACTGCCCGTACTGTTTAAACGGGAAGTAAGAGCCCACCAGCGGGAATGATTCCTGCCCGGCGGTCATGCCGGTGAGCCGCTGCCCATCCCGGATAGATTCGGGCAGGTCCTGCCCAAACATCTTCGTCAAGGCAGGCTTGTAGTCAAAGCTTTCCAACTGCGAAGGGGCCCCATTCTGAAAAAGATAAATGACGCGCTTGGCTTTGGGCGCAAAGTGCGGCAGCCCCAGCTGGATGCTATCCAACAGTGCATCCTGTTCGTTTTTAAAAATATCCTTAATCAATAAGGAACCAAGCGCCAGGCTGCCAAGGCCAATGCTCATCTTGCCCAGAAAGTGCCTCCGGTTGATGTTGAGCCTGTTTTCAAAAAAAGGGTTACTCATCTTATGCTGCTTTCTTCCAGGTTATAAATCAATTGTATGGTCTGCATCAGGCTTGCTGTTGCGGTCAGGTCGGCCAGGTTTTCATGCTTCGACTCGCCGGCCGAGAGCAGCTGCTCCGCTTTTTCTTCGGTCATGGCCATCAAATTGCTCTGGTAGTAATCGAGGAGCAGGCTTTGCTCTTTGGGGTTGGGCCGGCGGCAGACGATCCTCCTGAAGGCGGTTTCAATCCTGCCCTCCGGGCTGCCTTGTCCTTGGCACAATTGCCCGGCCAAATAGGCGGCGGCCTCCAGGACCTGCACATCGTTCATCATCACCAGGGCCTGGAGCGGCGTATTCGTATTGGACCTTCTGACTTCGCACTGGTCTCGGTTGGAGGCATCAAAAATCAGCATGGATGGCGGCGGCACCGTGCGCTTGATGAAATGGTACAAGCCGCGCCGGTAGAGGCTGGTGCCATGGTCTTGCACGTAGGTGGCCAGCTGGCCGCGGCCGGAGGTAGCTGCTTCCCAAAGCCCTTTGGGCTGGTATGGTTTGACGCTGGGGCCGCCTATCTCGGTATGGAGCAGCCCGCTGCTGGCCAGGATATGGTCTTTGAGCAGCTCCGCGTTGAGTTTATGCCGGGGGCCCCTGGATAAATAGACGTTTTCAGGGTCTTTGGCCAGGCTCGCTTGGTGAACAGCGCTGGACTGCCGGTAGGTGGAAGACATCACGATTTGTTTGACCAGCCGCTTGATATCCCAACCATGAGCCTTGAAATCCCAGGCCAGCCAATCCAACAATTCCGGATGGGTCGGCAAGTCGCCCTGCAAGCCAAAGTCGCCGCTCGTTTTTACGATGCCGTTGCCGAAAAACTCTTGCCACATCAAGTTGACAAATACCCTCGCCGTCAAAGGGTTTTGGTCATCGAACATCCACTGCGCCAGCCCGTGCCGGTTTTTGTCGTATTTTGCTGCGTCAAATTTTAAGATCGACTCCGGGGTCGAGGGCTCTACTTCTTCCAATCTGCGGTCGTACAAGCCGCGATCGAGGACGTAGGTCGGGCGCACCACCGAGCTGTCTTTCATGATCATGACCCGCACATCCATCGTGTCTGCTTTGCTGATGAAGGCCAGGATGGACGCTTTATCTTCATTGGTGATGGTCAGGTATGGCGGATCCGCCAGCGATGCCAGAGAGATATCTCCGACCAGCCCTTTTTCATTGACCTGATTGAAGAAAGCGAAGGTTGCATAATAGTCTTTTTGCGAAATCGGGTCGTATTTGTGGTCGTGGCATTTGGCGCATTCGAAGGTCATGGCCAACAAGCCTTTGCTGAAGGTATTGGTGCGGTCTGCCACATATTCCACCCTGTATTCTTCGTCGATGACGCCGCCTTCCTGGGTGATTTTGTGGTTGCGGTTGAAACCAGTAGCCAGGATGGTCTCCTTGCTTTTTTCGGGCACCAAATCCCCTGCCAGTTGCCAGGTGATGAATTTTTTATAATCGTAATTGCTATTGAAGGCATGGATGACCCAATCCCTCCAGGGCCACATGGTACGTAAGCCATCATCCTGATAGCCGTGGCTATCGGCATAACGTGCCAGGTCCATCCACAACACGGCCATTTTTTCACCATAGTGCGCACTGGCCAAGGCCTGATCGACCGCCTTTTCGTAAGCATCCGGGCTTTGGTCTTTGAGGAAGGCATCCTGCTGCTGGAGCGAAGGCGGCAGCCCCGTGATGTCGTGCATCAGCCGCCGCAGCATCCTTTCCTTTTCTTCGGGAGCAGCGGGCGATAGCCCTTGTTGGCTCATTTTATCGAGCACGAAGTAGTCGATCTCATTGCGGGGCCATTTTTTGTTTTTCACCCTCGGCAGCGCGGGTTTTTCAATGGGGATGAAAGCCCAGTGTGGCTGGTACGGTGCCCCTTGGGCAATCCATTGTTTGATAAGGGCGATCTCATCAGCGGTGAGCGATAAATTGGATTCGGGGGGAGGCATCACATAGTCGGGATCCGTGGCGCTGATACGCAAGAATACCTCAGACAATTCTGGATGCCCAGGCACCAGGCCGTATTTGTCGGTTTCGTCTTTCAAAGCCGCAAAAGCCCCCGCTTCGGTATCGAGCCTGTACCCTGATTGGCGTTGATTGGCATCAGGCCCGTGGCAGGTAAAACATTTATCCGAGAGTATCGGCCGGATGTGGGTGTTGTAGGAGATCACTCCCGCCTGATCAGAAAAGCCTGAGCAGCAATAGAGCAAAAGTAAGCCGATGAATATCGTGTATTTATACCCTGCCATAAAGATATATTGTCGTAATGTTACGGTTTTTTATGGATGAAAAGCTGGAGGCCGCGAGTGGCGGATTTTGCATTCGCCGATGTTTGGGGAAACGCTTTTTTGAACTCCAGCGAAACTCATGCCGAAAAATACGACTGTTTTTTAATTTGCAAGGTTTTTGCCCTGAATAGTTGCAGAAAGTGAAAAAAGGTTTGGTGTAAGTATTAAAATAAGAAGGCTGATTTGTTTTGCGCTCCTTCAGGGCAATACCTTTGGTTTAAAGAGTTTGTCCCCTCGGATTTGCTCAAAGAACCGCGATAGGGGGGAGCCCAAGTGAATTGCCCTCCAGGCGCGCCAAGAGGTTGTTTGCCACGGATTTCACGGATGCTCACGG
>CAYSPJ010000045.1:0-36298 GCA_964432875.1 uncultured Phaeodactylibacter sp. | reverse complement strand
CCACATCATCCCCGTTCAAATCGCCTGAGAGGATTGTCGGGTTGGCCTCCGGGTCGCGGGCGTCCGCTTCGGTTTCGTCGCCGGCGAAGCCGCCCAGCAGGCGAATATTTTTGTCGATGAGGAAAGTAGCCGCGGTAGCGCCATTGGGGCCGGCGGGGGTATAGGTTCCGGCGGCCACCCAGATCTCATCGCCTTCCACGGCCGCGGCGAGAGCATCCTGAAGATCGGTGAAGGCGTCGGTCCAGTTAAAGCCCGTATTGGCGCCGGTGGCGGCGTTATTGACGTAAATGCGACCTGCCAGAGAAGGGCCTGCCCACTTATACATACCACCGGAAGTCGAGCTAGTAATCACCCCCCCGCCAAAACCTGTTTTCGGCGAAAGGAATTCGACACAATCCAGGTTGGCATTGGTGGTGATGGTTTCCCAGTTTTCCCCGTCATCATGGGTCGCCATCATCCGGTTGTTGGTAGTAACCCAGGTGATGGCCGCATTGTGCACCACATAGCTGCCCTCCGTGCCGGGAATGTACTCGATCTGCGCGGCCTGAGTGGAATTTGGGATGGAGAGCGGCGTCCAGGTAGATCCTCCGTCCGTGGTGCGCGCGGCGCCATTTGGAAAAGCCGTAACGACAATACCTTCGAGTTCATTCTTAAATGCGATCGAAGTGATTCTTCCTGAGCCCGCTGTTGCGTCAGCCACTTCCCAATGCAGTCCCCGGTTGGAGGACCTAAATACCCGGTTTTTTGAACTGACAAACCAAATATGATCGCCTACGACATCATAGAAGCCGTTTCCTGAGTAAAGACACATACCTTCCCCCGATAACTGAGCGGGTATACCGGCTCCGGTCACTTTGGTCCAGGTATCGCCGCCATTGTCTGTAGTATAAATGGCGATCTGGTCATTGTACTGGGAGTGACAAGTTGCTCCGAAAGCTACGCCTTCATTGGCATTCCAAAAATGAACGGCGGCCGGGGTTTCATTAAATCCGGTAAAACCACTGCTTTGTTCTACCCAGGTAACACCGCCATCGGTCGTTTTGTAAACCTTTCCGGAAATGGGGTTTAGTTCATCAGCGGCAGCCAGCCAACCGTTCAACTCGTCCAGCGCGAAGATCTGTATCGAATAAAGCTCCTCGGGAATTTCAATTGGTAAGGCTTCCCAGCTCTCACCTCCGTCCGTGGTCTTGACGAGATAATCGGGCTTGGTATTACTCACAGCATCCCACGATAACCCCCAAACCACATTAGAATCGGCTACGGACAGGCCCCAGACCCGGTGATTGGCAGCGGAAACGCCGCTTCCGAGCCCTATCCATTGGGCCTGCACCGCCCCACTACTAAGAATAGCTAAAAGCAAGATCAAGAGTAAATGTTTGGCTTTCATAATTACTACTATTTTAATGGTTAGAAAATCCACTACCCGGAACGACGCGGTCAAAGAAGACGATAACTCATTCGTTGACTATTATCTATCGCATAATGCCGGTCAGGAAAGCATAAAATGACCGGCCCGTTCACATAAAGAGCTTTCTGGATAACAAAATTAGCCCAAGCCTGAGCACGAGGCTTGTCCAGATCTTGCAAAAGATTGTCTGAATCTTTCGACTTCTTGAAAAAAAGTGGAATCGGCGACGAAAAAAAGGTTAAATTCAAAAGATCAGGCCAGGGGATGCCTTTCTGAAGTCGGTGAGGCTTTTTAACGCAGCGAGACGGAAAAAGAGCAAGTCAAGGTTCACAAATTTTGGCTTGGAGAACTATAAGAGCTTGTTCAGGTTTTGTTTTTGATGCTAAAATCAGTCAATTTTTTGCTTAGGCCATTCAAGTCTGGGGATTAAGGGGGGCCCTAGTGCCCCATGGACGAAGTTGTTGATAGTTAAGCCGCCGCCATTTCACCGTCAGGCAAGGCGGGAAGAGGGAGCATAGCCAAAGCTACGCGACCGATAAGCAACGCAGCATGGCGCTGAAAGGGCAAGGCTTGGGCTGTCAAGAATTTCGTTCATGGGGCACTAGACTTGAATCAGGGAAAGTAGCAGCGCTACGAAGCCCGTTTTTGCAACGAAGTATAAGCTAAAAAGTGGCCGTTTGGGCGCGAATGATAAAACCTGAACAAGCTCTTATATCCACATCACCTGTGTGGGCTGGGAAAGGGTGCAAAGCCCATTGGAGCGCTTGGATTTTTGAGAAAAATGCACTTTTTTGCTGGGGGTATTGACTGGCATGAAACTTCATACTATATTTTGCCCAGACAATGGATCAGAGCTTGCCTGTGCAGTGCTAAACCCTGGGTCATCTTCGATTGGTTTAGTTGAGTGATGGGGTTTTGCCCGGCTACTCTCGGGAGAGAGGGGCTGGTCTGTACATAGGCGGTATTGACGCACCTCTGACTAAGTAAAACATGCACCTTCGAGGAGGTGCGTCAATACAAGAGTTGAACTAAACCGCAAGCGCTAGCCTGCTGCGGCGCCCTATCCAGTGCGCTGATAATCAATAAAAAAAATCTGGAAAGCGGTAAATTTGGGTTGCTTGTTTAGCCATTAAGGAAGCGCGGGCTAGAGCACCTGCAACTGAAGCATTACAGCGCTTCATACATCCGCCAGGCAGTTTTGTCCGCTGCCTATCTGGGCAAGAGCCCGGCGTAGGCTTCTTTGGGGGAAGCAGTGCGCCATCTGCCCCACCCTATCAACGACAAGCGGGCAGCGCAGCCTTACGCAGACGCGGCTTACAGCGCGATCAAAGTGCTGCTGGAAGGCGTGCTGGGCCGGGAGTGAGGCAAATCCGCCGCCAGGCCTCATCCCCGCCCGGCAGCGGGCACCGCCAGCCATCCCGCCCATGCTGCCGGAGGCGGAGCGCTGCCCCGCAGGGCCTTGCTAGGCGCAGGCCCCTCGGAAACAGCTTTTTTTCTCTAAAATCCGGCGCTGAGGTTTGCTCGTCTCGCCCTCAACTCTTATCTTACCAGCCGATTTGACCCGGCTCGGGGAGGGGGTGCCTGATGCTTTGCCCATAGGCGGGCGGCTTTCCCGTCCAGAGGACGGGACAGACTGTTCAATACCTTGCATAGCCACCGCCGCCTAAGGTTTGGGGGAGCGCAAGAGTTGTTTCTGCGGCGGCGGGGGATGCAAGACTATTTGTAAGCAAGCCGAAAACGAATTAGGCATAGAATATTTTTAAACTATTTTATAAAATCAACCAAAAAGATGAATTATTACTTTAAAACCACATTGAGCAACATAACATTTGATGAAGCAATTGAAAAAACAATTAAAGAACTTCAAAAAGAAGGATTTGGCGTGCTTACAGAAATTGACATAAAATCAACTTTAAAGAAAAAATTAGATGTAGATTTCTATAATTATAAGATTTTAGGTGCTTGTAATGCTCCATTTGCCTACAAGGCATTACAAGCTGAGGATAAAATTGGCACAATGCTTCCATGCAATGTTATAATTCAAGAAAAGGAACCTGGGATCATTGAAGTTTCTGCTGTGGATCCTTTATCTTCAATGGTTTCGGTCGAGAATGAATCTTTAGGAGATATTGCTGCTGAAGTAAGAGATAAGTTGAAAAGAGTTATTGAAAACCTATAAATATTCATCCTTTTATTAATTTTTCCCATTGAAAAATTTCATACAGATGAATTTGTACTTGTAGAGAAGAAATAGAAAAAAGCCAGCATGCAACAAAGGCTATGACATTCATGGTGGCTAAACGCCACCACGCAAACATAGCCAAACCGTTGGCAGGGATCATATCATAAATCGCACGAGCCATGTGATACGCAACCGGCGAAAAACACATGGATCGCAAAGTTGCTCCTGCGAAGCATGGGGATGGGGTATCCTGCCGGCGGCTCATCATCAAATCCTGGATTGGCGCCGCTCAAAATAGCCAAGCAAGGTAGAACATTAATTCGAATTACGCTTGTAATTCCCGCAGGATGTGGGGAATGCAAAGGGCATGACGACAGTTTTTGAACTTGAAATATGTGCCATAACAGTCGTGGATAGCCCAGTTTTTGATTTTAGCCAGAATGGAAACATCGTCCTGATGAGCTTTTTGGCCGCTTCTTTTGCTTACAAACAGGTAGGTGAACAAAGCACTGCCTGCAACGTGTAGCCAGTGAAGCTCAGTGCCCACTTTCATGCCGCTCTCGTCAAAATGGGTTACCTGTTCCCCTATCAGCACTTCTTTGATCCGCTCTTCGGTAGCCTCCAGCCGTTCATATGCTATCTCATTATTGGAAATCGCCGTGCTTTCATTCAAGTCATAGCCAAACAAGTCGGCAAACAGCGTGCTGATCTTCTCATACGAAAGTTGACAGGCACGGATCCCCGCTGTTTCTCTCCTCCTGAATACAAAACAATGTAATAAGTACAATCTGCGAATTATGTAACACATACTTAATATGTTATAACGTTTTCACATCAAGTGTTTCTTACTTTTGTGGCAAAAATGGAACTATACTCACAATGGGCACCAGGGGTAAAAAATTAAGCTTCGCGTTGCGATGCTGCTTCACTTCGTTCAGACGGGACGTCTACCGCTCAAGAAAATCTAATCTCGCCCTGCCCTTCGGTCAAGTCTCGAAGATTTTCCAGAGAGCGGGATGTTCCGGCTTCGAGCTTCGAGCAAGCTACACTTCTTGTGCGCGAGCGCCTATCATGACATACAAGTTGTTGATTTTTTAATCAAAAGACATATGATTGACAAGTCCATGAAACTATCCTTCCAAAAATCATTTTATGTATTAGCCTTCATATTTGGCATCTTTGCTATAATGGTAATTGCTAAGTCAATACTAATACCGCTAAGCATGGCAATGTTGATTTCGTTCATTTTACTCCCGGTTGTTAAAAAACTAGAAAGTTGGGGTGTGAATAATTTGCTTTCTGCATTTATTTCTATGCTGATGCTATTCTTAATTATCGGAGGAGGTGTCACGTTATTTTCTACTAAAATGATAAATATTTCTGATCAGTTGAATGATTTCACAGGAAAAATAATGAACACTTTGACAGAAGCAATAATTTTCATCAATAGCAATGTGTATTTTATAGAGGAGTTAAATAGGGAGGAGTTGATAGAAAAGGGAAAGGAGTGGCTAAATGAATCATCCGGTTCAATAGTACAAAATACCTTTAATAGTACGACGTCATTTCTTACAGGACTAATTACTACCATCATATTTACCTTCTTGTTTCTGATTTATAGAAAAGGATTAACCAGAGCTTTTGTTGCATTTGGTGGTGATGAAAACAAAGGAAAGATTTTCAGGATGCTCAAAAATATGCAGAGCGTAGGAAAAAAGTACCTTTCTGGAATGTTCCTGTTGATTTTAATATTAGGTTTCGCCAACAGTACAGGATTGTGGATTATCGGAATTGATAGCCCGATTCTTTTTGGATTTCTAGCAGCAATTTTATCTATCGTGCCTTATATCGGCACCAGCATAGGTGCAACTATTCCGGTGCTTTATGCCTTTATGACCTCAGATTCGTTATGGACGCCAATAGCTGTGATGATTTTGTTTTGGTCAATTCAAACTATTGAGAGCAACTATTTAAATCCTAAGATTGTAGGCAGCAGCTTAAATGTAAATGCTTTAGTGGCAATTTTAAGCTTATTGATCGGTGCTTCGGTGTGGGGGATAGCAGGCATGGTATTATTCCTTCCTTTTGCTGCTATGCTTAAAGTGCTATGCGAAGAGTTTGATCAATTGAAGCCCATTGCTATGTTAATCAGCAACGATATTTCTGGTCATGATGACGAGGAGCCTAAAACTATTAAATGGTTTGAAAAAATAAAAGGATGGTTTAAGAAAAAGTAAAACTTTTGTAACTATTCAGCATGGTTAAGAAGCTGCGAGCCCGGTGGAATAAAAGCTTCGCTATTCCACGGGGCGAGCCACGAGCCTAGACACTGATGCCGAACGAAATTTTGCCTTGTCTTGGCAAGGCCGTCATTTGCTTGGCATGGAATCAACTATCATCCAGGGGATACCGAAGCAAAGGTGCAAAAACGGTATAGGTATTGTATAATCCTCTGCCTCCGCGAGGGTCCACCAGGCCACTGTACTTCCTGAAAAGCGTTGATGTAACCGACCAGCCCACATCGTACAGGCCGCCTGCTACTATGGTTGGATTTTTAGAGCTTGTTTAGTTTTTGTTTTAGATGCCCTATATCCAGCCTTGAAGCCTTCGCTTCACAAAAAAAAGAAAAGTGCAACAAATTTCTCTGCCGCACTTCTTCCATACTTCAACTCATATCTTTACACATACTACGAATGCTGCTTGAGCGCATCCCGCATGGTTTTTACTTTGTCATGGTCTTTTTTGAGGGCGGACATTTGAGTTCTGATCATGCTGATATGACTGGACTCCAGATGCTCCGTATCATTTTCCAACACATCCTTATAAGTTTCAAGTGCCTGGTCTTCTCCATATTCGCAGGAATCAAGAATTGCTTTGCGGTCATTGCCTGTAATAGCGGCTTTGACATCCATCCATGCACGGAATATTTTGCCGGTGTTTTTAGTTCCTTCGGTAGGAGTCCCCCCCAAGCTTCTAATTTCATTTGCTAATTCCTGCCTGAACTTTTGACTGGTCTGAGTGAACTGCCTGAACATTGTTTTCAAATCTTGTTCGTCAGTCCCTTCCGTAGCAGTTTCGTAGCCTTCAATCCTGTCATTGTTGATTACAACAAGTTTGTTGAGAGCATCAGCGATTTTTTCATTTGTCATTTCAGAATATTTTTGTTAATTAAATGAATCTGTTTTTGTCCTCAATGAGGCTTGAAGGAAGCTAAAAAGAATACCTGGCAGTGCAATCTTAGTATTCAATGCTTGAATTGCATCAACAATACCCTAATGCCATCCAGATAATTGCAAAAACCACTATGGTCCCTAAACAGCCACTGCCTAGTTTTTTTGCTCCGAACCCTGCGATTAATCCTCTGAAAATGTTGTTCATGGAAGTTTATTTTTGATAACTATTATCAAGTAAGTCGTTGCCGTTATGATGAAATACTTTTTTTGATTCTGTTCTGCGATTAAATATACGACGTAATATATTCTTCCCCACGTATTTAATGGTGTCAGCATGTTTTACAACCGCATTTGCAATTGCAAATTGTACCAGCGTACCAACCAGTCTTTTGACAGGATTGTTCGATCTGCCTACCCAAAGTTTTCTTAACAGGAAACCTGTCCCTATTCCAATTGCATTATTTGCCATATTGCTCTGTATTTCGGGCGAAGAAACAACCTCATTTAATGTGCTTTTGATAAAATTGATTGGTTTTAAGCTTTCGTATGTTATGTTCAAATGCTCCTTAAGCAACTCGAGTTCCTTAACGCGTTTTTCCTGCAATAACATAATTGCTTTGTTTAACGCATCCGTTTCATTTTTCATCTCTTTAGTGTTATATATACACCGGCGGTCATCAGAAATGTTTTTTGCCTTTTCCTTTTTGCGCCTTGCAGCGTCAAAAATAATGCTTACAAGCGGCCCCCCTTGACCCCACTTGATGTGCTGAGCTGGCTATTCCTGCTCTTTTTGCCCTGCAGGCCACAAAAGTAAAGACGTCAAACTTTACTTCTGATAACCGCGCGGTGTATAAGTTTTTAATTATCAGGTGGTATGGCCACAGGATAGTGATTTGTAGTTTCTGATTTTTGAATCATGGGTATGTCGTGCTGCTTTTGCATTTGCTTTATTATAGAATTGCTTACGGGGATTTTTATCCACTGGTGGCGGAAAACATAAAGCAGCACCGATAGGATTGCGTAAAAACCGCCAATCACAAAAAAGCCATAGAACGAATCTCCAAGTAGTTTTCCAACCCACAATGCAACACCAATGTTTATAATCAATAACGACAATGCGACTGTCAGGAAAGTAGCAATTCGCGAAACAAGCGATGAAACTACATCAGCTGATTTGTCTATTACACTTAGCTTGAACAACTCTAGGGTTGAATCGCTGTAATCTTTAGCCCACTCTAAAAGCGTAGCGATGGGAACTGCGTTGTCTGTCATGATTGTAATTGTTGTATTGACGAATAGATTGAGAGCTTACGATTTTGCATGTCGAAAATCTGCTGCGTCATCATTTTTGAAATCTGACGCGGCTTTTTTCACTTCTTTTTTTACATCATCGTATTTTGCTCTTCCTTTGTCAACTAATCCTTCAGCATCTTTTTTGGTGCTTTCGAATTTTTGTGCAAGCGAATCACGGAATTCATCAAACTTTGATTTTAGTTCATCTACATAATCATCGCTTTTATCCATGATTTGTTTGCGGGTGATTGAGCCTTTTTCAGGTGCTAATAAAATCCCTACTATTGCACCAATGGCAAGCCCTGCCAATGTCCCTAATACTACTTCGCCTGTACGCATGATCGATTTCTGTTTTAAGCCCCCTGCACCTTCCCAAAGGGAAGCTGATGGAGCGGATTAATTGATAGTTACCTTATTACGCTTTTATTCCCAGAGATAATTCTTACCAGGAAAGAAATTACCGCTACTACAAGCAGTACGTGAATTATAGCTCCTACGCTAAAGGCAAAAAATCCTATTGCCCAAAAGATTATCAGAACTACTGCAACTAGATAAAGGATATTACCCATCAGATTTGTTTTAAATTATTTGCGTTTTGATTTTGTAGCAACCATTGATCCTGTGCCTTCAGCTGATTCATCTTATTTTTTTTTTAGTTATTTAACCATGATGTAGAGCTTGGTTGTAAAACGGGAATGACAATAATTGCCATCCCGTTCTAATATACAACAGAGGTTCTAACGGTGAATTTCTTCGCCTTGGTTAGATCGCCAATTATTTTCGAAGTATCTGGCATCGTCTTCATTGCGAGGTTTAACTCCCATGACGATGTTACCATCTTTGATGCCTGATTCATAGGCCTTAGCGCGGTCTTCGGGAATCCCTGCACCTACGAGTGCACCGATTACTCCACCTGTAATACTGCCTGCGCCCGCGCCTGCTAAACCTGCTGCAATGGGCCCGGCAATAACGAGTCCGAGCCCTGGTATGACTAAACTAGTTCCGACTGCCGCTATAACGCCAACAATTGCACCAACAGTGCCGCCAATAGCAGAACCTTTTCCTGCACCTTCCGCAGCTTTAGTCCCTAAATCAGTGTCTTTGGCATCATCGCCTGAGAAATGCTTTTTGCGCGTATCGTCTGACATGATCAAGTTGATGTCGTCTTTCGAGTAACCTCTTTCTTGCAATGAGTTGTAAGCGTTTTCGGTGCTCTCGCGGTCACGAAACATTCCGGTCAACATGCTGCGGTCAGTTGCCCTATTGCCTGTCCTTTGATTTTGTGTCATTTGATTTTTGTTTTAAGGCGTTAATATTTAATTTTGAATCACAAGTTATTGCACCAATAATTATACTGCAAAGATAACACACCTTGAAACAAAAAGCGTTACATGATTTTAGAATGATTTTTCATGATTCACACTTTCTTCTTCTGTGTTAAATTGCTAAAGCCGGATCGAAGATCGAAGAGGTTTGTGATTGACAGCAGGCTGCCCAGCTGCTCATTATGGACGACTTGGAGCTGGCATCTTTGGATGCCCAATTTGTGGTGGTCTTGATGATATAAGCCCATGTCATATCCGTTGCGCTCTTGTGCCACACGCTCCAGATAATCGCGCTGCTCTTCCTGATATAACTGTTCGTCCAAAAAGGGATAGATATAGCACTATCTGCCTCCCATGAGGTGCGCCCCAGCTGCTGGACAGCAGCTGGGGCGCACCTCAGAGGTTTCGAGCTTCGAGCAATAAGAAGCCCGCGCTCATAGCTCGTAAATCGCGACTCGACGCCTAAGTTTTTCAACTCTAGTAACCGAGCTTAGTATGACAAGAATGCCAAACACGCTCTCCCTGCTATGCCTTACGCTCGCCTGCTTCTTGCCAAATTCATTGTCTAGCTGCACCTGCGACTCGATACCCTCATTTCTGGAGAGCATCGACAAAGGAACGCTGATCTTGCAAGTCCAGGTCATAACCCATGGGGCGCTTCCTGTGAAAGAGATAAGGCGGTTTTTAGCGGCAAGGTATCTGCAAGAGGAAGATCCCACATCGAGCGGGATCCCGCCCAGGCCTTTGCCTCCCTATCCCTATCATAGCTATACGGTGCTGAAAGTGACCGATCTGATAATGGGCGCATCATCAATTGGAGATACCATCGTTTTCTTCAATGGAGCGGGGGCCATGTGCCTGGGGTCATTTGAAAATAGAGCACCGGGGATGAAATACGTCCTCAAGGTATATGAATCCAATGAGGAGGTGTTGGGCGAGGACACCAAGGACTGGCTGAGGGCGAAGGGCTTGATAGATAAAGGCTGGGGCAACAGGAGGATATTCAGCAGCGGAATTTGCCATGAATGGCTGCTTGAAATGGAAGGTCAAATGGCGAGCGGGCGTATCACCAAAGATGACCGGCAGGATTATATCAGGGATTTGAGAAAAAATGGTCTATCTTTGGAGCAGCGGCAGGAGTTATGGGGGGAAATACAGAGAATGGGCCGGGAAACGATGCCATATATGGAATTAGTCGGATCGATCAGGCGAATAGAGCGTGAGATCGAGTAGATCTTACGCGCTATAACAATTCCTTGGCAGGGTTTTCAGATGTTCTGTTGTACATTTTATTGTTGAAGTATGGGACGATAAGCAAACAAACTTTCA
The DNA here is from genome assembly GCA_964432875.1 of uncultured Phaeodactylibacter sp. Taxonomy (GTDB): domain Bacteria; phylum Bacteroidota; class Bacteroidia; order Chitinophagales; family Saprospiraceae; genus JACJYE01. Next base: position 25,588 of record CAYSPJ010000045.1, on the reverse strand, counting down.
TCAAAAACAACACCGCCGATGAACACCTCCAACCAGCACGACGAGCGGATGGCAAACATGACCTTTGCCACGGTCTATCCCCATTACGTCGCAAAAGTCGAGAAGAAAGGCAGGACGAAGGAAGAATTGCACCAAGTGATCGAGTGGCTGACCGGCTATGACGAAAACATGCTGCAAGCGCTCATCGAGGAGCAAGCGACTTTCGAGCAGTTCTTCCAAAGCGCCTCCCTGAACCCGAATGCCCACCTGATTACGGGGGTGATTTGCGGCTATCGGGTGGAAGAGCTCGACCCCCCCTTGACGCAGCAAGTCCGCTATCTGGACAAGCTGGTCGATGAATTGGCGAAAGGGCGGAAGATGGAAAAGATTTTGCGGGCGGGCTGATGGGCAAGGGGCTTTATGCTATATTTGTGCGGATGATGGATTGGGGGGGTCTTACTCTAATCCCTTTGCTTTTTATTTACAAGCTGTCAAAAAGCTAAAAGATGAGGTACTCCCCATCCAATCAACCATGAAACTATTCCGAGACCACCAATGGTGGTGGATGATCCTCTTCATCGCCACCGTCATCATTTCGGCCATCACCGCGCAGCAGGTGACCGCCACGGGTTTGCTTTCCAGCGTCGGCGGGCATCTGGCCTTTGCGGGCGTCGTCGCCCAGCTCCCCCGCCTGGTATATTGGCTGCTAGACATGCCCCTGACGACGGAGGAATTGATGGCGACCATCACCGTCGGCTGGCTGATCCTGGCGGTGGCGAATTTGGCGGTGATGCCTTAATCCCCATTCACTCATTGCTAATCGCAGCCAGCTGCCTAAACCACTCCAACTATGAAAACAGAAAAACAAAAAATGCTCTCGGGCGAACGCTATGACGCCACCGACCCAGAGCTTTCGCAAGAGCGCTTGCGCGCCCGTTTGCTCTTAAAAGAGTTGAATGATTCGCGCGAGGATGAAGCCGAAAAGAGGAGCGCGATCATCCAGCAGCTGCTTCCGCAGGTAGGGCAGGATTTCTGGTTGCAGCCGCCATTTTATTGCGACTATGGGTACAATATCTTCATTGGCGACAAAGTCTTTTTCAACTTCAATTGCGTGGTGCTGGATGTCATGCCGGTCACAATCGGCAGCCGTACCCTGGTGGGGCCGAATGTGCAAATCTACACCGCTACCCATCCCCTGGATTTCAAGGAAAGGGCATCGGGGCTTGAGTTTGCCATGCCCATTCATATCGGCGAAGACGTCTGGATCGGCGGGAGCGCGATCATCTGCCCCGGAGTCAGCATCGGCGACAGGAGCGTAATCGGGGCAGGGAGCGTAGTCACCAAAGATATCCCTGCCGGGGTATTTGCCGCCGGTAATCCTTGTAAGGTTATCCGAGCGATAGCGCGATAATAATTTTGCCACAACAACCCAAATATAACCCACGCGGGCATGAGAGGGAATATTTGGAATAGAGCGCCAAGCTTGCGGCCCGAAATTCGCAGCCATTTTTTTTCACCTCCAGTGATTGTATTTAGTGCGATATTGCCATCAATCAAAGGCGCAAAGCCAGCATGCAGATAAAGAATTTGAAGCTTTTAAAAAGACCATTAAGCTGATATAGCTCATTGTGATACTCTGCTAAGTTCTTAGATTCAATCCTGAACAAGCTTTAGGGCAAAGCCAACAAACATTCCCCCCACTTCCCATGTTTGGAATAAAACGGCTTTTGAAGCTGCGTGCAAAATAAATACCGCCTAAAGCATGAGAACGACAATTATACTCCTTCTGTCAGTATTCCTGGCATCGTCCTGTGCCGGCCCACGGGTCATTTTTCCTGCCGCCGAGCAAGGGGCTCATGTTGAAATGCTCCGTCATGACGGCCACCCGTACCTCCGCTCCGTCCTGGAAAACACCGAGGTTTCAGCCCAACTGACCAGCCTCGGCGGGCGCAATCTCGCCCTCGACCTGTATTATTTCAACGAGGCCGGCCGGCAGTTCCTCATCAATCCTCTGGATGTGCAGGTCATCGGTTTCAATGCCAGGGGGATGCCCCAATCTTTCCGCCTGTTCTCGGCGGAGGAATACACTCGGCGCCGGAACACGCGGAATGCCATCGTCGGCGGGATCGGCTTGGCGGTAGCGGTGGCTTCTGCTATCGCTTTGGTGGATGCTGCCCCGGCTGGCAGCGGTGCCCTCAATAGCGAGCTGCTCTGGCTGGGGGCCAGCTCTTTGCCGCCTCTCGTGAACAGCTTTGCACCGGCGCCTGCTTTTTCGGAAGATGGGCTGGCCCGGCCGCACAATCTGTTTCCCGAAACAGCCTACCGGGGCACCATCATGCTCCAAGGGGACGAGCAGTACCTTCAGCGGGTACAGGTCAATGTGCCTACCGGCGGCATTTGGCATCGCTTCGACTTCCTGCCTCTGCTCAAGGAGTAAGCCGCAGGCGAAGGGGCACCTTCGAGCTGTCCGACACCTTCTGCCGCCCCAAAGCCATCGCCTATCCTCATCTCAAGGCTCTGGGATACTTTCGGGAAGCTAGTGCCGCTGACTTCCCGAAAGTTGTCGGAGGCGAGAAAGGCGCAGGCCTCATCTGCAGGCCCAGAGTTCCGGCTATCGGTCGGAGCTTGTTCCGCGTAAAGCCACAGAAGGTAGCGAGCGATAACCGAAAGAAGAAAATGTTCAGGCCCCGCCCTGCAAGATCATTTTCCTGATCAGGGAAACCTGCCCCAGGTGGTAGTAGCTGTGCTCGATAACGCCTTCGATGTTTCGCGAATAGTCGCCGTATTTTTCATCTACGAATGCTTGGCCCAAAATGCTGTCATCCATTTGTTCCACTCGGCTTGCGAACACTTCGGCGTTGCTTAAAAAGGCCTCCACCAATTGATCCCAATCGCTTTCAGACTTGATTTCCGGCAGGTCAAAGCTATATTTATCTCTGATTACGAGGTCTCCGCCGTTGAAGACCTGAAGTATCCCTTGCAAGTAATAGTTGATGTGAAAGGTGAGCAAAGCGATCGTATTGAGGCTGCCGACTTTTTGGGTAGCTTGTTCCCAATTGATGCTCAATATTTGGTCTTTGAAGTTGGTGTTCGCGATCCACTTCCCGTTTAGCAGCACTTCGCGCAGCCGTGCAGCTAGTGATTGAGCCTTGGTCATTTTTGTCATTGGTTGTGAAGTTTTAGTATCTATAGGCCTTGTGAATAAAAGTGCAAGATATATTGCTCCCTCCTCTTGATGCGCAGCCCCCCCGCAAGTTACATGGCCTGCCCAGAAAATCCAAACCCCAGGCCTGAAAGTTTTATCCATGCCGCTCGAAAAAAGCAATAGGTTTGAAAAAATAAAATTTGACACAAAATGTGTTTTTTGGTTTGTTGTTTGTATTTTGCGCGCTGAAGTAATTTCAACTTTTTCACCTTAAACTACTAGACTATGACCAAACAAATTATCGCCGTACTCGTAAGCGCCATTCTCCTGTTCCTGTGGCAGTTCCTATCCTGGGCCATGCTGGGCATACACCAGTCTGAGTTCAAATACGCCCCTAACCAGGACAAAATCCTGGAGTTCCTGGCAGAAAACCTGGGCGAAGAGGGCACTTACATGCTGCCAGGCGTGCCGCCAGGCACCGCTATGGATCAGGAGCAAGCCATGCTGAAACCTTATGAAGGCAAGCCCTGGGCCCATATCAGCTACCACAAATCTTTGAGCATGGCCATGGGCATGAGCCTGGTCCGCGGCTTTTTGGCCGATCTGGCCGCGGCTTTCCTGCTCATCTGGCTGCTGATGAAAATCGAGAACCGCAACCTGTTTACTGTGTTGTCAGGCTCCTTAGCCGTGGGGCTTGTCGGGTACCTCACCATCCCTTACCTGAACAGCGTCTGGTTTGAGACAGGCTCTTTAGGCTACCTCATTGATGCGGTGGCGCAGTGGGGCCTGGTAGGCCTTTGGCTGGGCTGGTGGCTGCCCAGGGGCTGATTTATAAGCGATTAAGGACCAGGCGGCGACGGCTTCATCTGACAAATGTTATGTCAGGTGGTGAGCAAAGTCATAGCTTGTCAGGCTGAAGGCGGTTAACTTGCCGAAGTTAAAAGCAAGTTCTTTTCCTTAACCAAATTCAGCAGCTATGACCAAGAAGCGGATCATCATCCTCGGCGCAGCGGGCCGGGATTTTCACAACTTCAACACTTACTATCGCGACAACGAGGCTTATGAAGTCGTCGCCTTTACCGCCGCACAAATCCCCGATATTGAAGGGCGCCTCTATCCGGTAGAGCTGGCTGGCCACCTCTACCCCAAAGGCATCCCCATCTACGCTGAGGCCGATCTGCCCCGCCTGATCCGGGAGCTTGGAGTGGACGAATGCGTTTTTGCCTACAGCGATGTGAGCTACCAGAAAGTCATGTCCCTGAGCTCCATCGCCAATGCAGCTGGGGCTAATTTTACGCTATTGGGCCCGAAAGAGACCATGCTCAAAAGCATTAAGCCAGTCGTTTCGGTCTGTGCGGTGCGCACCGGGGTGGGCAAGAGCCAGACTTCGCGCCGCGTCATCGAATTGCTCATGGAGCGCGGGCTGAAAGTAGTGGCCATCCGCCACCCTATGCCGTATGGGATGCTGGCCGATCAGCGCGTGCAGCGCTTCGCTGAACTGGAAGACCTCAAGCGCCACCGTTGCACCATCGAAGAGATGGAAGAATATGAACCCCATATCGTGCGGGGCAACGTCATCTATGCTGGCGTAGACTACGAAGCCATCCTGCGCGCCGCCGAAAACGACCCCGATGGCTGCGATGTCATCGTCTGGGATGGCGGCAACAACGACTTCTCCTTCTACCGCAGCGACCTCTACATCACCTTGCTGGACCCGCACCGTCCGGGGCATGAGCTGTCTTACTACCCCAGCGAAGTGAACCTGCGCCTGGCCGATGTGGCCATCATCAACAAAATCGATAGCGCTGGGCCGGAAGGCATCCGGCAAGTGCGTGAAAATATTGCCCGCATCAATCCCAAAGCGGTGGTTGTCGAGGCGGCCTCGCCCATCCGCGTGGCCAACCCGGCCATCATCCGTGGCAAGCGTGTACTGGTAGTCGAAGACGGGCCTACGCTGACGCATGGTGGCATGAAGCTGGGTGCCGGCACCCTGGCAGCTCAAAAATTCGGTGCCGCCGAACTGGTGGACCCGCGACCGTTTATCACCGGCAAAATCGTCGAGACTTTCAACGAATACCCGGAAATCGGCACCCTGTTGCCGGCTATGGGCTATAGCGAAGAGCAACTGCACGATCTGGAGACGACCATCAACCAGTCTGATTGTGATGCCGTCATCATCGGTACCCCCATCGACTTGGGGCGGGTGCTCAAAATCAATAAACCTGCTACCCGCGTCTTCTACGACCTGCAGGAGATCGGCGAGCCGGATCTGCGGCAGGTACTGGACGGCTTCTTGAAAAAGATGGCGGCGAAGAGGGAGGAGGTGCCAGTGGCGGAGCTGGTTTAGTGCGTTACCAGGTGTCGGACACCTGCGAGGTGTCCGACACCTCTACGGCCGCTTGCCTTCTTCCCCAAAATTGCTTATCTTTGCCTCTGCAAAAGCATTGACGATATGGACGCTGCCAGCGCACACGAACTTCAACCGCATCCGGTAGGCAACCCTTTGGCGCAAGCCAAGCCTGCCAAGCCGCCCAAGCGCCACACGCTAGGCGAATACCTGCGCCGTGAGGAGCGCAGCGCCGAGAAACACGAATATTTCGATGGCATCATCAAGGCTATACCCATGGCAAAAGGCCCCCACAATGAAATAACCGCCAATACCATCGCTGCGCTGAAAAACGCCGTCAAGCAATTGGCGACGATTTACCGCGTCTTCTCGAACGACCAGAAAATATACATCCCCGAACTCAACGTCGGGCTTTACCCCGACGCCTTGGTCGTTTGCGAAAAACCTGAATATTGGGACGAAGAAGCCTTGCTCTTGACCAATCCCCTGCTGATTGTGGAAGTTTTGTCGAAAAGCACGCGGCATTACGACTATGGGAGCAAGTTCAATTATTACAAAACACTGCCTTCGTTCAAAGAGTACGTGTTGATCGAACAGACGGAGTGCCGGGTGGAGACTTGGTTCCGCGAAGCGCCAGACCTTTGGCGCAATACCGTGGTCAGCGACCTGGCGGAACCGCTCGCGCTGCGTTCCCTGGGCTGCGAGCTACGCTTGGCGGATGTTTATGAACACATCGCCTTCGAGCCGCAGAAAGTACGGGGCCAGACGGGGAAAGCGCGGAGGTGAGTGGAGGGGTTTTGAAGTATTTGAAAGGACAAGGATACTGACCTTGACTGAGTTTGAAGGCATAATCTAATGGCAACTTTTCGCATGTCCAAAAAACAATGGTACGAGCGCCTCTTCGAGGACTACGGCCAGCAATACGACCGCGAGACATTCACCCAGGGCACCTTGGGTGAGTGCGACTTCATCACAGCGGAGCTGGGCGATGACAAGGCCCTAAAAATCCTTGACGTCGGCTGCGGCACGGGGCGCCACGCCATCGAGCTGACCAAGCGGGGCTATGCGGTGACGGGTATCGACTTGTCGGAATCCATGCTGGCGCGGGCGCGGGAGAAGGCGGCCGCGCAGGGGCTGACGATCGATTTCCAGCGCCACGATGCGCGGGATTTGCCCTTCCAGGCCCAATTCGACGCCGCCATCATGATCTGCGAAGGCGCTTTCCCGCTCATGGAGACGGACGAGATGAACTTCGCCATCCTCGAAAGCGTGACCAAGGCGCTGAAAAAGCCGGGCAAATTCATCTTCACCACCCTCAATGGCTTGTTCCCCCTGTACCATTCCGTGGAGCAATTCTGCGCTGCGGGCACCGGCGAGGGCAACGCCACCTACCGCAGCAATACCTTCGACTTGATGACTTTCCGCGACCACAACATCACGGAGCTGACCGATGACCAGGGGCGCAAGATGACTTTGGAAAGCAACGAGCGCTACTACGTGCCCAGCGAGATCACCTGGCTGCTGAAATCGCTGGGCTACCAGCAGATCGAAATCCTCGGTGCCAAGCTCGGGGCGTTTTCCCGACAGGATAAGCTGACCACGGAGGATTTTGAGATGCTGGTGGTTGCTCGCTTGGGCATGGCTTAGGGGCCCGCTTAGCGGGATGACTGCCTGTGGGGCACGCTGCCACGGGTGCTACCTTGATTATCAATATGCTGCTGCTGTTTAAATTAGCCAGTGATTTAGTTCCGGCGGCACCAGGTAAACATCCAGGCATTTCATTAAAATAGCGTATCATTGCAAAATATCATCCTGACGCGCAGGGGGAACTCGCCTGCATTAAACTTGATTACAACTAAAATGACTGCCAACACCTATCGCCTAATCGAAGCTTCTGCCCAACGGCATACTTTCCAAAATGCTCAGGGGCGTACCTTCATCGGCAAAAAAATCCTCATCCGCTCCTATTTTCCATACCAGCGGGAGCAAATTTGGGCTAAGATACAGTACATCAGTAGTTTGCAGTATATTTGCAAACCTTGGTTGTCTTTTAGCCCGCGAGCTGGCCACGCCCTGCCGGAAAAGTGGCAGGAAGGCGATACCGCCAAGCTGCGGCTGGTGGCTTATGGGGTTTTCCCTTTGGGCAAACACGATATCCATCTCGAAACCATCAGCAACGAAGATTTTGTCATCCAATCTCGGGAGCGCGGCAACCTGGTGGCTATTTGGGATCACCTCATCAGCTTGGAAGCAGAGGGTGAGGGTACCGTTTATACCGATGAGGTTGTGGTTTACGCGGGTGGGCTCACGAGCTTTATCGCCTGGTGGGCCATGGGGCTGTACAAGCACCGGCAGCGGCGGTGGCAGCAGTTGCTGGCACAAAGGTAGGGATGGCGCCCTGCTCATGGATGGCTCTGGAAGGAGCACTCTCCCTGGCCAATGACCTGTTTTCAAATCCAATAAACACGATAACTACTGCAACATGAAAACTACTCTGACTGCTTTCGCCATCTTGTGCTCCGCTATGCTGGCATGCGGGCAGAACCTCAACCCAAACTACGATTCGACCTTGGCGCTCACCTTGGGTGCCGACGATTACGGGATGAAGCGCTACGTACTGGCCATCCTCAAAACCGGGAGCAATACCGAAGCCGACCGGGAGACCGTTCAGCGCTGCTTTGCCGGGCACCTCGAAAATATCCGGCGCATGGCCGATGACGGCAAGCTCATCGTAGCCGGGCCGCTGGGGAAGAACGACCAGGCCTATCGCGGCATCTTCATCTTTAATGTCGCCACGCTGGAAGAAGCCGAGGAGCTGCTGCAGACTGACCCCGCTATCGAAGCCAAGCTCCTGGACGCCGACCTCTACCCCTGGTACGGCTCGGCAGCCTTGCCGGAATACCTGCCTGCGGCTGATAAAATATGGAAACTCAAACCATGACGGAGCCCGTAGCGATCATCCTACAAACTGCCCGCCTGTTGCTCCGGGTACTGACGCCTGGCGACACGGCTTTCCTCATCGCGCTGATGAACAGCCCGGGCTGGCTAAAATATATTGGCGACCGGAATGTGCGCACGGAAGCCCAAGCCTTAGCTTATCTGGAAAACGGGCCACTGCGCAGCTACCAGGAAAATGGCTTTGGACTATACCTGGTCCAGGATAAAGAAAGCGGCCAACCGCTCGGGATGTGTGGCATCATCAAGCGTGAGGGGCTGGATAATCCCGATATCGGCTTTGCTTTCCTGCCCGAATTCACGGGCCAGGGCTACGCCTTCGAGGCAGCGAGGGCCGTATTGGAGTATGCGCAAAACGCCCTGCACCTGAGCACTATCCTCGCTATTGTCCTGCCAGAGAACCTGGCATCCATCCGCTTGCTGGAAAAACTAGGGATGCGGCAGGACGGGGCGCTTTGCCTGCCGGGCGAGCAGGAAACCCTGCGGTTGTATCGCCACGGGCTCTAAGCTGGAGATTCCGCCGCGATTTAAAGCAAAAAAACGGGCGGAACCTTGTCAAAAAAGCAAGCTCCCGCTCGATTTTGCCTTCGGAATCCGAGCGGGAGCTCTATCTTTGCATCAACAACAACCATGATCCGAACCTACCACCCGACCGATCGGGCAGCCCTGCTGGTGCTGCTTCAGCTCCACGTCCCGGGCTATTTCGCCCCGTCCGAAGCGGATGATTTCGCCACTTATCTCGCGTGCGAGATTGAGGATTATTTCGTCTTTGAGGCCGACGGGCAGATCCTTGGCGCAGGAGGCATCAATTACTTTTTAACAGAACAAACCGCCCGGCTTTCCTGGGATCTGGTCCATCCTGACTATCAGGGCCAAGGCATCGGGAAAGCGTTGACGCTGCACCGCATCAACCTCATCCGCAGCCACCCGGGCATCGAGCAGATCGTGGTGCGCACGACGCAACTGGCCCATGTTTTTTACCACAAACTGGGCTTCACGCTCGAAAAAACAGAAAAAGATTTTTGGGCGCCAGGCTTCGACCTTTACCAGATGCGCATGGCGGCTCAGCCCATGCCTTCCCTCGAAGCCAGCGTGTCTGCATCTCTGGATGGGGGGCATGAGGGGCTCTTCCCCTACTTGCCTTACATCCTGCAAGACCTGTGGGAAATGGGCACCGACCCCGCGCTGATAATACGATTAGTGCGCGAGCATATCGCTGAGCCTGCTAGTCTGCGGGTGCTCGACCTGGGCTGCGGCAAAGGGGCCGTCTCTATCCGCCTGGCGCAAGAGCTGGGCTGCCGCTGCCACGGCATTGACGCGCTGCCCGCCTTCATCGCGGAAGCGGGACACCAAGCGGCGGAATACCAAGTCGCCCACCTCTGCACCTTTGAAACCGGCGATATCCGCGAGCGGATTAAAGCGCTGCCCCGCTACGAGCTGATCGTGCTCGGCGCAATCGGCCCGGTGCTGGGCGACTACTACGCCACCCTCACCGCCTTGAGGCACTGCCTGGAACCCGGCGGGCTGATTTTTATTGACGATGGTTATGTCGCCGACGATAGCCCTTATGTCCATCACGCGGCACTCAAGCGTGCGGACTTGCTCCGGCAGATCGAAGCAGCAAAGATGAGGCTCGTCGCCGAAGTACTCATCGCCCCGGAGCAGATCCGCAGTGCGAACGCACTCATCTACCAAAAACTGAAAACACGCTGCCGGGAGCTGATGGTGTTATACCCGGATAAACGGCAACTCTTTGAGGGCTATCTCCAGGAGCAGGAGGCGGAGAATGAGGCGCTGGAACAGGAGTTGGTTTGTGGGGTTTTCGTCCTTACAGGTTCAGCATGAGTTCTATGGTCAGGTAGTTCCTCAAAAACATCATTGTATAAACCTAAATTTGGAACCATGAAAGCAAGCGAAACTGAAATCAAGATCAAAAAGCTGGAAGGGCAGGATATCGACGAGTTTGTCAGGCTCATCGAGCTGTTCGAGGAGGTTTTCGAGATGGAAAACTTTGCCATGCCGCACCGCGTCTATCTGCGTGAGGTTTTGAGCAAGGAAGGCTTCATCGCCTTGGTGGCTTTGGCCGGCGAGCGGGTAGTCGGGGGGCTTACGGCCTATGTATTGGAGCAGTACTACTCGGAAAAGCCGCTGGCTTATATCTACGACTTGGCAGTGGAGGCTGCCCGCCAAAGGCGCGGTATCGGCAAGCAGCTCATTGCTGCTTTTCAGCAGTATTGCCAGGAGCAAGGCTTCGAAGAGATTTTTGTGCAAGCTGATCAGGAAGATGCGCACGCCATTGATTTTTACCGTTCGGCGGGTGCAATGGAGAAGGAGGTACGGCATTTTTACTATGCGCTACATTAGGTGGTCGTGGGCATAATGGCGTAAAGCGTATTGTTTCGGGGAATCTTGCTAGTTTTGCCCGAAAACCACATCGATGCAAACGCTAGGCAAAGCATTCAAAATCCTCTTGATCGGCATCGCCACGCTGGTCATTCTAGCTATTATCCTTTTCGGGCGTCGCGACCAGCCCGTCGAGGCTTTGGCCGCCCGGTACGCCACCGCAGCCTCTGCCTTCGTACCCGTAGCAGGCATGGAAGTCCACTACCGTGACGAAGGCGACCCGCAGGATTCCCTGCCCATCGTACTCATCCACGGCACGGGTGCCAGCCTGCACACGTTTGAGGGGTGGGCGCAAGCCCTGCAAGCCCGCAAGCGCGTCATCCGCATGGACTTGCCGGCATTTGGACTGACCGGGCCGTTTCCCGACCGCGATTATGCCATGAGCCACTACGTCGCCTTTCTGGATGATTTCCTGCAAGCTCTGGGGATCGAGCGCTGCATCCTGGCGGGCAACTCGCTGGGCGGGGCCATCGCCTGGCAGTACACGGCCGCCAAGCCGGAGCGGGTCGAGCGGCTGATTTTGATTGATGCCGCCGGCTATCCCTCTGCCGCCAAAAGCGAGCCCCTCGCCTTCACTCTAGCGCGCCTTCCGGTGCTAAACAAGCTGCTGACCTTTATCACGCCCCGCGCGGCGGTCCGGGCCAGCCTGGAAAACGTCTATGCGGATAAAAGCAAGGTATCGGACGAACTGGTGGCCCTCTACTTCGACCTGAGCCTGCGCACCGGCAATCGCCAGGCTTTTGTGGACCGCCTCAACACGCCCTACGATGGCAGTAAGCTGCCGCTCCTCAAATCCATCCAACAACCCACCCTCATCCTCTGGGGCGCCGAGGATTTGCTGATCCCCGTGGAAATGGCGTATCGCTTTCAGGAAGATTTACCCCACAGCACCCTGGTCATCCTGCAAGACCTAGGGCACGTGCCGATGGAGGAAAGCCCGGCGGAGAGCCTGGCGCCGGTTCTGGCGTTTTTAGGATTGTAAGCCCCGGGCAAAGCCCCTCGCGTTTTCAGAGGTCACCTGAAAACGCGGACCACCTGCCGCCAGCCCTCCTCTGCCGCCGCTAGGTGCTGGAGGATATTCGCTTCCGGCACTTCGCCATCCACGTAGCCGATCAGCAGCTCATCGCCGAAAAGCACTTGGGCGGCGGTGCAGGGCGAGTCGAACTCGTAGGGGCCGGGGCGCCAGAAAGCCTCCCCGCCGAAATGCGCCCGCGCCAGGCGCATGAGGTATAGCGAGCCGAACAGGCAATGGTAAGCCTCAGCATCGAGCAGATGCAATTGAAAGCCCTGGCATTCCTGCCCTTGATGCTTGTGAAAAAACGGGATAAAGCGCAGCGGCCGTAGCAGCGCCTGCCCGGAAAAGCGGCGGTTGAAATGCGCGGCCATCTCCTGGCAAACGGCCCAGGGCAAATCCGGATGGCCGAAAAGCTCAAAGGGGCGCGTCGTGCCCCGCCCTTCGCTCCAGCTCGTGGCTTCCCAGAGGCACTGCCCGGAGTAGGCCTGCACCGTACTCCAATGCGGGATGTTGGGCGAGGGCTGGATGGGTAAGGCCCCGGTGGGCAAAGCGTAAGGGATGGGGATCAAGTCAACAGAGCCTACCAGCCGGTGGAGCATCCACTGCGCCAATTGGCCGGTGCTCAGGCCGTGCCGGTGCACCAAGCCCTCCAACCCGACGAAGGAGGCATAACGTGCCTCTAGCGGCGTACCCTCTACCTTGCTGCCCGCCGGATTGGGGCGATCGATTAAAAAGACGGGGAGGCTGAGCTGGTTGTCGCGCAGGCAGCGCAGCAGCCAATAGAGGTGGGTGGCATAAGTGAAGTAGCGCGCCCCCACATCGGGGATGTCCACGAGCAAGGCATCGGCACCCTCGAAGCAGGAGGGCTGGGGCACCACTTGCTGCTTGCCGGTATCGTAGAGGGAGCGGCACTCCACCCCGTGGTAAAGCCCGCTATCGCGCCCTTCCTGGTCTTGCATTTCCGAAAACAGGCCATGCTCGGGTACGAGGATGCGCCACAACCGCTTTTGGTGGATCAGCAAGTCGAAGAGATAAGCGCCAGCTTTGAAGTCGTAGCTGCTTTGGTTGCCGAAGAAGACGATGCGGCGGGCTTTTTGAAAGGCAGGATGCTGGAAGAGAGGGTCGTAGTTCATGGGCGGAGCATTAATCGTAGTTATTCAGCATGGTTAAAAAGCTGCGAGTTGTGAGCTGCGAGCTGCGAGCTTGAACCCTGCGATAGGAATTAATTTCGTCTTTTCAGAGTAAGGTCTCCGTTTGCTTGGCTTGTGATTGGCTACTTCTTGTTACAGATGCTAAACTCGCGGCTCGCAGCTCGAAACTTATAACATCATCCTGAATAGTTAAGTGTTATTTTGTATCATAAGGTTTCAGTGTCGGCAGGTGGAGGTGAAAAATGACGGCCAACAAACGGATCAGGATGACGGCGGCGGCCGCCAGCAAACCAGCGAGAGTAGCGGAAAGGCCGAATTGGAAGCCCAGGAAATACACGATCCCGCCGGCTACGCTGGCCAGTGCGTAAATGTCCTTACGAAACAAAAGCGGGATCTCATTGATCAGGATGTCCCGCAGCACGCCGCCCACCGAACCGGTGATGGTACCCATGATGATGCACACCCAGAAGGGCAAGCCTGCGTCCAAACTTTTGTCAATGCCTACTACCGTGAACAAGCCCAGCCCGATGGTGTCGAAGAGGAAGAGGGTGTTGCCCCACTTGAAGATGACGTTTTTGAACAGCAGCGCAGCCAATAATGCCACCCCGGTAGTGATCAGGTAGGAAGCGTCCTCCATCCAGAACGGCGTGGCATTCAGAAAAAGGTCTCGGGTAGTTCCGCCTCCGATGGCCGTGACCAAGCCGATGACATAGGCACCGAACCAATCCATCTGTTTCTTTGACGCCAAGCGGATGCCGCTGATGGCAAAAGAAAAGGTGCCGAGGATGGTCAATATGGCAGCGAAATTGTAGGTGGTGAAAATGGTCATCTTTTTCCGGTTTTCACACAAAGATAATGGTTACTTCTTGGTATTTCTGTGGAGCTGCTTACCCCGTGGAATAGATGCTGCGCAATTCCATGGGGCGAGCAGCTCAAAACTCGCCGCTTTTTCAGGTATCATGCTGAACAGTTTCAGCGGAATGCCTCCTCTTACTACTTGACAATCGTGCGGACTACTGGCACGCCATGCCTTGAGGTGGTAGAAGCACCTTTAAAAAAACGGATTAGCGAACACCTGTCGGGGCGATTATTGAGACTGACGTTGAAAACCATCGTCGCAGGAATGGAGCGATTGGCCGAATTGATGGGCATCAGCTCTCTGCTGATGCAGAGCTTTGGGCACATCATCTCTACGAAGCGTTTGATTCATCAACATCTGAAAACCTGCACACCATGAAAAAGGCACTCCTCATTCTTGCCCCTCGAAGGCCCCGCGACCAAGTGGGCCAGCGCCGGGCGAAAGTAGGGCTGCCTGCCTTACAGGAGTACATCGCCAACTGGGGGGTAACCTGGGATGCCGAGGAATACAAACGCCATTTACCCGAAATTGAAGCCAAACAAAAGCAATAGTATGAAAGCTGCCATCCGTACTCAATATGGCCCGCCTGAAGTTTTGCAGATCGCCGAGATCGCCAAGCCAGTGCCCCAAGCCGACGAAGTGTTGATCAAAGTCCATGCGACGACCGTAAACCGCACCGACTGCGGAGTACTGTGGGGCAAGCCCTGGGTCTTTCGTTTGTTTATCGGCCTTTTCAAACCTAAATCACCCATCACCGGCACGGACTTCGCCGGCGTCGTCGAGGCGGTAGGGAAAGATGTGACGAGCTTCAAAGCCGGCGACAAAGTATGGGGGTTCCACGACGAGGGCCTGTCCTCCCATGCCGAATACTTGTGCCTGCCCGCCAGCGCCGCGATAATGGCCATGCCCGCCGGGCTTACTTTCCAACAAGCCGCTGCCTGCGCCGAAGGCGCGCATTATGCCTACAACTTCCTCAACAAGGTAAAGCTGCAGCCCGGGCAGAAAGTGCTCGTCAACGGCGCAACTGGCGCTATTGGCTCGGCAGCGGTGCAATTCCTCAAGCATGCCGGCCTTTACGTCACGGCCACCAGCAATACGCCAAACATCAAGTTGGTCAAATCGCTGGGGGCTGATCGGGTGATTGACTACCAGCGCGAAGATTTCACCAAAGACCAAGAGGTGTATGATTTCGTTTTC
Organism: uncultured Phaeodactylibacter sp.; assembly: GCA_964432875.1. GTDB lineage: Bacteria > Bacteroidota > Bacteroidia > Chitinophagales > Saprospiraceae > JACJYE01. The sequence goes on along the minus strand of CAYSPJ010000045.1, from coordinate 10,537 downwards.
GACGCCGTAGGCAAGAGTACCTTCGCCAAGTGCAGGCCTTTGCTGAAAAGCGGCGGGGTGTACATCTCCTCCGAGCTGGGCCCCGGCGGGCAAAACCCGTTCCTGGCGCTCCTCACCCCGCTGCTGGGCGGCAAAAAGGTCATCTTCCCCTTACCCTCCAACATCAAGCGGAGCATGGCTTTCACCCAAAGCCTGGCCGAGCAGGGGCTATTCCGGCCCGTCATTGACCGGGAGTATCCGCTAGAGGAAATCGCGGCGGCCTTCCGCTACGTCCACAGCGGGCAGAAGATCGGGAATGTGGTTATCGCCATCGCCTAGGGATGGAATCCCTGACTCCGGAATGGCCAGGGCAGGGATTCCATGCCTAAACGCTGTCGAAGCCTTATCCTAAGCTAATCCATCAGCCTTGCCTCCTTGTCCTCAGCATCTCACGTGTCTTGTAAAGGGACATCAGGGATTCGGGTGACAGGCGGGGCAGCCTTGCCCAATTGGCAATTGGCAATTGCCACACGGCAAGCCCAGTCTCAAGCCATATCCACGCCTTGCTTACAGCCTCACCCGCAGCCCCAGCAAGAAATTCCGCCCCGCCTGCGGGAAGAACCCCTGATCCAGTGTCGGCGTGCCATCGAAGCGGTAGCGGTACGACCAGGCGTTGGCCTCGTAGAGGGCGTCGAAGGCATTTTGCACCAGCAGCACCACGCTCAGCTCGCGCACGAAGCCCGGGTGCCAGTCGTAGCCCAGGCGCAGATCGCTGTACGAGTATGGCCGGATCGTGTTGCCGGAGTCGGAGGTGTTGTCGATAAACTGGCGGGAGACGTATTTCGATTGCAGCCCAAAGCTCAGGCCATGGCGCGGGTTGCGGCGCAGCAGCTCGTAGCTCAGCCCGGCAGCGGCGATAATGGCCGGCGAGAACGACAAATCGGTATTGCGGTGTTCTACGGCCTCCTGCCCCAGCCAGTCGAAGTTTTCGTCATAGGTATCCACGAACTCGGTGAAGGCTTGCACCTTGTTGCGGCTGAGGGTGGCATTGCCGTCGAAGCGCAGCCCGGGCAGTAGTTCCAAGGTGCCGGCCAGCTCTAGCCCCAAGCGGTAGCTCTCAGGGATATTGACGCGGGTGTAAGCCCCTACGTCGTTGATCTCCCCATTGAGGGCTAGTTGGTCGCGGTAATACATGTAATAGACATTTGCATTTAAAGCAGCGCGCTTCCAGTTGCGCTGGTAGCCAGCCTCGGCATTGTAAAGCGTCTCCGGGCCGGGCCGGCTATCGGAGGTCGAATCCACGAAGTCATCGCGGTTGGGCTCGCGGTTGGCGACGGCGACCGAGGCGTAGGCGTGGGATTGGGGGTTGATCTGGTAGAACAGCCCCGCCTTGGGGTTGAAGAAGTTAAAGGTAGCCACATCTTCCACATTCTCCCCCTGGCGGTTGAAGCCGATGAAATCGTAGCCCACCCGGCGGTACTGGAGGTCGAGGTAGGCGCTCAGGCCACCGCCAAGGGCGTAGTTGAGCTTGGCGAAATTGTTGAAGTCGGTCTTGCGGGCGTCGTTTTCGTAAAAGCGGGCGCCCAGTTCGCTGTTGCTGGCAAAGCGCGCCCAGACCAGGTCGCCGAAGTGCAGCCCGTCGTAGCGGTTCAGGCCGCCGCCCAGGGTGAAGTCGATCCGCTGGTCGGCGCTGCGGTAGTTGAGGCTATAAACGGTACCGAGGAAGTGGTTGTCCAGCCACAGGCGGCGGATGAGGTCGGTAGAGGAGACGACCTCTTCGCCTACGGCCACTTCCTCCAAGCCATAGTCGGTCAGGGTCTGGGCGGCTTTGTACTGCTCGAAGAAGCCTTTGCCGCGGGTGTAGTGCAGTGCCAGGTTGAGGTCCCAGCGCGGGTGCAGCTCGCGGTTGTAGAGCAGTTGGTAATGGCTTTGGCGGTAGTTGTCCACCTCGTTTTCGTAGGGCTCGCCCTCGCGCTCCATGCCAGCGGGGTTGAAGGTGCGCAAGCGCCGGTCGCGGATAAATTCGGCGGGCACCCCATACCAAGCCTGATAAGTCACCTCATGGCCGGAGAAGGCGATGAACCGCAGGCTGCTCTTCTCGCCCAGGTAAGCGCCGGAGAGGTAGTAGGACTGCAGGTCGGAGGTGGCCCGGTCGATATAGCCATCGGAAGTGATGCGCGAGAGCCGCCCTTCAGCGGTGAATTTATCGTTGAGCAGGCCGGTGCCGAAGCGGAGGGTGCTACGCAGGGTGTTGAACGAGCCGACCGTGGCGCTAGCCTCGGCATAAGGCTCGGCTTCAAATTTGGCGGTATTGAGGTTGATGGTGGCCCCGAAGGCGCCCGCCCCGTTGGTCGAAGCCCCCACACCGCGCTGGATCTGCACATCGCTGGTCGAGCTCATGATGTCGGGCAGGTTGACCCAGAAGACGCCCTGCGATTCGGCATCGTTGAGGGGGATGCCGTTGATGGTCACATTGATGCGGGTGGGGTCGGTGCCACGGATGCGGATGCCGGTATAGCCTATGCCCGCCCCGGCATCGGAGGTGACCACTGCCGAAGGCGTCCATTGCAGGAGGATAGGCGCGTCAGTACCCAGGTTGTTGCGCTGTAGCTCCTCGCCTTTGAGGTTGGTGTAGGTCATGGGCGTGGCTTGCCCCGCCCGGGTAGCGCGCACGATGACTTCCCCCGTGAGGATGCCGCGCTCTTCCAGGCGGAAATCGAGGGTCTTTTCTCGCTCGCCTGCTAAGACGGCGATGGCCTGCAAAGCAGAGGCGTAGCCGATGTAGGCGGCCTTGATGGTGTAAGCGCCAGCCTCCAGCCCGGCGATGCGGTAGCGCCCCGTGCTATCAGCCGCAGCGCCTTGCCCGGTCTCTAGCACCAACACGCTGGCACCCGGCAGCGCCTGCCCGTTTTCGTCAACGATCTTGCCCCGGAGCACGCCCTGTGCCCCGGCAGCCACAGCCAGCACAAGGCTGGCCGCCAGAATGATAATGGATTTAAACATGATAAAAAATGTGATAGGTAGCTGATGGGCGGGAGCGCTTAGAGCCGCGAGCTTAGAGCGGCATATAGCTTGAAACCCTAAACTGCTTCAAAGCCCTCACCAGCTACCAGGTGAAACCATAGCCGTGCCTGGGGTTGGCACGGCTTTACGCTTCACGGCGGGCCAACAGGCCCGCTTCATACCGCGAGAGGATAGCGCCGCCGCTGTGGCAGGCGCGTTTCATCTCCCTTCCCGGCATTACCCGGGCAGGTTCGGTGGGTATGATCTCAGCCGGAGGGCGCAGTAGGCTCGGATAACCCGAGTCGGGCTGCGCTGCTCCAGCACCCCAGATGAGCACGAGGCAAAGGTAGGCGGTTTTTTGGGGTTTTGCAAGTGCTTGGGGTTTTTAGGGAGAGGAGGGACACGGGGGGCGAGGGGACAGGCGGGGCGGCCACCGCTATCCTTGCCCTTTATTGGTGCTTGTTGCCTTCTTGTTTGTTGCGGTATTCAGTTCTGGCTTTGGTCATGCGCTATCTGATGCCGCCTTCTTGTAAAAAGGCTTGCTCCAGCGATTGTACTTGGCGGCGCAACAAATAGGAGGTGACCCTGATCAGGCACATCATGGCGTTGGCACAGATTTCAGGCTCGGCATGCTCCATGGCTCGACGGTAGGTTTCGCAGGTGGCATTGGGCGTGCGGTTCAGCTCTTTGAAGCGTTGGACGTAGCGGTGGTCCTTATCCCATTCTTTCAGTTGGTTGGTGCGCAGAAAATCTTGGTAGTCAATCAAAAGCTCTTCCAAGCTGGCGCGAGCTACGTTGGTAAGCTTGATTTCCATTTCTTTGGATGTGGCCGAGGCCATGCTGGCCTCGGCAATGTTTTGCTTGCCGCTGCGGGCAGCCTGCGAGTTACAATAACTCCAAAAAAAAAAAAAAAACCCAAGCTTAAATCTTGTAATACCTATTCCCCCGCCAGGTCAAAAATGCATAAGCCAGTATCGGATAGCCGACGACAAAGGTGCCGGTGGCCTTCTCGCTGGCAAAAAAGTGCAGATAGAGTGCGCCAATTAAAAAAGACAAACCTAGGAAAAGGTGAAACTGCCGGAAAAAAACCAGGTAGGCCTTGATATCCACCTTTTCCCGCTCCGCCTCCGTGCGCAGGTTGTAGCCGGCCAGGAGGTATTTGGAGTTCTGCTCGGTCAGCATATAACCCAGAGCGATAAAGAGGAGGCTCAATCCGATGATGATGAAAAACATCTGTGCTATTTTTTAGTGATGAAATACGATTTTGCACGTGCGAGCGCCCCAGTTCGCGTGGCCTCACTTACCCGCCCCGAAATGCTGATAAGCCAGCTCTGCCAGTTCGGCAATGATGGCATTGGCTTGTTCCAGGCTTTGAAAGCCCTCGACGAAGACGCTCAAGGCCAGCGGTTGGCGAGCAAAGATGATGCCAGCATCACCCCGCACGTAATCCAGGGTGCCGGTTTTATGCGCGACGAGCACTTTGGGCGGCAGTTTAGCGGGTATGGCGGCGGCATCCTCACATTGGAGCAGTATTTTCATGGCGGTTTTGCGCGACTTTCGGCTGAGCATCTCCCCTTGCTGGAGCAGCAGCAGCATGCGGTTGGCATCCTGGGCGCTGATGTAGTTTTGCCGCCCCTGCTGCACGGCCTCGAAGTCCATCATTTTTCGAGCCAGGCGGGTGGTACCCATACCCCAGGTTGCGAAGCGCTGGTTGAGCTCTTCCATGCCGATGGTCGCGATCAGGATGTTGGTCGCGACATTATCGCTGGCGACCATCATTTTTTTGGCTAATTCGTAGTAGCTGATTTTGCTGCCCGGTGCCCTGTTTTGCAGGGTCCCCGAACCGCCGACGATGTCTTCCTGACGGAGGGTGTACGTCTTTTTCAGCTTGATTCGGCCGGCGTCTGCCTCCTGGAAAAAGGCAGTGAGAAGGTGTGTTTTGATCACGCTAGCCGACGGGACTTGCCGCCAAGGGTCAAGCTCGTACAACACCTCGCCCTGGCTGTCTTGCAGCAGCGCAGATACCCGGATACCTGAGGGGAGCTGTTGCTCCCAGGTAATGAAGGGCGACTGTGCGCCAGCCGGGCCCGCTATAGCCAATAGCGCGGGGAGGAGAGCAAGGGCAATGGATTTCATGCGGTTTTCCGTTTTTTCTACTTAGAGCTAAACAAACGATAATCTGGCTTTGTTGCCTGCTACTGCCTCTTCATTTTCTGTGCCAGCTTCCTGGCAACTCGTTTTGATTGTGAGGGTATCTTCCTCAATATTTCACCAATCCTCTATCAAGCGGGGGAAAACTTTTTTAGATTTGTTGGAGGTTAAAGAGGCTTAATCCGCTATTTCCGCGCTATCACATACTATAGCGAATTCCGATAGCCTCATGGTCATTGGTTATTTTTCATTTCAATGGATACACGATGAAACGCTTTTACCGATTAGTACAGACAAAGATACGGCTATCCTATCTCCTGATTTTGGGCGGTTTTTTTGGGGCTTTAGCCTCAGCCGCGCAGCCAGGGCAAGCCCCCGATTTAGCGGTGCTGTCTGGCCGCATCATCGCTTTGGACCCTGGCCATGGGGGCACTGCGGATACCGATCACTTCAGGATCGGCCCTACCGGTGAGCGCGAGGAGTGGATCAACCTGCGGGTGGGCCTGCTGTTGCGGGATCTGCTTGAAGCGCAAGGCGCGACGGTCATCCTCACCCGGGAATCGGACTTGCACGTAGAGCTGGCCGACCGCGCCAAGTTGGCGATGGAGGCGGGGGCAGAGCTGTTCCTTTCCATCCATCACAACGCTACCGCCGATCGCCGTGCCAATTTCCCGATTGTTTACTACCATGGCAGCGCGCTGGAGAACCCGGCGAGCGTGCGTCTGGCGCAGTACCTGGGCGAAGCTTTTGCCGATAGCCTCTTTCTAGGGCGCTGGAGGGTGCAGGAGGGAGCGGGTAGCTTTAGCGTTGCTGATACTGCCTTGCTAGCATTTTCCAGTATATCTTATCGTGGCATCCCCTTGAGCATCGTGTCAGATTATACTATTTTCCCCTCGCGTGGGGCGATGGTGTTGCGGGGCACCTATGGCATCCCCGCCATTATCGCGGAAGCCAGCTTTTTCAGCAATGCCGAAGAGGAGGCGCGCCTCAAGCAGGCGGAATACAATCAAGCCGAGGCGCAGGCATACCTGTGGGGCATCACCCGTTTCCTCTCGGCAGGGCCTCCCGAGCCCGTGCTCGAAAAGCAAGCCCCCTTGCAGATCGCCCCCTTCCGCGTCTTTGAGCAAGCCGAGCGCATGAAGCCCGAGGCGCTCGATTGGCAGGACAATTATCAGCGCGCTCTGGCAATACTACAATCGATAGACCCCCTCGGCCCCGATGGGCTCCGCCAGCTGATGTGGGGCGAGCTCAATACGGTTGGCGCAGGGCAGGCGGCAGCCCCTCCGCTTTCGGTGGCAAACCTTGCCGCCCTCAATACTGCCTGGGGGTTATTCGAGCTTTCTGCCAAGGCCTTCCCCGATTCTTATTTGGCGCGGGCTAGCCATGCCGGCAGAGCCCGTATCCTCCAGCTTCAGGGCAAACCCGAAGCCGCTGCTGCAGAGCGGCGGCGGCTGAGCGCGTTTTATCCGCTCCCGAGTGGAGGATAGGCTACTGCTCCTGCAGCCGCAGCAACTCCACTTTGCGGAACTCGATGGGGTGGCTCTCTGCTTGCAGGGCAATATAGCCAGACTTTACCGGCGTGCCATCGGGCAGGGGATAGCCCTCGGGCTTGTGCCCTCCGCCGATGATGGGGCGAGCATAGGTCAGCACCGTATCGCCCTGTACGATGTGGTGCATGAGGCTATCGCCCAGGATGACCATCTCGATGGTCACCCATTCGTCGCCGCGGTAAGTTTTGGCGGCAGCGCTGACGCAGTGCTCTTCGACCAAAGCGCCGTCGATTGCCACGTGCATGCCCGGGGTGCAGAGGTTGCCCGTGGGCCGTTCTCCTTCCGGTCCTCCGCCCAGGAATTGCGCCTCGATGGAGACAGGGAAACCCTGCTCTAGCGCCATGCTCTCCGGCGATTGCGCATGGAGCATGGCACCGCTGTTTTTAAAGGCCCACTCGGCACCGCCCGGCGCCTGCTCGCCTACAAAGCGATACTCGACCCGCAAGACGTAGTGCGAGAAAGGCGCCTGGTAGAACAGGTGCCCGAATTCCCCATCGAACTGCTCATACCCATCATAGGAAACCTTGAGCAGGCCGTCTTCTACCCGAAAAGTGTTGTGGAGGTTGTGCCCCAGCTCATAGCCGGCAAATTTAGGCGTCCAGCCGCTGAGGTCTTGGCCGTTGAAAAGCGGGAGCCATTCCGGCTCGCTCTCCTTGGGTTGGCTGCAGCCCAAGGCTGCCAGGAGCAGAAAGAGGTAAGGGAGTTTTTTCATTTGCATTTGTAACTATTTAGCTAGCTTCGAGTTTACTTCGTCAGTCGCTGCGCTTCCCGCGTTGCGGGACAGGCTGTGTCGAGTCACGAGTTCAGCCCTGCCGAAAGGGAGCTGCCAAGGCCAAGCTACATAAAATTCCGTATTGCCATGTAATTTGTAACTATTTAGCTAGCTTCGAGCTTCGAGCTTCGAGTTTCGAGTCTGACCTTGGCGAAAAGAGGTTGTCGAGTTTCAACCATGGAAAAAATCGTTTCCCTATATAATTCAGAACTTAATCTTGGAGACATGGCCTAAAGCTCGTAACTCGCAACTGGAGCGTAGCGACATCCCGTCTGAACGCAGTGAAGCGGGATCGTAGCTCACAGCTTTTTTCCTATGGTAAATAGTTACTGTAATTTAATGTTTAATCTCTTACGCATGACTCGAAACTCGCAGCTCGTAGCTCACAGCTTTTCGCCCATGCTAAATAGTTACTCGCATTTATTTGAGCGTGCGGCTTGGAAAAATGACCTTTCACCCTACTAATCGCCTCAGCAGCTGGGGCTGGAGGCGCTGCGATTACTTCTGAGGCGGCTGCGTAGGCCGTACTTCGATTTTGCTGGGCAAAGTGCGCGGATGGAGGCGCAGCAAGTCCGCAATCATCTGGCCCAGATCTTCGGGCTGGATTTTCCAGGCATCGGCCGGGTTGGGCTCGTGGTCATTGAAATAGCTGGTGACGGAGCCAGGCATGATGGTCGTGACCCTGATGCCGTACTGCCGCAAGTCGAGCATGATCGCTTGAGTGAACCCCACCAGGCCAAACTTGCTGGCGTTGTAGGCCGAGCCGCCGGCGAAGAAGTTGGTGCCGGCCAGGCTGGCAATCGTCATCAGGTAGCCTTTGGATTCCTTGAGGGCGGGCAGGGCCGCTTTGACACTATTGAACACCCCGGTGAGGTTGATGTCGATGGTCTCCTGCCACTGCTCCGGGCTCAGGGTTTCGATGGAGCCGAAGTGCCCCAGGCCAGCGTTGGCGACCAGCAGGTCGAGGCGGCCCCAGGCCTCGAGCAGGCGCGCTACGCTCTGCTCCTGAGCGGCGAGGTCTCGCACGTCAGCCGCCAAGCCCAGGGCGCGGCCCGGGCCGATTTGGTTGAGCTGGCCAGCGGCCTGGCTTGCTGCTTCCGGATAGCGGCTGGTGACGGCTACGTCCATCCCCGCTTTGATAAGCTCGGCAGCGATGCCGTAGCCGATGCCTTTGCTTCCGCCGGTGATCAGGGCGGTCTTTCCTTTGATATTTTCCATGCTTTTAACAACAGCTTGCCGGGCAGCTTGTTGTGGCGGGCAGCAGAAAATTCGGCGGCCGGCCGCTCGGCCATGGGCTTTCTGTGGGCCAGGATGTACGGAAAGCAGGCCGGGGCAGCTGCAAAGCCAGTGGCACAACCCTCTACACCAAACCTATTCAGGCTTTATTGCCCGCCGCAGTGAATACGAACCGCTGATCTGAAAAGCGCTCTGCTAGTAGAGCCAAAGCGCCGTCCTGCCCACGATCCGGCCCTGGTGCACTGCTGCCAGGAAGTAGATGCCCGGGCTCAGCTTCGGCAGCGCCAGGTGGTGTGCCTCGCCGGGATTGCCGCCAGGGCGCACGGCTTGAGACAGGACGCCCCCACCACCGCTGTCGAAGAGCTGCAGGTAGAGGCTGTCGCCGCCAGCAAAGCCCTCCAATTGGACGATCAGATGCTCGCGGCCGCTATCGGCATAGGCCTTGAGCGCCAGGGCAGCGGGCTTTTCCTGCGGCAGGGCAGTGGGGAAAGCATAGGGATGCTCCATCCAGCCGATGCCGCCATTGGCCAGCAGGTTGTTGTTGAAATCGAAGAAAGTGGCATGCTCCTGGTGCGAGCCTTGCCCCCAGGGCGTATAGCAGGAAGAAGAGACCCAGGCCGGCTCCCAGTACATGACGCTGGTGCCGCCGTTGTCGATCACCGCCTGGGTGAGGTCGATCAGCCACTGCCGCTGCGTTTCCGGGCTGATGGGCAGGTAGTCCGGGTGGGGGTCGTTGATGATGTTGGCGGCGCTATCGTTGTAATCCAGGGTCCAGATATAGCCCGTTTCAAAAATCATCACCTCCTTGTCGGGATAAGCCGACCGCAAAACAGCGATGATCTGGCCCGTCTGCGCGATAGAAGTCGGCTTATGCCAGGCCCAGTAGTAAGACAGCCCGATGACGTCAAAGTCCGTGACGCCGTATTGGGCAAACTGCTCGAAGAACCAGGCGGCATTGGAAGGCCCGGCGATGTGGAGGGCGATCTTGATCTCTGCTTCGGCAATACGCGCGGCATCGCGCACCGCCTGGATGCCCGTGTTGAAGAGCGCGCTATTGCGCGGCCAATCGAGCGACCAGCCGGCGTTGTTTACTGCTGGCGAAAGCATAATGCCGCGGTTGGTCTCGTTGCCGATCTGCACCATCTCTGGCAGCAAGCCCTCCGCCTGCAGGGCCATCAAGGTGCCATAGACGTAGTGGTAGAGGGAATCCTGGAGGGTGGGCAAGTCGTCCACCACGCCCTGCCAGGCCGCCGGGGCGATCTGGCGCGAAGGGTCGGCCCAGAGGTCCGACAAGTGGAAGTCGAGCAGCACTTGCATGCCGGCCTCCTTGGCGCGGCGGCTGCTGCGCACCACGTCGGCAAAGTCGGAGTAGCGCTGGCCGGCGTTCAGCGTATCGTACCAGGAGGGCGTGTGCCACAGGCGCAGGCGCGCGATGCCGCAGTTGTGGTCGGCAAAGATCTGGTAGGGGTCTTTGGGCTGGCCGTTTTCCATATACACCACCCCGCAATCCTCCATCTCGTTGACGTAGGAGAGGTCGGCGCCAAAGAGGAATCCTTCTTGGGCGAGCAAGGGAGTGGAGAGCAGGAGCGAGGCGATGCAGAGCAGGGTGGTGAGGGCGCGTTTCATGGTTGTTGATTTAAGCGTGCCAATATAATACTAATTTCTGTAAACGGAGTCGGTTTGTTATGCTAAACGCGGTTGCTTGCAGCCTGTCTGGGAACAGGCTGCTGGATGAAAAGGAGCAAAAATCACGGCTTGATGGGAGGCTTGATGCGGTGGGAGCCGCAGGCAATAGCTCCCCCTCCCACACCCCCTAACCCCCTAAAGGGCAATGCCGTTGACTTAA
>CAYSPJ010000044.1:0-36405 GCA_964432875.1 uncultured Phaeodactylibacter sp. | reverse complement strand
CTTTTTACTTTTTACTTTTTACTTTTTACTCCCCATCAATTCCATAAATGCATCTTCAATGGTCGCCTGAGCAGGCCTGATTTCGATATTGCGGTGCTCCCGAGTGGACAGGAAAGCAATAATCACCTCCGGCCAGAGTGGCACCTTAAGCGCCAGATGGACGTACTCCCCAAAGGGATAGGCGCTATGCGTTGCCTCAAACTGCCGCAGGTCCTGGATCAGGCGATACATATCGTCGGTCCGGATAGCCAGGAGCGGCTTGTCAAAAGCAGCGGCGATCTCGGCCGGCGGCGCGATGCTCAAAATGCGCCCCTCCTGGATGAGCGCCACGCGCTGGCAGCGGCTCGCCTCGTCCATATAGGGGGTAGAAACCAGGATGGCGATCCCCTTTTCGCGCAGGCGCTGCAGCATCTCCCAGAACTCCTGTCGCGACACGGCGTCCACGCCAGTCGTCGGCTCGTCGAGCAACAGCACGGCGGGTTTGTGGATCAGGGCGCAGCTCAGGGCCAGCTTCTGCTTCATGCCGCCGGACAGTTGCCCGGCCTTGCGGCGGCGGAAAGGCTCCAACTGCCCGTAGATGTCGCGGATGAGCTCGTAATTGCTTTCGATAGTAGTGCCGAAGATGGTGGCAAAAAAGTGCAGGTTCTCCTCCACGGTCAAGTCCTGGTAAAGCGAAAATCGCCCCGGCATATAACCGATATTGCGGCGGATGAGCTTATAGTCTTTGCGGATATCCCAGCCGTTGACCCGGGCCTGCCCATCGTCGGGCAGCAACAGGGTCGCCAGGATGCGGATGAGGGTGGTCTTGCCCGCACCATCGGGCCCGATGAGCCCGAACAGCTCGCCCGGCTGCACTTGCAGGGATATCTGGCTCAGGGCCTGCTCCTTGCCATAGCGCTTGCTGATGTTTTGAGCCTCGATGGCGTATGTCGTTGGCATAATCATTTATTCCGTAGTAAAACATTTGAGATCCATTGCTGGAGAGCCGAGCTGAGCCACCCCTACTCGGGATTCTCGTAGGGGCGCAACATCACCTCTCCAGGCATTCCGATTTTCAAGCTGCCGTCGTTTTTGACCCGCACTTTAAGGGCATAGACCAGGTTGACGCGCTCCTCCTTGGTCTGCACTGTTTTGGGGGTAAATTCGGCCTGGTCGGAAATCCAGCTCAGCCTGCCGGGTAGCTGACGGTTGGCTGTTTTACCATCGTCGATCAGCACCGTCACCTCTTGCCCGAGCTGAGCCTGAGGCAATTGAGCACCGCTGATGTAGGCCCGCAGATCCAGCTCCTCCAACTGGGCAATAGTGTAAAGCGGCTTGGCGGGGGCCACCATTTCAGAGGCCTGCGCCAGTTTCAGCAGCACCGTGCCCGACAAAGGGTTGTAAATATAGCAGCGCCCAATCTGATCATCGATCTGTTCAAGCTGTGCTTCCAGGGGCGCGATTTCAGCCAGGATGCCGCGATTGAGCGTTGTGGTTTGCGAGCGGGTAGCGGCTATCTGCCGGTCCACCACCTCGATCTGCCCCCGGATATCGTCCAGTTGTTTGGGGGTTGCAGCCTGATCGGCGACCAGGGCTTCCAGGCGCTTGGCCTCGCGTAGCAGGTTGCGCTTTTGCTCCTGGAGCACCTCGACTTGGGGCTGCGCCTCCTGCGTTTTGCCCGTAATGGCACGGATACTGGCTAGCAGCTGCTTACGCCGCAAGTGCAAAGGCACCGTATCGACCATACCGACCAGCTGCCCGGCCTGTAGCTGCTGGCCTTCTTCTACGGCAAAGTAGAGGAGCCGCCCGCTGCTCTCGGCAGAAACGATTACTTCCGGCGCTTCAAAATTGCCATAGGCATCGGCCAGGTGGTTGTTGTCCTGACAGGATGCCAGCGCTAGCGCAGCCAGCATAATGGCGGTGGGTGTTTTCCATATTTTCATATTGCGTTGCGTTTGTGGTTTTGGTTTGGTTGGTTTTGGGTTGGGGTTGGCCGTAGAGACAGGGCATGCCCTGTCTCTACGGATCATTCATTATTCATCATTCATCGTTACCCCCTGCAATCCCTCCCCTGAGGTTCCACAATTCCACCCAGGCCTGCACCAGTTGCAGTTCGTGCAATTTCCGGTTGAGCAAGGCGAGCTGCAGGGCGTTTGCCTGGGCCGTGTATTCTGCCGCCGTGGCCGTACCCTGGTCGAGCTGGGCGGATACCTGCCGGAGGACGCGCTCCTGCAAGCGGGCGATCTCCTCGTCGCGGGCGAGCAAGCTCTCCAAGGCAGCCGCCTGCTCGCGATAGCGCCCTTCCTGCTGCCCGATGGCGGCCTCAAAGGCGGAGCGCTGGTTGGCGATGAGCTGGCTGCTCAGGCTTAACAATTGGCGGTCGCGGCTAGCCTGCTTCCAGTCGATGAAATTCCAGCTGAACCGCAGCCCGCCCATGGCAAAGGGGCTGAGGCTTTCGTCAAAAAAGTTGAGGGGGTTGGGAGCGCCCAGGCCAGCTTGCGCAAAGGCGCTCAGCTTAGGCCGCCAGGACGCGGCAATCAACCCCTCGCGAGCCAGGATACGCTCCTGCTGATAAGCGAAGAGCTGCAGCTCGGGCCGTTGTACAGACGTGCCCTGCCGCAAGGTATCCAGCGGGGGCAATTTGAACTGCACATCGGGTGTCAGCGCTTCGCCAATCAGCGCGCTCAGTCCAGCTAGTAGCCCACGGATATCCCCTTCGGCCCGTTCTATTTCCGATTGCAGGCGCAGTACTTCCACCTGCAGCTGGTCGGCATCACCCTCCAGGGCTACGCCGTGGCGCACGGCAGCGCTCAGGGTCTTGAGTTTGTCTTCCAGCGTTTGCTGCGCTTGGCGCTGGATGCCGATTTTCTCCCGCAGCAACAGGATGCCAAACACATACTGATTAGCCTGCACCTTGAGCTTATCCAGTTCGACGGCTATCTCCTGCTGGCTGGCTGCCAGCTTGGCCTGCTCCACTTCCTGGCGAGCGGCCAGCATGCCGCCGTCGTAAATCGCGTACTGCAAGTCGGCCGTGGTCTGGAAACGGTACAGCGGCAGGTCCAGGTTGCCCTCGGGGATGGGCAGGGTGAAAGGGAAAGATACCGTCTCGGTTTGCAAACTGGCCAGGGCATTCCAACTGATTTGCGGCCGGCGCTCGATGCCGATGCGCTCCACTTGGAGCTGTGCCGCCTGGGCCAGTAGGGCCGGCTGCTGGCTAAGGGGAGAATGCGCCTTGGCCTTGGCGTAGCACGCCTCCAAGCTCAGGCTTTGCCCGCCTTGGGCGATGCCTCCGCCCAAACAGCCCAAGATGATGGCCAACAGGATTAATAGGTTTTTCATATTTTGACAAATTGGTTTGACTAAATGGGTAATCCGCTGGCGCAGTTTATCCTTGGCCGCCTGGCTCCAGGGTTTTAGCTGCGGCACCGTTCAGGGCTGATACTTGGGCACCTTCAGTTCATTGTTCGCTAATAGCGCTTGTTTTGGGGCTATAATCCGAGGAGGTCGACAGCCTCCCCTACCCTTCCTAATTCCGGATCGCATTCAAAATAAAATCCACCACCTCGCGCTTGCGGCTTTCCATCAGCTTGAGGTAAGACGCGTCGTCCACTTGTACGATACCCTGGAACATCGGGCGGGCAATGAAAGGGAAGGCGCACATCGAAAGCATATTCAGCAACAAGTGCAGCGGGTTGAGCGGGCGGATGCGGCCAGCCTCAATCTCCAGCTGGATCTGCCCGATGAACGGCAGTGGATTGGGGCGGTGCGGCCGGCTCATGAGCTGCTTTACAAACTGCTCTCCCTTCTGGTTCAGCTCGTTGATGACGAAACCGGGCAGCGCGGGATTGTCCAGCATGATGTCCATATAGGCATCAACAAAGGCTTCGATCTTGTCGAACAAGGGCAAGTCAGCCGCAAATACAGCATTGATCTGTAAGGCGAAGCGCTCGAAGGCCTCGTCAAACACCGCAGTGAACAGCTTATCCTTGTTGCGGAAATAATAGTGCAGCAAGCCCTTGTTGATGCCCGCTGCATCGGCGATTTCCTGCATGCGGGCCGCAGCGAAGCCCTTGTGCGTGAAGACCTGCCGGGCGGCTTCCAGTATCTTGCTTTCCGCGTTTGGTTCGCTTGCTTCCATTTTACCTATTTGGGTAATATTTGCCAAAGGTAAGCGCTTTTTGAATACGGCGCAAGGGGGGAAGGGAAAAATTTGAAGGAAAAATCGGCGCGCACCTTTCTTAAAGGGGCTTCGATTAGGACACATCTCAAAATAGGCTGCCGATTGCGCACGAGCCTGAAAGGCTGAGCGCGCTAGCCTCGTAGAGGCCTAATGTTTGTAGCCTGCGGTTTCGCATAGGTTAGGGCCTCGTAGAGGCCTAATGTTGCCTAGGCAGCCAAGCCATTGCCAGGCATCTCTCCGAGGCCCGCTACGGCAGAGCACGAGCCAGGTGTAAATGGCAGTTATTGGCAGGAGCGGGCGGAGCTGCCTGGCCCCCTTTAATTTTTTATGCCACTCCTTGCATGCTTGCAGATCACGCCCCCGGCACAGACGCCCCCGTTCTCGGGGAGAACCTGTTTTGCCAAGCGCAGGGCAGGTATCAGCTGATATATGCCATGCGTGAAAAGGTGTCCTAATAGTAGCTCAAAGAGGAAAGGGCAGCTATGCTACCCAGCGCAGCCCCGCACTGGCAAGTGACAGAAACCTTCGCTGGAGGAATAGCCTAAGATACCTTTTCCCGCGCTGCTACCTTGATTGAGAAAGAAACGACCAATAAGCCCGCCGCGATGAGGGTCAATATTGAACTGGACGGGTTATCGGTGAAAAAAAAGGCGTAGGTCGCGGCGGCTAGAAGCGCTAAAGCGGCGATCAGCAGGATGTTGTCTAGAAGAGCAGAAGGTTTCATGCCGTTTTTTTTAGTTGTAACCATAGTGAAATAAGAAGCGCGGCCAATGCCAGGGCGGCGCAGTAAAACCCCAGCCTTTCAGCAGGGGAGGTCATTTCACCTTTAAAAAAAAGCACCATCAACACGACTAATGCCGCGCTGGCGATGATGGCGATCAGCTTTTTAACGTGGTGTGCCGACATGCTTTTTGTGGACATTGATTCGTATTCAAAAATATGATATTTCTAGGCGTTGTCAAACCTTGAAATAAGGTCTGTACCATGCTAAAGCATGTAAACCGCTGGAGCGATGAACAGCCAAGCTGGAGCAGGGTGCCATTCCTCAAAGCGGGACCGCAGCTTTTCGCCCATGCTGAACGGTTGCAAATAATCTATGACTCGCCTTTGGCCTGCGGCTGGCTCAAATCGTAGATGCCGATAATCCCTCCCAGCGCAAACACCGCCCCCATCAGCGGCAGGGAAGTGCTGGCCGGGAAGATGAAATACAAAGGCACGGACAGCGCCAGACTAACGGCCAAGATCCGCCCCAGCCGGCGGTAGGCTTCTGCCGGGGCGTAGCGTATCTCCCCTTTGATGAGGACGTGATAAGCGAAGATGCCGAGGGCAGAGCAGAAAACGATTACCGCCATCACCCGCAATGCCTCAAAAGGTATGGACGCGATGAGCAGGAGGGCGGCGAGGATAAGGTTGGCAGTGGCGACTTTTTGATTTCTATTCATCTTCAGGTGTTTTTTATGGTTGCGGATACTTTTATCCATTGCTCTTTTGCCGTTTCCAGAGGTGCCCGGCGAAAGATGATCATATTTAATGTTTTGGGCGTTCGATTTCACTTCCGTGCTGAACACGCTTAGTGCTGCTGCAAATATATACGCAAAAAACGGGTTTCACCAAACAAAAAACGGGTAAGTCTGAGTAAAAACGGGACATATCCGGCTTTTACCCCCCAATGGCTTGGCGAGGTAAGCTGCGGCGATGTGCCCCCGTCCTCCGTGTGGTGAACCACTCCGACAGCAGCCCTCATCAAAAAGGCCCCTCCAAAATTTGGCGCTTTCCCAAATACTCCTTAATATTGGGCATTCAACTACCAACGCTATGCCAAGTACTTTCGCCATAACGCTCGCCCGGGATACCTCCTTGCTCATGGAGACACCCAGCCTGCTTGGCTTGCAGCCCATATTTGATTGTTAGAGCCGCTGCCGCTTGTCCCCGGCCTTTGACCGGGACCTTAGCCAAGCCAAGCACGACACAGCCTGTCTCGACCAAAGGGCGGGAAACCAACCGACGGAGCATCCTCCACCTGCCCCGTCTATTCTAGCAATCAAAAACCAAGGCACCATGAAAAGATATATGTACCTCATCTTGCTGCCCTTATTCTGCTGGAGTGCAGCAACTGCCCAGGGGCAACAAACCCTAAGCGGGAAAGTGACCGATGCCGATACCGGCGAGCCGCTCATCGGCGCCAGCCTGCTCATCGCCGGCACTTCCCGGGGCACCATCACGGACCTTGACGGGAACTATGAATTGGAGATGCCGCCCGGGCCGGCCCAATTGGAAGTCTCCTACGCTGGTTATACTCAGCAAATCATCACTTGGGATGGGCAGAGCCGCATCGACGTACGCCTCCAGCCGGGTCGCGTGCTGGAGGAAGTAGTTGTAGTCGGCTACGGCTCACAGCGCAAGAAGGACGTCTCCAGCGCCATCCAGTCCATCAGTTCTGAAGACATCCAGGACATCCCCGCGGCCAGCTTTGAGGTGGCCATGCAGGGGCGGGCCTCGGGGGTCAACATCACCAGCCCTTCCGGTACGCCGGGCGGGGCCATCAGCATCAACATCCGGGGCATCTCCTCCATCAGCGCCAGCAGCCAGCCGCTCTTTATTATTGACGGCATCCCGGTGGTCTCGCGCAACAACTCGGCCCTCAACCAGAATATCCAGCCCGTCAACCCCCTGGCAGACATCAACCCCAATGACATCGAGTCGATCACCATCCTCAAGGATGCTTCGGCGGCGGCCATTTACGGCTCGCGCGGTGCCAATGGCGTCATCCTGGTCACCACCAAGCGGGGTGGCCGCGAGCAGTCGAAGATCAACCTGGGCTACTACAAGGGCTTTTCCAACATCACCCGCGTGCCGGAGATGATGGACGCCCGCGAGTTCGTCCGCTTCCTCAATGTGGCTGCTGAAAACGATGGGCTGGGGCCCAACTACTGGAACAGCCGCTTTGGCTTCGACCCCAACGACCCCAATGCTGCAGTACAGTCCACCAATATCTACGACGAGGTGCTGCGCACTGGACAAATAGATAATGCCGACCTGAGCCTGCAGGGTGGCAACGACCGCACCCAGTTCTACCTGAGCGGCAACTTCTTCAACCAGGCGGGCATCCAGATCGGGCAGGACTTCCGCCGCCTCAGCACCCGCCTCAACCTGGACCACCGCATCAGCGAGAAGATCAAGGTAGGGGCCAACTTTTCCGTCAACCGCTCCAACCACCGGCGCACGATCAACGAGAACGACGAGTTTGGCGTCATCATCAACGCCCAGGCCTGGGACCCCTCGGCCCCGGTTTTTGAAGCCGATGGCAGCTACGCCAACCCGGTCAACTACAACACTTGGTGGCCATTGGAAAACCCGGTGCTCATCGCCAGAGAATACCGCAACCGCTCCATCTCCTCGCGCCTGCTGGGCACCCTTTTTGGCACTTACGAAATCCTGCCCGGCCTGACTTTCCAAACCAACTGGTCGGCGGATTTAAATACTTTGAACGAAGAGGCTTATACTCCCACTTTTAGCAATAAAACCAGCATCGGGCAGGGCATCTACGCTACCTGGGAGGAGATGTCCTGGCAGGTCGAGAACACCCTGAGCCTCGTACGCCGCATCGGCAGCCACAGCTTTAATGTCATCGGCGGATACTCCGCCCAGGAGATCCGCGCCAATTTTTCCGACATGGAAGGCACGGGATACTCCACCAACGAGACGCCCAGCATCTCGGCAGCGGCCAATATCGTCTATGCTGCTTCCGGGCGCACCCGCTCCGCTCTGCAGTCCTTCCTGGGGCGCGCCAATTATACCTTCAAAGACCGCTACCTGTTCACCTTCACCATGCGAGCTGATGGCTCTTCGCGCTTTGGTGCCAACAACCGCTACGGCTATTTCCCCTCGGGCTCAGTGGCCTGGCGCCTTACTGAAGAACCCTTTATGGAAAACCTGGGCTGGTTAAGCGAGCTGAAGCTGCGCGCCAGCTATGGCATCACCGGCAACCAGGAGATCGGCGGCACCTGGGTGGGCACCTGGGGGCTCACCTCGCCTTACAACGGCCGCAGCGGCATCTCGCCCGCCCAACTGGAAAACCCCGATCTGAGCTGGGAAAAAACCGCCCAGCTCAACTTCGGCATCGACCTGGGCCTGCAGGAAGACCGTATCACTTTCACCGCCGATTATTTTATCAAAAACACCACCGACCTGCTGCTCAATGCTGACGTCTCCGGCCTGACTGGCTTCACTTCGGTTTTTCAAAACGTGGGCGAAATTGAAAACCGCGGGCTCGAGCTCGGTATCAATACCGTCAATATCCGCAACAAGGATTTCACCTGGACCTCGTCCTTCAACCTGGCCTTTTTGGAAAATCAGGTTAAAAAACTGTTCAACGACGGAGAAATACTCGGGCGCAACCACATCCTGCAAGAAGGGCAGAGCGTCAGCACTTTGTTCCTGATCAATTTCCTGGGCGTAGATCCGGAGACGGGCGACGCGCTTTTCGAAGATCTCAATGCCGATGGGATTATCGACTTTGACGACCGCCAAATCGTGGGTAGCGCCATCCCCAAATACTTTGGCGGCTTCAATAATAGCGTGTCCTACAAAGGCTTCGCGCTCACGGCGGTCATCCAATTTGCCGGAGGCAATAAAATCTTCAACCAGAGCCGCCACGCTTTCGAAAACTACGGGCAATTGCGCAGCGGCCTGGTTTATGGCAACAATAGCCAGTACGTACTCGACAACTACTGGCGCGAACCGGGCCAACAGACCGACGTGCCGCGCCCCAGCTTGCAGACTGGCCAGATGCAGCGCTTCAGCACCCAGTTTCTGGAAGATGGCGACTTCGTGCGCCTGAAGAACCTGCGCCTGGGCTACCAGTTCCCCAAAGCCAGCGTGGAAAAACTGGGCCTGCGCTCGCTCAACGCTTATGTGCAGGCACAAAACCTGGCGACCATCACCAAGTACCGCGGTTTCGACCCCGAGGTCTCTACCAACACCGAGAGCCAAGGCGCGCTGAATACCCGCCAGGGCGAGGATTTCGGCACCTTGGGCCAGGCCCGGACGATTTCGGTCGGATTCAACCTCGGACTGTAACCGCCAGCCCTGAAAGGGCAGCATCACCCCACGATGGGCAAAGCCCATCGCGATAATCAAACATCAAAAAAACAAACTATGAAACCTGTCCAATACCTCATCGCGCTAAGCTTCGCCCTGGCGAGCTGCCAGGGCTTCCTGGACGTCGAGCTGGACCGCGAGATCGTCACCGCCGATGCCATCGTGAACCGGGAGACGGCCGAGGCGGCGACCATCGGGCTGTACAACAGCCTGCAAGACCTCAACCTTTACGGCTCCGACTTCGTGGTGCTGGCCGACCTGCTGGGCGGCAACGCCATTGCCACTGGTTTCCAGCCGCGCTACCAGGAGCTGGCCGACGCCCGGGTACCCACCACCAACGCTTTCGTTGAAAGCAGTTGGGTGCGCTACTACCGCATCGTCAACTCGGCCAACAACATCCTGGCGCATATCGACGATATTGATGGCATCAGCCCGGAGGCGCGCGCACGCATCAAGGGCACGGCTTACTTCTTCCGGGCCCTGTCGCTCTTCGATTTGCTGCGGCAGTTCGGCGAGTTTACCGACCTCAATTCCGCTTTTGGGGTGCCGGTGTTTACTGCAGTGCTGGACCGCAGCACCGCCCCGGCCGTAGGGCGCGCCAGCGTGGCGGAGACTTACGCCCTCATCCTAAATGACCTAAAGCTAGCCGAGGGCGCGCTGCCCAATAGCAGCGACCGCTTCTTTGTGAGCCAGGCCGCCGCCCGTGCTTTGCTGGCGCGGGTTTACCTCTACCAAAAAGACTACGCCAACGCCCGCGCTTACGCCGAGCAAGTCATCGCCGACGGCAAGTACAGCCTGAATGCCGACTATGCCGACAACTTCCGGGTGGAAGGCTCGGGCGAATCCATCTTCGAGCTCAACTTCATCTCCATCGATGGCAATGGCCTGTCACGCTTGCTCATGCTGCCGGCCGCCAACGAGGTGTCGGGTTCTAACCCCCTCTGGAATGCCTTTGCCGATGGGGATGCCCGCAAAGCCATGTTCCTGCGCCGCTTCGGCATCACCCGCTGTATCAAGTATGGCGAGCTGGCCACCGATATCGAGACCAATGTCCTGCTCTTCCGCCTGGCGGAGATGTACCTGATCCAGTCGGAAGCGATTGCCAATACCCTTGGGCCAACAGACGCGCTGGAGAGCCTCAACGCCGTGCGCCTGCGTGCCCGCCCTGGTGCCCCGATCGAAGCTTCGCAAGTGCCGGACCTGGCCTCCTTCAACGAGCTGCTGTTGCAGGAGCGACGCCTGGAGCTGGCTTTCGAGGGGCACTACTGGTTCGACCTGGTACGCCTGGGCAAGGCCGTCGAAGCCCGCGGCATCGAGCCTTACCGCCAAATCCTGCCCATCCCCGAGCGGGAAATCCGGGTATCGGATGGGGTTTTGGTGCAAAATCCGGGATATTGATGGGGGAACCCCCAAAACAAACACAAAAACAACGAACCACCACATGCACCATTACAGCCTCGCTATCCACGGGGGCGCGGGCACCATCCTGCGCTCCGAGATGACGGAAGAAAAAGAACGGGCGTACGAAGCCGCCCTCCATGCCGCCTTGCAAGTCGGCGAAGCCTTGCTCCAAGCCGGCGGAAGCGCCCTGCTGGCAGTAGAAGCTACGGTAGCCTGCCTGGAAGATAATGAACTGTTTAATGCCGGCAAGGGCGCGGTCTTCACCCACGAGGGCTTCAACGAGATGGACGCTGCCATTATGTGCGGCAAAAACTTGCAGGCCGGCGCGGCGGCCATGGTGCGGGGCGTGAAAAACCCTATCAAGCTGGCGCGCCGCATCCTGGAAGCCTCGGAGCACGTCTTCCTCTGCGGGCCGGGCGCGCTGGAGTTCGCCCGTGAGCAGGGGCTGGAGGAGGCGCCGCCGGAGTACTTCTACTCCGAGCTGCGCTACCAGCAGTTGCTGCAGGCCCGTGCCCGGGGAGAGGTGCAGCTCGACCACAGCCGCAAGTACAGCACCGTCGGCGCAGTGGCCCGCGACGTGCATGGCGACCTGGCGGCCGCCACCTCCACCGGCGGCCTGACCAACAAGCGCTACGGCCGCATCGGCGATAGCCCCATCATCGGGGCGGGCACCTATGCCAACAACCACACTTGTGCCGTCTCTTGCACGGGCTATGGCGAGTACTTCATCCGCGGCGTCATCGCTTACGATTTATCCTGCCTGATCGAATACCGCGGCCTGCGCCTCCAGGAGGCCGCCGAGTTCATCATCCACCACAAGCAACTGGCCCTCGGCGGCGACGGCGGCCTCATCGCCGTGGATGCGGCTGGCAACTTAGCCATGCCGTTCAATTCTGCGGGGATGTACCGAGGGTGGGTGAATGCTGCGGGGGAGCGGGGCGTGGGGATTTATCGCTGAGAAGGGGTACCTCGTGGAATACAAGCTGCCCTATTCCACGAGGTGAATCGCTGGGGCGTGGCTTGGGGGACATCGCAAGGGGCAGACGAGATACTGCCAGTCTACTCTGACTTGGACCCAGGACAGGGACATTTTTTTAGGGAAATCTTAAACGGGAAAATGAATTTGTCCCTAAAAGGCGTGATTGTTGACATCCTATGGCACGAAATACCTAATCATGCATCATACCATTGGTCCAAAACGTGTTCAAAATATCGGTAAAAACACGGTATCATCCATTATTGAATCATTTTCTTGATAATCAAGCTTGCTAAGAAAGCTTCCAATAAGCTCAATGGTATGGCAAAGGGAAGTATTCTAAATGGCAAAACGCCCATATTCCCAACTACCAGCCACATGAATACAAAACCGACAAACCAAGCAAGAAGCGTTGTTTGTAACAACGAAAATCTCTTTGCGATGATGAAAATGGCAATCGCAAAGCACAATGACCATAACCCCCAAACTGCACCGTTAATGGGTGCTGAAGGGAACACAAGTCCAAGATTTTCATAATGCCCGGTCCAATATGAATTCAATAAAAACTTGTTTCGCACAAATTCTGAAATACTTTGGAGCTAGGGAAGCGCCCCGGGCACAAGATATAGCGAAGGGCTGAACCGAAAGCCCACCCCTAGCTCGCGGAAAGCAGCGTACGAGGCGGGAGGGTCAATTTGCCCGGGACACACCCCATCGCAACGATCTGCCGCCTGCTAAGCCACGGTACGCACTTTAGGCTCATTGCTTGTAGGCCACGATCAAAAAATGCGCCTCGGAATCTCCGATGTTTTCCAAGGCATGCCGGCCGGCATCGTGCCAGTGTACGTCGCCTTTTTTAAAGGTTTCTTCCGCGCTGTCTTCTTCCGTGCCCTGGTAGCGGATGGTATAATCCGAAAGGGCGTAGATGACGCGGTTGATGCCATCGTGAAGCGGGATGGTTTCGCCTGCGGCGAGCCTGACCTCGGTAGCGCGGAAGTCGCCGTCGTCAAAAAGCAGTTTTGCAAAATTCCCTTCCTGACTGTTCACGTCCTTATCCAGGTCCTGATCGCCGATAGCGGGCAGCCCTCCGTTTTTGCGAATAAAAGCCAGCCATTCCGCTGGGGCCGAGCCGCTGTTTTTCACCGCGAGCGCTCCTGCCTCATGCACGTGCACGTCGCCTTTTTTCCAATTTTTCACGATGGGCGAGGCTCCTTCCCCCGTCCACTCAATGGTATAATCGGACAGGGAGTAAATCAAGCGGCTTGGCCCCTCGTGCGGCGGTAGTTCTTCGCCGGGGTTCAGCGTCACGTGCATGACTTGGGCAAAGTCATTTTCGAAGATCGCGACCCGGCTGATTGAGGTAGTGTCTATCGTTTCGCTTTCTTGTTCCTGGCTCTTTGGAGCTCCGGGATCACAGGCAAAGAGCAGAGATATGACCCAAACAAGCCCCAAAACGATGATTCGATTCGTTTTCATGTGTGTGTGTTTTTTTCTGAAGAAGCGGCAAGTGTGCTTGAACTCTATGGAGTTGACCGGAATCAAATGCAGCTATGTTGCAAAAATAGCGGAATCAGAATTCATCTCAAATGACTTTCGTCAATCTTGTTTTGCTTGCTATTGACAAACAATAGTGGAAAACCGATGTCGCTCACGCAACAATCAGCAGAGCCAAACCATAAATCCAATCAATAACGATTCGACCGTTATTTAGCTCTGCTGATGAGGCTACTTACCCTTTCATTATACCTGAGGAAAAGGGCAACCTCAACCCCAGCATCAGATTTCGCCCCATCATGTTGAGGCCCAAAGGCTTCGTAACCGAGAGGTGGTCAATGAAAACGGTATTCGTCAGATTGCCGCCGTTGATGAAAAGGTCTAAGGTTTGTTGGCCCAATGCAAGGGTCGTTCCAATGCGCGCATGGAGCAGGGTGTAAGCGGGCGATGCCGATTCGTTTTGCCCCGTGCGGCTTTGCTCAAGGAAATGCATGACCTCAATTGTAAGATAGGGACGTTGAAGGAAACCCCATTTTTTCTGCTCGAATTTGATTTCCCCGCTCAGCCTGTCCTGCGGAATAAAGGTCGGGTATTTAAATCCCTCAGTATTACCCTGTATTTCAGCTCTTACCCAACTGTATGCGCTGTGAATACCCAGCCACTCCACAGGATGTAAGTCGAGCGCGACCTCGCCTCCGTAGAGTGTGGCATCGTTTTGTACGTGCTGAAATACCTTTCCTTGCCCAATAGGCGCATCTTCACTGGTCAATACCAGATAGATATAGTTGTTTACGATGTTGTAAAACGGCGTTACATCAAAGGTGAGCCACGATTGATGCAGGTGATAGTTGAGGTCAAACTGATAGTTGCGTTGCGCTGCTAAGCCGGGGTCGCCCCGTTCGTAGCGGCCGGCATGGATGCCGTTCTGGGTGAGTTCGGGCATGGCCGGAGAACGGAAACCGGAGGATACATTTGCTTTCAGAAATTGTCCGTCGGCAAAATTATACGTCAACCCCGCCGAACCGGTCAAATTATTATAGGTATTGTCCACCTTGAATTGGTTGGTCGTCGATGTCGCCATAGGAAATGACTGCATATTGCGATAGTCGTATCGCAGTCCGGCTGTTGCATTCAGCTTGTTATTGAGGGCAAAATCTCCGATGGCGTAGATGCCTATGTCGTTGATTTTTGAATCCAAAAGCGGATTACTGGGCTTGGTTTCGTCCGCTTCGTTATCGGCGTTTGTGCCATTGACACCTATAATAATGCGATTCTTGTGAACAGGCATGGTAAGCTTCACATTGTACGTAAAAGTATTCAATTGCATGGAAGCAAAAGTGGGAACCACCAATGCCTGTTGTTGCGAGTCAAACATGCCTCCATCCGCCTCGCGCGTGTTCAATTGATAGCCTAGGTCAATATTCAGGGTATTTTTACCCAGAAAGAGCACATTGTCTGAGGCAAACAAATGATTCGTCAGGTTTTGGTACCACACCTGGTGTTCTCTCCCTGAAACCAGCAATTCGGGTTTGCTTGCCAGCAGATTGAGGCTGCCTTGGTTTTGCAGGCCATATTTAGGCCTCGTATAGTTATAATTGAGGGAAAAAATACCCCGATTGGTGCGGATTCCGGTACTAGCCGTCAGGTTGTATTCGTTGAAGCGGGTATTGAATACCAGGTCTCCATTGCCGTCGGTAAAATCTTCGTACGACTTGACCCCGGCGCGCAGGCCCCAGAAAAGCTTTTTGCCGCTCCCTTTGATGCCCAGGTTATTCATGTACCCATTCGTGTTGGTGCTGTAATGAGAAATGAAATCGCCTTGAATAGATTGAGGATTGGCCGGCCGTTCCCGCACTACATTGATTACTCCGCCAACGGCGTCAGAGCCGTATTGCAAGGAGGAGGGCCCTTTGATGACCTCAATCCTGTCGGCGGCGAATTCATCCACCAGAAAAGGGTGGCTGGACGAAAAATTGAAATTTTCCAGTTTGATGCCGTTGTTGAGCAAAATCACGTT
Organism: uncultured Phaeodactylibacter sp.; assembly: GCA_964432875.1. Classification (GTDB taxonomy): domain Bacteria; phylum Bacteroidota; class Bacteroidia; order Chitinophagales; family Saprospiraceae; genus JACJYE01. The sequence continues at coordinate 21,258 of CAYSPJ010000044.1, read as the reverse complement.
TGCGTTGGTCAGTCCTCGAATGACGGGCTTCCCTACGCCAGTTCCGAAGCTGGAAAAATACACGCCCGGCGTCCTGGCAATGGCTTGCGAAAGATTGATGGCGCCAGTGCTCACCAGCTCTTTTTTCATCATCGTTGCGATGGGGTAGGGTATCCGTTCCCGCTCTTGGGTAAACCCGGCGGTAACCACTATCTCCTGCAATTCCAAGGGCGATTCTTCGAGCGAGATATTTAAAGAATAATCACTCCCCGCTGGCATTTCCGATACATCCAAAGTTTGTAGCCTCGACCTGTAGCCTATAAAACTATACTCGATTGAGACCACTTTCAGGTTGCCGGGCACAAGCAGTTGGTACATGCCGTCGGCTGCCGATATCGTGCCGATTTTGTTTTGGTGAATGATGATGTTGACCCCGACGATAGGTTGTCCGTTGTCATCGGTTACCTGCCCTTTTAGCAAGTTTTGGGCAAAAACACTACCGCTCCCGATAAGCGCTAACAGCAGTATAACGCATACTTTCTTCATGGTTTGTCTGGTTTCTAGATGATAACAAGCCAGTTAATGCAACTATGTTGCAAAAATAGGGCAGCTAGAACTAGCCCCATGTGACTTTAATCACTTGCGTGGGTGATAGAAGTCAATAAGCGAGGTGAGGCAAAAATTGCTGGCGCAATCTTTGCGCAACTTGAAAGAGGACAATTTGGCACAGCGCAAAATCTATTGAGGAGTACAGCCAGGCGTGGGATGCTGACTCGCTAATTTGGGACAAATCCCTGTGTTTTCCGGCGCTAAGATGACTGTTGCCACCACTACCGCCCTCCTTCACTCCCCCAACAAAGCCCGCACCCTGGCAAAACCCTCATGCTGTACGCCAGCAGCTTCCAGCTCTTTGATGTCCTGCAGAAAAGCCTCATCCCATTTCCGGGCGTCTTCTGGAAAGCGCTGGCCTTTCCATTTTCGGTAGATCGGCAGCGGGCAGGGGGGTGTTGCTCAAGTCCAGCTTGGTCAGCTTTTTCAGGGTGCCGATTTCGGAGGGCAGGCTGCTGAGTTGGTTGAAGCGCGAATCCAGCTCAGTCAGGTTTGACAAGCTCCCGGTTTCCGGCGGCAATTGCTGCAAATGGTTGCGCTCTATATCCAAATGCCTGCCTCCGGAATCTGGTTGACGGAACCAATCCAGGCAGGTCCGGTTTTTCAGTACCTAGCCTGGCTAGGGCACAAATGGCAGGAAGCCATAAACCGCAAAATGTTGTCCGAAAAGCCTTGATTTTTTGTCAGCTTGATGCCATTCTGGCGATTTTTTCGATTTTTTTTCTCTAATTTTTTGTCACAACTGTTTTTTTTTCTGAAAGAGATATAGAAGCGCGACAGAACCACTAACCCATTCACAATCAAAACATAATGCTTTTTCGGAAATCCAAAATCGAATAAGAGCAAGATTTGCCAGGCATTCAAAAACCCCAACAAAATGTCACACATTTGAAAATTTGATGAAAAAAAATTTGTAGGGATTTAGAATAGCAGTATATTTGGCATCATCAATAATTTTCTTCACTCTATCAGAGAGAGCGCGTTAGTGAGAGGCCCCGATATCCTCTATCGGGGCTTTTTTTATTCCTGCCCTTCCAGAGGGATTTCGACGAAGAAGGTAGTGCCTTTGCCCGGGAAGCTTTCGAAGCGTATCGATCCATTGAGGATGTCGAGGTAGCGTTTGACGATGTTGAGGCCCAAGCCGGTGCCCTGGATGTTGACGGCATTGGTGGCGCGGAAGAAGCGGGTGAACAACTGGGCTTGTTCCTCCTCTGGTATGCCGATGCCTTCATCCCGGATGCTTGCCGTGATATATCCGTTGTCGAGGCAGAGGTTGAAATAGATGGCGCTGCCTTCGTCAGAGTACTTAATGGCGTTGGACAAGAGGTTGATGAAGATATTTTTGAGCATCTTCTTATCCAGGGTAATATCCCCCCCGGTATCAGGGAAATCCTTTTGGATATGCTGGCCAGGTTTGAGCAAGCTCTGCATCTCTTCGCTGGCTTCTTCGGCCAATTCTTCCAGGCGGAAAGCCACCGGCGTCCTTTGGATCTTACCCTCTTCCAGCTTGCTCAGGGAGAGGAAATCGCCGAGGATGCCGGTGAGGTTGGCTACGGCCGAACGGATGCGGCGCAGGTGTTTATCGCGTTTTTCCTGCTGCTCAGTTTTTGTATATAAGCCGATCAGCTCCGAAGAAGAAGCGATGGTAGTGAGCGGAGTGCGGAATTCGTGAGAAGCCATGGAGACGAAGCGCGACTTGAGCTTGCTCAGCTCTTTTTCGCGATCTAGCGATTTGCGCAGTTCTTCCTCATTATGGCGCAAGGCCTCTTCCACCGCTTTGCGCTCTTTGATCTCTTGTTCCAGCTTGAGGTTGGATTGCAGCAGCCGATTGACCACCTCGGTCAGTTTTTCAGTGCGTTCATCCACTTTCTGCTCCAGTTCCTTATTGAGCTTGAGGATTTGGGCCTCGGCCTGTTTTTGCTCGCTGAGGTCGTGGATGACGCCGGCAAAGAGCACCTTGCCCTCTGATTCTACGCGGCTAACCCCCAACTTGAAGGGGAAGAGCGTGCCGTTTTTACGGCGCCCCTGCACCTCCCTCCCGATGCCGATGATTTTGGCCAGGCCAGTGCGGTGGTAATTTTCAATATAGGCATCGTGTTGAGCGCGATGCGGCATGGGCATGAGCATGTTGACGTTTTTGCCCAGCATCTCCTCCCTTTCCCAACCGAATAGCGTGCTGACGGCATCATTCACCAGAATCATCTCATTGCTGTCGCCATCAATGATGATGATACCATCTACGGCAGTATTGATAACGGCTTCCAGCTTTTTGCGGCTTTCGCGTAGGCGTTCCTCTGCCTTTTTATTGAGTGTGATATCTTTAAACAGCAGCAAGATCAACGATTCGTTCAGAGCGGGGATCAGGGCGGTGGTGATCTCCAGGTATTGTTCACGGCCACCTTCCTGGTGTACGAGCAGCTCAAATTGACGGTTGCCTTCCTGCGGCAGCGTTTGCAACAATCCCGTCAATTTGCCGAGGTTTTGCGGGCAGCCCGGCTGTTCGGAAAAAGGGCCACACTCCAGGAATTCACGCTCATCTTTGGCATCAAATAAGCTCAGTAAAGCCCGATTGCACTTCAGCGGCTTCTGGCGCGCCAGGCTATAGACGAGTATGCCTACGGGGATCCATTCGAACATGTGGGCGTAGAGCTCGATACTCTGCGCTACAGAGGATTTGCAATGGAGCAGCAGAAAAAGGGCCTGGCCGCCGTCGCGCAGGGTATAGGAGACAGAGATGGCACGCCCACTATGGTGCAGCCCTTCCGTTGCCCCCTGGGCTTTATCGGCCCATAAATTGATGCCAGGCTGCAGGTAGGGGAGGATGGTTTCCAGGGGCTGCCCTTCTAGCGCTCCAGGCTGATAACCAAAAAGCTGGGCAGCATCCCGGTCGGCATACAGGATTTCGCCGCTTTTGCTCACCGTCAAAAGCCCATTGACATGGTTGCTTAAAAAGCTCTCAAAATCAAAGCCCTGGGTAAGCAACCCAATAATATCCTCAGCTGATTTCATGCTGTTTCACTCCGTCATGTTGCAAATATAGTCCTCTTTTGATGGCCTTTTGCTCGCGTCGAAAGCTGGCATCAGCACCAAAAGTATAAAATTTTAGCCTAAATCTAACAAAAAGCCGGGGCAATTGATAAATCTCAGAATCCTTTCTGATAAAAATCATTTACCTGCCAGGCAAAAAGCTGCACCTTGCTGCTTGAAATCCAATATCAAGTGAAATGGTCAGAATTCAAGTATTAGGTTTAGGAAACAGCAAGCACCGTCAATTAAGTCGAAACTTGCTGACGGCTATTAGCATTGCTGGCATCGAGGCAGAAGTGGAACAGGTGACTGAAGTGGATGAAATCCTCCGCTTCAAGGTGAGCTCCATACCTGCAATCATCTACGAAGGGCGGGTTTTTTTTGAAAATGGCCGTATCCCTAGCGTCGAAGAATTGTGCGAGCTCCTTACTGAAGAGCAGGTAAGGGTATAGTTTGGCTATTCACCTTATTATATCACACACTACACTCGCTTTTACCCTCATCAGCCCTTCTTCCCTACTTTTCCACTGCTCGGCTTTGCTGCCGGTTTAAGGGTAGTTTTAGCGGCGGCGGCCCTGGGGCTGCTACTCTTAGCACTCCCTGCCTTAACGCCACTGGTTTTAGCCGCAGCCTTTTTGCGGGCCGGGACCTTGTGCTCCGCCAGCTCCAACACGACTACGCCAAGAGGGGGCAGCCCGATGCTGACCGTGTAAGGGCGGCCGTTCCAGGTTTCCTGCACGGTTTCCTGGGAGGCGTTGTGATGCAGGCCCGTGCCGCCAAAAGCTTTATCATCGCTATTGAGCACTTCTTTCCAGATGCCGGGCAAAGGCAGGCCCACTTTGTAATCCTGGCGCACTACTGGCGTAAAGTTGCAGACTACAGCCAGGGGCTTTTCCTTGTCATGCCCGCAACGCAGGTAAGAGAGTGTACTGTTTTGATAATCCCCATGGTCGATCCATTGGAAGCCTTCGGGGCTGAACTGCTGCTCGAATAAAGCGGGCGAGTCGCGGTAAAATTCGTTCAGCTTTTTCACCCATTCCTGCATACCCCGGTGGTAATCATATTGCGTGAGCCACCATTCCAGGCCTTTTTCGATACTCCACTCGCTGGTCTGGCCAAACTCGTCGCCCATGAACAGCAACTGAGTGCCGGGATGGGTGAACATGTAGCCATAGAGTAAGCGCAGGTTGGCAAAGCGCTGCCATTCATCACCTGGCATGCGCTGCATGAGTGAGCCTTTACCGTGCACAACCTCATCGTGCGACAAAGGCAACATGAAGTTCTCGCTAAATGCATAGACCAGGCTGAAGGTGATGGCATTGTGATGGTACTTGCGGTTGATAGGGTCGTTTTTAAAATAGTTGAGCGTATCGTGCATCCAACCCATCATCCACTTTTGGCCGAAGCCCAGGCCGCCGGTATAAGTCGGGCGGGATACCCCCGTCCAGGCAGTAGATTCCTCGGCGATGGTGATGGCATCGGGGAATTCGCTATAAACCGTCTCATTAAACTCTTTCAGGAAAGCCGTAGCTTCCAGGTTTTCATTGCCGCCAAATTTGTTGGGTATCCATTGCCCCTCCTCACGGGAATAATCCAGGTAGAGCATGGAGGCCACGGCATCGACGCGCAAGCCATCCGCATGGTAGCGGTCCAGCCAGAAGAGGGCATTGGAGATAAGGAAAGAACGCACCTCGTGGCGGTCGTAGTTGAAGATGCAGCTTTTCCAATCGGGATGGAAGCCCAGGCGCGGGTCGGCATGGTCGTAGAGATGCGTACCATCAAAATCGGCCAGGCCGTGGGCATCGGCCGGGAAGTGGGAGGGCACCCAATCCAGGATGACGCCGATGCCTGCTTGGTGCAGGGCATCCATTAGATACATAAAATCCTGCGGGGTGCCGAAGCGGCTGGTCGGGGCAAAATAGCCCGTAACCTGATATCCCCAAGAAGGGAAGTAAGGGTGTTCCATCACTGGCATAAACTCTACGTGAGTAAAGCCCATATCCTTAACGTAGGCGACCAGTTCATCGGCCAGCTCCCGATAGCTCAGGCTACGGGTTCCGCCATGGATTTTTTTCCAGGAGCCGACGTGTACTTCATACACGGAGTAAGGCTGCTCCAGGCCCGCTTTTTCCCGGCGCTTGGCCATCCATTCCTGATCTTGCCACTCATAATCCGTATCCCAGATAATAGAAGCCGTATTGGGGGGGATTTCCCAGAAAAGCGCAAAAGGGTCGCCTTTTTCCAGGTGGCGGCCGTCTTGCGCATGCACGTGATACTTGTACAACTCGCCCTTACCCAGGCCCGGGATGAAGCCTTCCCAGATACCCGACCCATCCCAGCGCGGCGCGAGGGGATGGCTATCGCGGTTCCATAAGTTGAAATTTCCGACCACAGATACGGCTTTCGCATTAGGTGCCCATACAGCAAAAAGCGTACCCCACTGGCCATCCACCTCCAAAACGTGGCTGCCGAGTTTTTCGTAAAGTTTGAAGTGCTTGCCTGCCCGGAAGAGGCTGATATCGAAGTCAGTCAACAGGCTGTGGTGGATGACATTTGCCATAGGTGCGATTGAGTTGGTTATTTTTTTTGTTTTTGCTGCGGCCTTAGGGGCCGTTATCATATCCAATGATTATATACAGGAAAGCAGCAGCCTGACAAAAACGCCAAGCTGTGACGCCAAACCGGGGCAAAGGTATAAAAAAAATCACCACAGATTTAACAATAATGTCGGGGTCAAAGCTGACCGGTGATACTACTTTAGATGTATTCAGCTGCGCTGGAGCAAGGGGTAGGAGCATATTTGGCAAGCATGTCAAATACTGCCTCTTGCGCGCAGTTTTCAACGCGTATTTGGATTATTTTTCTTTACTTTCAAAAACCATTGTCATGAAAGTCACCCGAGTATTATTCACATTTTTTTCTGCTGCCGCCATCGCTGGAGGCCTGCTTTCAGCTTGCCAAGGCACCAATGAGGAAACTGAATCAGCCCACCCGCAGGAAGGCCTGTCGATGGAGGAAGCCATCGCCCGGGGTGCTTACCTGGTCAACGCCATGGGTTGCGAAGACTGCCATTCCCCTAAAGTATTTGGCCCGCAAGGCCCGCAGCCCGACCCCAAGCGCCACCTCGCCGGCCACCCTCAAGATGAGCCGCTGCCTCCGGTCGATCCAGAACTCCTCAAATCCCCTTGGGTGCTGTTCAATATGCACAGTACCGCCACCATCGGCCCTTGGGGCACTTCCTTCGCCGCCAATCTCACTTCCGATAATACCGGAATCGGCCTGTGGACGGAAGAGCAGTTCTTCCGCGCCATCCGGGAAGGCAAATACAAAGGCATGGCAAACGGACGGATGCTGCTGCCGCCCATGCCCTGGCCTAATTTCGCCAGGTTGTCTGACGAAGACCTGAAGAGCATCTTCGCCTACTTGAAATCCACCGAGCCAGTGCGCAATATCGTGCCACAGCCCTTGCCACCGGTGGCGATGAATTGACGTGGATTTACTGCTTCAGATTTTTTACAGTGTAACTTATTCAGCTGAGGCTGGCTCGAAGGAAAGGTAAAGAGTAAAGGATGACCTGGATTTTGAGGCCGCCTCAGTCTTTTTTTGAAAACTTTCAAAAAGCCCGTGCCAAACAGAAATGGCTTTACGAGGGTGGCCGTGTTTTCATGAACCCTTTCGGCGTTTTCTGACGACCACACAATACGCCAATTCTACGCCCCTACCAGCTTATCCCTCGCCGCCGCCGCCTTTTCAAAGGCGAAGCTGGCCATCACTGCTTGCATTTTCCTTTCGATTTCTGGCAGGCATAAATTCCCGATGCTGCCTTCGTGCGAATGCTGGACGGCCGGGGGTACCTGGAAAACCCCTTCGGCAATCTGCCGCCCTACCGCTTGATATGCTTCCCGAAAGGAAAGCCCCTTGCGCACCAGCTCATTTACCGCATCCACGCTGAAGAGATATTGATAGCCGGGCCGCTCTAAAATATCGGCGGCCACCCTGGCCTGCGGGAGGGCATGCTCCAGGATGCCCAGGCAGTCTTTGAGATGCTGGATAGCAGGGAAAGCCGCTTCCTTGAGCAGTTGAAAATCGCGGTGATAGCCCGAGGGCAGGCTAGCGGTAAGCTGGCTCACCTGGGCAGGTAGGGCTTGCAACAGGCTGCAGCGCCCGCGGATAAGCTCGAACACATCGGGATTTTTCTTGTGGGGCATGATGCTGGAACCCGTAGTCAGCTCATCAGGGAAGGAGAGGAAGGCGAAGTTTTGGCTCACATATAGTACTACATCAGCTGCCAGCTTGCCCAAGGTATTGGCCATGGCTGCCAGGGCATAACTCAGGAAGAGCTCGGTCTTGCCCCTCCCTAGCTGGGCGTGCACCACGTTGTAGCTCAAGTCGTCAAAGCCGAGGAGCTCCGTCGTCAGCCGGCGGTCGAGGGGGAAGGAAGAGCCGTAGCCTGCCGCTGAGCCGAGGGGGTTTTGGTTGATGATGCCATAAACGCTCTGCAACAGCCGCAGGTCATCTACCAAGGATTCGGCGTAAGCGCTGAACCACAGCCCAAAGCTGGACGGCATGGCTGCCTGGAAGTGGGTATAGCCCGGCAGCAGGGTGTGCCGGTGCTGCTCAGCCAGTTGCAGCAGCACCTTAAAAAGCTGCGCCGCCAGCTTGCTGATCTCCTCCAGCTCGGCCCGGAAGAACAGCCGCAGATCGACCAGCACCTGGTCGTTGCGCGAGCGGCCGGCGTGGATTTTTTTGCCCGCCTCGCCCAGCTCGCGGGTCAGCAGCAATTCTACCTGGGAGTGGATATCCTCTACCCCAGCTTCTATTTCCATTTCCCCTGCCACAGCGCGTTGATACAGGCGCTGCAAGGCCTGCGTCAATTGGCGGCGCTCCTCCGCCTCGAGCAGCCCGATTTTTTCCAGCATCTGGATATGAGCTAGCGAGCCGAGGATGTCATAAGGTGCCAACAACCGATCCAGCTCCCGATCCTGCCCCACCGTGAAAGCTTCGATTTGTTGGTCAACGGTATAGTTTTTTTGCCAAAGTTTCATATTGATTTTTTCTATTTATTCCTTCCTTAGGAACACTCAGTAGGACTGAGGGGGGATTTGCCGCCCCAATCCTTCAACCCCATTGCTCCATAAACCTCCAATAGCCGGATATATGTTTCGATGCCCACTTCGATTTCGCTGAGGGCAACATACTCATCCGCCGTGTGGGAGCGGGCCGAGTCGCCCGGGCCGATTTTGACCGTGGGGAAAGGGCAGAGCGCCTGATCCGATAGCGTAGGGGAACCAAAGGTGCGGAGCCCCAGGCTTAGGCCGGCTTGCACGATAGGGTGGCTGCCTGGGATACCGCTGGGATTCAGGCGCAGCGAGCGCGGCTTCAGTTCAGCCTGCGTATGGCGTTGCAAGAGGCCCAGCACCTCTGCGTTGGTATAGCATTCTTGAGTGCGTACATCAATGACGTAGGTACAGGTATCAGGTACCACATTGTGCTGATAGCCGGCCTGGATTTGCGTGACTGTCGCTTTGACTGGGCCGAGCAGAGGAGAAACCTTCTCAAACTGGTACCCGCTGATCCAGGCAATATCCTCCAGGGCCAGGTAAATTGCGTTGACGCCTTCTCCGCGAGCGGCATGTCCGGCCTTGCCTTTGGCTACGGCATCAATCACCATCAGCCCGCGCTCGGCGATGGCCATCTGCATTTGGGTCGGCTCGCCGATGATGCCCAGGTCGATGGGCGGCAGCTCGCCCAGCAGAGCGGCAATGCCATTGGGGCCAGAGATTTCCTCCTCCGCCGTGGCTGCCAGGATGAGATTGAAAGGCAGATCTTCCCGCTGGTAGAAGTACGTAAAAGCCGCAATCAGGCTCACCAGCGGCCCGCCGGCGTCGTTGCTGCCCAGGCCGTAGAGGCGGTCGCCTTCCAGGGTGGGCGTAAAGGGATCGCGCTGCCAACCAGTAGCAGGCTGCACCGTATCGTGATGGGAATTGAGCAATACCACCGGCTTGCCTTCCCGCCAGTGCCGTGCGCGCGCCCAAACGTTATGGCCTTGCCGCTGGCAAGGGATCCCCATCACGTGAAACACCCTTTCCAATACCTCCGCCGTATCCTGCTCCTGAGTGGAAAAGGAGGGCGTGGCGATGAGCTGCTGCAGCAGTGTCACAGCAGTTGGCAGGAGGCGGTTGGTAGTTGGCAGTTCGATATTCATCGCAGTATGGAATGTTTTATGTACTGGTTTTCTGGCGGCAATCTTCTTGAAACTCGCCGCTGCCCTCCCCTTCAGCGACTTCCCCCCTGCGCCTCACCCCTCTTCCGGAAACTCGGAGGTGAGCAACAACTGCGTCGCCTCACCATTGGCCAGAGAGCGGCGGCTGCCGACCTGTACGCTCTCTACCCGTGCTTGCAGAGCGCGGAAGCCGTTGTCCAGCTTGGGGATCATCCCCCCGGCGATCTGGCCGCTCTGGCGGTGCCGGGCATAGGCCTCCGGGTCGAGGTAGGCGATGAGCGAGTCGGGCTGCGCCACATCCAGCATCACGCCCGGCATTTCAAAACAATAGTAAAGGCTCAGCTGGTAGTGCGGGGCCAGGGCAGCAGCCAGCTCCGCCGCGATGGTATCGGCGTTGGTATTGAGCAGTTGCCCCTGCCCGTCGTGGGTGATGGCGCAGAAAACCGGGGTGAAGCCCGCCTGCAAGAGCGCGGCGATCGCCGGGGCGTTCACTTTACGGATGTCGCCGGCGTAGCCATAGTCCACCTCGCCAGGCGGGCGCTTGGCAGCCAGGATGGTGTTGCCATCGGCCCCGCTCAGCCCCAGGGCATTGCAGCCCAGCGCCTGCAAGAGGCTGACGAGCCGTTTGTTTTCCCATCCGGCATAGGCCATCACCACGGCTTCCAGCGTCGCCGCATCGGTGATGCGCCGCCCCTCATGCATGCGCGGTTCGATTCCCAGCGCCTGGCTCAGCCGGCTGGCGCGCCGCCCTCCGCCATGCACCAGGACTTTCTGCCCGGGCAGGTTGCTGAAGAATGCCAAGGTATTCTCTAGCTCAGCTTCCTCCTCTAGCACCGCGCCGCCGATTTTGAATACGTGCAAATTTTCTTTCATGTTTTAAGCTTGTAAAGCTACGCCAGCCGATGAACTTCCGCTGAACTTATGATTTCCTTCAATACCGCCATAGCCGCAAAAGTGCGGTTGTTGGCTTGCTCGATGACCAGGGAGGAGGGGCTGTCCAATACCGCATCGGCCACGATGACGTTGCGGCGCACCGGTAGGCAGTGCATGAAGCGGGCCTGGTTGGTGCGCGCCATTTTCTCCGGCGTGATCATCCAATCCGGGTTTTGCTCCAGGATTTGGCCGTACTGGCGGTATGAAGACCAGTTTTTTACATAAACGAAATCGGAACCTTCCAGCGCTTTATCCTGATCGTATTGCACTTCGACGCCCTGGCTGAATTCATCCGCCAATTCGTAACCCGACGGGTGGGTCAGCACCAGGTCCACCTCGGCGGCTTTCATCCACTCGAGAAAAGAATTGGCCACGGCCTGGGGCAGAGCGCGGGGATGGGGTGCCCAGCTCAGCACTACCTTGGGGCGGTGTACCAAGCGGTGTTCTTCAATCGTCATCCAGTCAGCCAGCGACTGTAGGGGGTGGCGTACCGCCGATTCCAGGCTGATTACCGGCACCCGGGCGTATTGGGCAAACTGGCGCAGGGCAAAGTCGGCATAGTCCTTTTCGCGCTCCTTCAGGGAAGGGAAGCTACGGATGCCGATGATATCGGCATATTGACTGATGACGGCGGCAGCTTCTTTGATGTGCTCGGCCTTATCGCCGTCCATCACGGCACCATCTTCAAATTCGAGCTGCCAGCCTTGGCCCGCTTCGTAAATCATCACCGACATGCCCAGGGAGAGCGCAGCCTTTTCAGTGCTCAGGCGGGTGCGCAGGCTGGGGTTGAAAAAGATCAGCGCCACGGTTTTATCGGCTCCGATGGATTTCAGGCTGCCGGGCAGCTGCTGCTTGAGCGCCAGGGCGCTTTCCAGCAATTGCCGGGGGTTGGGCACATCGTGCAAACTGGTGAACTGTTTCATGGCGTTGCGGTTTTGAGGGTTTTCGCCAGGGTTTGCTCTAGCTTTTCCAGGAAGAGGCCGGCATCAGCCTGCTCGAGGCTGAGCGGAGGGAGCAGCCGCATGGTATGGGGGCAGGAAGCCGAACCGGTGAAGATGTGAGCGTCGAAGAGCAGCACCTTGCGCAGGGTGGCAACCGGGAAATCGAAAGCCGCGCCCAGCATCAAGCCTTCGCCCCGAACTTCACGTACGCCCGGCATTTTGGCTAGTCCGGCTTTCAGGTAATCGCCCACACGGGCCGCATTGGCCATCAAGCCTTCTTGCTCGATGACTTCCAGCACTGCCAGCCCAGCCGCGCAAGCCAGGTGGCTGCCGCCGAAGGTAGTGCCCAGCAAGCCATGCCGTGCCTCGAAATCCGGATGGATGAGCAGCCCGCCGATGGGGAAGCCATTGCCCATGCCCTTGGCCACGGTGATGAGGTCGGGCGCGATGCCCGCCCGCTGGAAGGCGAAGAAGCGGCCACTGCGGCCGTAGCCCGACTGGACTTCGTCGAGGATGAGCATGGTGCCATGCTCCTGGCAGGACGCAGCAACGGCTTGCAGAAATTCAACTTCTGGCACAAAGATGCCGCCAATGCCCTGGATACCCTCGACGATGAGCGCACAGCAATCGCCTTTGGCCAGCTCTGCCCTCACGCCTGAGGTATCGTTCAAATCGAGCCAGGCCACCTCAAAGCCTTGGTTGATGGCCGCCTGGATGCGCGGGTTGTCGGTCACCCGCACCGCGGCAGAGGTGCGGCCGTGAAAGCCCTGCCGGAAGGCGATGATCTTGCGCCGGCCGTTGCGGAACGAGGCCAGCTTGAGGGCATTCTCGTTTGCCTCCGCCCCGGAGTTGCAGAGGAACAAGTGGTAATCCTCGCAGCCGGAGAGCTGCCCCAGCTTCTCCGCCAGCGCTTCCTGCAAAGGGTTTTGCACCGAATTGGAATAAAAAGGCAGCTTTTCCAGCTGCGCCTTCACCCGCTCCACGTAGTGCGGATGCCCATGCCCAATGGAGATGACGGCATGGCCGCCGTACAAATCGAGATAGGACTGCCCTTTTTCGTCATACACATAGCACCCCTGGCCCTTTACAGGCTGGATGTCGAAGAGGGGATAAACGTCAAATAATTTCATTGGTATTGAACTTAAAATTCAGCCCGTGGAATAGCGTAGCTTTTATTCTACGGGCTGAACTGCACAGCAGATAAACTTATGATGCCCCCGCCTCTTCCACCCTGACCAGCTCCCAGCCATGAAAAACCAAGGCCACCTTCACCGTATTCTCCGGCAGTTGATAGCGCTGCAGTTGCGCCAGAGCCTCCTGGGTTTTCTGCTCCAGCAGTGCCGCAGTCAGTTCGTTGCGCTTGATGTACTTCAGCTCCAGGGCCGCTCCGTAGGGCACCTCGGCGGAGATGGGGCGTAGGTAGAGGTCTACGAAGCCCTTGCCGGCTTCTTTTTCGGTACTCAGCTCGTACAAAGAGTTGAGCGATAGATAAGCTGCCAGGAAGCCTTTGATAAAGCTCTCGCCGGTGATATAGTCCCGCAACTTGGAGTGCAGCTCGAGCTGTTCGGCCAGATAGCGGAACACCTCCAGCTTGCGTAACCAGGCCAGCTCGCGCAGCAGCAGGTTGAAGCGCTCGAGCTTGAGGTCGAGCAGCTCGTTCTCTTTCAGGGCCTTTTGCAGGAACTCTCCCACGATCTTGCGGATGGTCTGGTTGGGGATGCGCAGATACAAAAGGCCTTGTTCTTTCTTTTCGATCGAGATCAAGCCCAGGTAAAAGAGCAGGGAGATGAAGTTTTCCCGCTGCCGCAGCTCGAAAGCGCTGAAGCTATCGGCCAGCGCCAGGGTCTCGACCCGCCCGGTGGCCAGCAGTTCAGCCAGCATGGAAAAATTGCCGTTGAGGCGGCGGTCGGTCTGCACCAGGAAGCGGATCTTGCCGTAGTCGCTGCGCACGTTGAGGTCGATCAGCTCTTTGGGCTCCTTGCCCTTCTCGATGAGCGCCAGCAGGTAGTAGAGCGCCATATCGGTGTTGAAAATCGTATGCTCCGCCTCTTCGCTGAACCGGTAGCCGTCGTACCACTCATCCATACGGGCATAAATCGCTTCCCGCTGCCCCTCCAAGCCGTAGTGCTGGAGCATGGTATCCAGCTCGGCCCGCGTCACGCCCAGGAAGTCGTTGAAGTCGCTGTCGGTGGTGATGTGGGCGCCGATGTTGTAGCCGCTGGTCACACCGAAGAGTGCCACCGGGCTGACGCCGGTGATGAACATGCGCTTGACCGGGGCGTCGGTGCCGCTGGTGCCGGCCTTGAGGTTGCGGAAGAACTGCTTGTAGATGGCTTCCTGCCCAGTGACCAGGCGGCGGTACTCGGCTTCATCACGGGCTAGCAGGTCGTTGATGAAGTTGTCGTATTCGTCGATGAGGATGAAGAGCGGCAGCAAGTTGAGATTGCAGTAGTTGAACAGCTGGTTGAGGTTGTTGTTGGCGTTGGCGTCTCCAAGGCGCAAGTCGAGCTGGTATTTGGCGATGAAATGCAGGAGGCGCTGGTTGACATAGGTGTTGAGGCTGGCATCGGCATCTCGGCTGTCCACCGCGCTGAAATCCAGGCGCAGCACGTAAAAGCTGCCGCGTCCAGCGGTTGGGTGCTGGCCGATGTGGGTATCCCCAAAGAACTCATCGAACTGGGCCTGATAAGAGCGATCGTAGTACGTTTCCAGCATCGACACGAGCAAGCTCTTGCCGAAGCGCCGGGGGCGGATCAGGAACAGAAAAGGCGGCTTACGTTCGAGGCGCTCGATGTAATGCGTCTTGTCGATGTAGTAGTAGCCGCCGAGCCGCACTCGCTTGTAATCGCTGATGCCGTAAGGTATTGCCAGTTGTTTCATGTGCCAAAGATAATCAAATCAACCCAAAAATCGCTGCCTGCGCCGCTTGAAAAGCGCGGCTCGATGAAGGATAGCCTCCTTCCCCAACTCCCCATCTCCCCTAATACCCCACCGCTTTCAGCCTTAACCCCGCTTCCTCCTCCAGCCCCAGCGCCAGGTTCATATTTTGCACCGCCTGGCCGGAGGCACCCTTGAGCAAGTTATCGATGATGCTGACGATAAGCACCTTATCCTGATGCTTTTCCAGATGGAGGACGCACTGATTGGTGTTGACGGCAGCCTTGAGGCTCGGGTTCTGGCGGCTGAGCTGTACAAAGGGGTGGCTGGCATAATAGCCCTCGTACAGTTCATAGAGCGCTTCCAGGCTCAAGTTGGTATCGGTATATAAACTGGCAAAGATGCCGCGGGCAAAATTGCCGCGCCAGGGGATGAAGTGGATAGGGGTACCGAAGCCCGGCTGGAGCTGGGCCAGGCTCTGCCGGATTTCCGCCAGGTGCTGGTGCCCGAAAGGCTTATAGACCGAGACGTTATTGTTGCGCCAGCTGAAGTGAGAAGTCGGCTGAGGGGCCTGCCCCGCGCCAGTAGAGCCGGTGATGGCATTCACGTGCACGTCGGCCTGCAGCAAGCGCGCCTGCGCCAGGGGCAGCAGGGCGAGCTGGATGGCGGTGGCAAAGCAGCCGGGATTGGCGATGCGGCGGCTCTGCCGGATGGCGGCGCGCTGCAATTCCGGCAAGCCATAGACGAAGCCCGATGCCCAGCGGAAGTCCTGGCTCAAGTCAATGACCAACAAGCGCTCTGGCAGCTCGTGCCCCGCCAGGAGCTTGGCCGATTCGCCATGCCCCATGCAGAGGAAGAGCACATCGAAGTCGAAGCGCAACTCGCCGCTGAAGCGCAGGCTACAGGCCCCCAGCAAGCCTTCGTGCCATTCGCTGACGGGCGCGCCCGCCTGGCTGCGGCTATGCGCGTAAACCAACTCCACCTTTGGATGCGTAGCCAGGATGCGGATCAATTCGCCACCAGTATAGCCGGCCCCGCCGATGATGCCTGCCTTAATCATGTTGCTCTGGTTTAGGTTGGTTTACAAAATGGTGGATCTTCAATTGGTTGGACAGGATGCGGGTGAAGCCCTTGACATCCTCGCCGCTCCAGGCCTTGTTCATCTCACCGTACTGCCCAAAGCCGCTGTTCATCAAATCGTATTCCGATTCGATGCCCAAGAGTTCGAAGCGGTAGGGGTATAGCCGGGCAAATACCTGGCCGCTAACGTTATGCTGGGTATCCTCCAGGAAGGTTTCGATATTGCGCATCGAGGGCTCCAGATACTGGCCTTCGTGCAGCAACATGCCGTACCAATTGGCCAATTGCTCCTTCCAGTACTGCTGCCACTTGGTCAGCACGTGTTTTTCCAGCAGGTGGTGGGCCTTGATGATGAGCAGGGGGGCCGCTGCCTCAAAGCCCACTCTTCCCTTGATGCCGATGATAGTATCACCCACGTGGATGTCGCGGCCGATGGCGTAAGGGGCAGCGATTTCCTGGAGGGCTCGGATCGCTTCGGCCGGGTGTCCAAAGCTTTTACCATCCAGCCCAACCAGCTCTCCTTTTTCAAACTGCAAGCTGATCTGACGCGGCTCGCTTTGCTGCAATTGAGAAGGGTAAGCTGTTTCCGGCAAAGGCTGGTCGGAGGTCAAGGTCTCGGCCCCGCCGACGCTGGTGCCCCAGATGCCCTGGTTGATGGAGTAGCGCCCCTTGGCAGCGCTCCATTCGAAACCGTGCTGTTGCAGATAATCCACTTCCTGCTGGCGCGAAAGCTTCAAATCGCGGATAGGCGTGATGATCTCCAGGTTTTGTCCCAGCACTTCAAAGGCCAGGTCAAAGCGTACCTGGTCGTTGCCCGCGCCAGTACTCCCGTGGGCTACCGCCTGAGCGCCAATCTGCCTGGCATAGCGGGCGGTTTCCAGCGCCTGGAAGACGCGCTCGGCGCTCACCGATAGCGGGTAGGTGCCATTGCGCAGCACGTTGCCGTAGATCAGATAGCGCAGGCACTTAGCGTAGTAGTCCGGTACTGCATCTACGGCTTGGAAGCTGGCAGCGCCCAGCTGGGCCGCCCGTTGGGCCATCTGCTCCAGTTCCTCCGCACTGAAGCCACCCGTATTGACGGTCAAGGCATGAACCTCCAGCCCCTTTTCGGCGCTGAGGTATTTGATGCAAAAGGAAGTATCCAATCCCCCGCTATAGGCGAGGACGACTTTGCGTTTGTTCATTAGTTTGGCAGTTTGTGTGTTGCGAGTTGCGAGTCGCGAGCTTCGAGCTTCGAGTTGCGGCTCGCTCCGTGACCATCCGTGGCTAAAAAACCGGCCGCAAGTCCACCCTGCGATAACAACTTCGGGCAGCTTAAAATCTACATTTCGTCACCAAATCGAGTTACTGGTCACCAGATGCGACAAGTCGAAGCGCATGGATTCCTCCTTCGAGGGGGCGGCCATGGCGGTGCACAAGCACATCTTGCGCTGGTTGCGCTCCAGGATGTCGAAGTTGGGGCAGGAGCGGCAGCCATTCCAGAAAGCCTCATCCTGGGTCAATTCGGAAAAAGTGACTGGCTTGTAGCCCAGCTCGGAATTGATGCGCATGACTGGCAGGCTGGTGGTGATGCCGAAGAGCTGCGCTTGCGGGTATTTGTCGCGCGACAGCTCGAAGGCCTTCTTCTTGATGGCTTTTGCCAACCCATGGTGCCGGAATTCCGGAGCGACGATGAGCCCCGAGTTAGCCACATAGCGGCCGTGGCTCCAGGATTCGATGTAGCAAAAGCCGGCTAAGATGTCCACTTGCAAAGCGATGACCGCGTTGCCGTACTGCATTTTTTCCCGGATGTAGCTCGGCTGGCGCTCGGCGATGCCCGTGCCCCGGGCTTTGGCCGATTCGGCAATCAGCTGGCAAATGGCTTCAGCATGGGCTTCGTGTTGCGGCCCGGCGATTTCGATAGTGAATTGCATTTCCGTGGAGAACTTAGGTTTGCTACTTTCCGGACTGAAATAAGCGGAGAGCAGAAAATGATGAAAATAATGAGCTTTCTATGGAACGGCAGGCAAATAAAGCCTACCCAAGATGGGTAATATGGAGTATTGAGCCCCTAAGGGCGTCGGCTCATAGCAACACGGGCATTGCCATGCGGCCCGCAGTGGAAGGTAAAAGGGATGATATATGCTGCTATTGATAACATAAGGCTGCAAAGGTAGGGGGTATCTGGATAAAAATGCAAGCTTGGACCATTTTTTTATTTTTTTTAACCAAATCGGACCTTAGGCCGCACTGCAACAAAAGCAGCGGCCCGTGCGTAAAACCCCTTAACCGCTAAGCGGATAGCAGGTGTACTACTGAAAAAAACTACGATGATCACGACTACGCACTCCATAGTATTTTTCCTTGCCGGGCTGCTAGCCTTTGGGCTATTGCTCAATTTCTGGAGAGCAGCCCTGGGCCTATTTAAGGTTTCATTATTATTGGGGTTTTACGCTGCCTTGCTGATGGCTCTCCACCGCTTGCCGGAATGGCAAGTCAGTTGGGAAGCCCACCTCCTGTCGGGGATGGCTATACCCATAGCCGTGACGATATTGGCAACGATGATTTTTGCCGCTACCGCTTATCTGATGGATCGATATTTTGACCGGGCACCCCAGGATGATTTCAAAGGCGGCAAGCTTTTTTTCCGCTATGGGCAACAGCTGAGCCATACGGCCATCCCCATCGGCCTGGAAGAAGGCATCGGCCCCGAGGATGCCGAAGGCTTGCGGGGCCGCCTCAGCGATTTCCTCCTGGAACACCTGCAAGAACGCTTTGGCGCACTTGATGGCGTGAGCCTGAAATTTTTGCAGATTAAAGATTTGGGCAGCCGCAGGAGGCCAGGCAAGCAGCCGCGATACGGAGAGAAGGCTTTCCTGCGGCTGGCATTTCACCGCCCGCTGCAAGCCGGCCTGTATTGCTTTATCCACCTGGAGTGCCTGAGCCAACACCTGCTCGTGCATCGCTATACCTATATGCTTGGGCAGCATGCCTGGCATCACGCTTTGGTTTTTGTCGTTGCAGCACCTTTCCACGTTTGGCGTTGGGGGCTGGGCTGGGTACTAGGCCGCCGCAACACCCTCAGCCGCCTCAACCGGCACTTCGAACCCGGGGCGTTTCACCTGATGGAGCTCCGGTCGCGCCACGAGGCGGCACATTTTGCGCTCATCGCTGCCCTGCGGCGCTTTGCCAAAGTATATGGCTTGCTGACAGAAGACCTGGAATGCCTGCTGAATAGCCAACTTTCTACCCCTGTTGCAGCATTGACACGCAAATCGGTTAGCAGGCTTGCATTTTTCAAATAGAAGCCCTAACTTGTCAGCCGGTTTATCACCGCAATTAAAAACCAATGCCTCTGCAGCTGGGTTTGGAGGCCAACTTAATCATATATGGAAGAATTGCTCAACCTGCTATTCTGGATTGGCGCGCTGGCTGGCGCCGTTTTGATTTTGCTCCTGCTGCTCTCTATCTTCAGCGGGCTGGAAATCGGCGGCGATATTGATGCAAGCACCAGCCTCGATGCCCATTCCGATGGGGGCGCGTTAGGGCCGCTCAAAACGGTGCTTGCTTTTGCGGCGGTCGGGGCCTTCACGGCACGGGCGGTTTTTTTGAATACGGCCTGGTCATGGGGGTTCGTAGCCGTTGCCGCCATCCTGGCCGGACTGGCAGCGGTACTGTTCCTGAGTTGGTTTTTCCGCTGGCTGCTCAAAAACCAGGAAGAAGGCAATTGGCATGCCTGGCAAGCTGAAGGCAAAGTGGGCATCGTTTACGTCCCCATCCCGGAAGGTGGCAAAGGCCGGATAACCGTGGCCATCGAAGGGGCCGACCGCGAGCTGGCCGCTAAAGCTCAGGACGGCAGCGCCATCGAAAGCCGGGCTAAAGTACTGGTGGTAAAAGCGGAGGAAGACTACGTCCTCGTGTTGCCTTATGATGATAATTAAACGCTGATAAAATCCATTAGCTCAAAACCATTTACCAACTATGATCCTACACCACTTCACTGCTCGCCGGCTAAGCCTCGCCTTAGCTTTTGCTTTTTTTGCCGCCGCTCCAGCTCAGGCCCAGAGCACCGATGAACTCTTAGGCTCAGGCTTATCCATCGCCTTGCCGATTCTATTGGTCATTACTGTATTGCTGCTGCTGCTATGGTTTTTTATTTCCCGCTACCGCCGCTGCCCATCTGATAAGATATTAGTCATTTACGGCAAAACGGGACAAGGTAGCGCCAATTGCATCCATGGGGGTGCCGCATTCGTCTGGCCAGTAATCCAGGACTACCAGTATCTGGATCTGCAGCCCGTGTCTATCGATGTGAATTTGCAGGACGCGCTGTCGAAGCAAAACATCCGGGTTTCCGTGCCAGCCCAGTTCACCGTCGCAATCAGCAACGAGCCGCGCTTGATGAAGGCGGCGGCTGAGCGCCTTTTAGGCATGCCTAAAGAGACGATCCGCAATTTGGCTCATGATATCATTATGGGCCAAATGCGCCTGGTGATTGCCAATATGGATATCGAGGAGCTGAATACCGACCGCGATAAATTTGTCACCTCGGTTTACGAACACGTCGGCGATGAATTGCATAAAATCGGGCTGGATTTGATCAACGTCAACGTCACGGATATCCACGATGAATCGGGTTATATCAAAGCATTGGGCCAGGAGGCTGCGGCAAAGGCCATCAACGATGCCAAAGTAAAAGTAGCTAAAGAGGAACGCACCGGCGCCATCGGGCAAGCCGAGGCTGACAAAGAGCGGCGCACCCAGGTAGCAGCAGCGAACTCGGCGGCGGAAATCGGCGAGAAAAACGCCCATGCCGAAGCGGTCAAGGGCAAAAACCTGGCCGATATCGCTATCGCGCTTTCGGATACAGATCGCCGCCAGCAGATCGCTGAGGCGAATAAGCTGGCCGAGGTGGCGGAAAAAATCGCCGAAGCCGAAGCGCAAAAAGCCGCCTACCTGGCACAAATACAAGCCGAAGAAGCCCGCAAAGAGCGTGAACTGGCTGCCCGCCGGGCCAACGAAGTGGTACAGTCACAGATCGAAAAAGAAAAGACCGTGATTTCGGCTGAAGCAGAAGCTGAACAGAAACGCAAAGTCGCCCAAGGTGAAGCCGATGCCGTGCTCGCCCACTATAAAGCGGAAGCGGAGGGCATCAAAATCGTACTCGATGCACAGGCTCAGGGCTTCCTCAAACTGGTTGAGGCGGCCAATGGCAATGCCCAGGCTGCTATCGGGCTGTTGCTGGTAGATAAAATACCAGAATTGGCCAAGACCCAAGCCGAAGCCATCCGCAATATCAAATTTGACAAAGTCACGGTCTTTGATGGAGGCGACGGCCACGGCACGTCTAGCTTCCTAAGCGGCTTGTTTAAATCAGTGCCGGCACTGAGCGAATTCATGAACCAGTCGGGGCTTCACCTGCCGGAATATCTGGCGAAAAACGTAGAGCCGGCTAAGCCCGCCCCGGAAGAAGCCACCAACGGGAAGGCGCCGCAGGAATAATATCGAGGATACAGAGACAGATAGGCGCTAAAACGAGAAGCGCAGGGGCGGTGTATTCAGGCCCAGCGCTTCTCGTTTTAATAAATACCGCGTTTATTATATAATGGA
>CAYSPJ010000043.1:0-36917 GCA_964432875.1 uncultured Phaeodactylibacter sp. | reverse complement strand
AAACCTTGGCGTGCGGGGCACGCAGGCTCCGGCGGCTTCAGCCGCCGACGGCTCTCAAGCTTATCAAACTCCTCTAAGGGCAAAGTACTGCTGCTCTTAGGGTACGGGTGCCCGCGCGCCCCGCGCGCCAGGGCATCCCGCTGAACGTCCGGTGGACGTTCGGGCGGGATGCCTGTTTTAGCGGGTACCCGCTCTAACATCGGCAGCTAAAGTCCCGCTAAAAGTTTGCTTTTAGCGGGATACAATTTATAGCCGCAGCTATTGGGTTTTAATTTTGCTTGTGTCTGAAAAGCAACTATTTCGCTTGCAGGTGCCCGCGCGCCAGGGTATCCCGCTAGATGCCCAGTGGGCGGATGCTTGGCCGGTATAACCGTACTAAAATCAGCAGCTGAAGCAGCCGGGAAAATAATAGGCCGAATGCCCGGGCCAAGGCGCTTTCAACCGCTATTGCTGCGGAAGCCGATGGATTTTTTAGTGAAAGCGAAAGCATTTTTATCGGCTTTGAAGGGCGCTACATCTTCCAGGGTTAGGAGATTAGCCGGGGTTTTGGCGCGCTCCTCGGGCGGGAGGGCTGCCAGGCGGAGGTTGTTATTTTTAAGCGCCTCATTGACGATGTTGCGTACCGTGCGGGCATTGCCGAAATACTTGTCCCGGTAATCATAGAGGAAGGCCAGGTAGATTTTTAGATGGGCTTCCGCTTCCGGCGTGGGGATGATGCCTTGTTGGTTGAACATTTGCAGGGCAATTTGATCCAGCTCGGCGGGGGAGTAGTCGTCGAATTTGAGCATTTTATCAAAGCGGGAATTCAGCCCGGGATTGGCCTTGAGGAAGGCCTCCATATTATCGGGATAACCGGCGACGAAGACGAAGAACTTGCCGCGGTGGTCCTCCATGCGCTTGAGCAGGGTCTGGACCGCCTCGTCGCCATAATCATTGCCGGAAAGGCCCGCGCCGCGCAGCGTCAGGGAATAAGCCTCGTCGATGAAGAGGACGCCGCCCATGGCCTCGTCGATGCGCTCAGCCGTTTTGATGGCCGTGCCGCCAACATGGCCAGCCACCAGGCCCTGGCGGTCTGTTTCCACCATGTGGCCGCGCTCGAGCACGCCCAGCGCCTTGTATATCTTAGTCAGGATGCGCGCCACCGTAGTCTTTCCGGTGCCAGGGTTGCCGACAAAGACGGTGTGTAGGAAGAAGCTATTGAGCACGTCTCGCCCGGTTTCGCGGTAGAAGCGCACCAGGCGCACCAATTCGTTGATTTGAGCTTTGATGCTCTCCATGCCGACGAGGCGGTTCAACTCCTCGAGCGATTCGTGCAGCAATGCCTCATCAACCGGGATATTGGGCAGCTCGAAACGAGGGAGCAGCTCGATTTTTTGCACATCGTCCAGTTCGATGGTCGAAAGGGCGTTTTTGTCCAGGCTTTGGGGCGTATCCAATGACATGACGCGTAGGCCTAGCTTGACTTTGGCTTTTTCCACGAGGTCGTACACGAAGCGGGCGTTGCCGAAGGAGCGGTCGCGTGTGCGGTAGGCGCTGATAATGATTTCGTCCATTTTCGCCTTGGCTGCCGGCGTAAGCAGCACCCCTTTTTCCTTACAGGCAAATTCAGCGATGAGCGACAAGTCCTGGGGCAGATAATCCGAGAATTCAAAATACAGCTTGAAACGCGACTTCAGGCCCGGGTTCGAATCCAGGAAATGATGCATCTCTTTAGGGTAGCCCGCTACGATGATCGCCAGGTCGCCAGGGCCATTAGACATTTCGCGGACCAGGATCTCGATCACTTCGCGGCCGAAATCTTTGCTGTCGTCATTGGAGCGGGCCAGCGCGTAGGCTTCGTCGATAAACAAGACGCCGCCCCGGGCTTTTTCGATATTATCCTTGACCCTGGGGGCGGTCTGGCCGATGTATTCCCCCACCAGGTCTACCCGGTCCACTTCGTGTACGTTGCCCTTGGTGAGCAGCCCCATTTTCTTGTAGAGCATCCCCATCATCTTGGCCACCGTAGTTTTTCCGGTGCCGGGGTTGCCGATGAATACGGAGTGGACGTTGATCTCTTCTTTTTCTTCAAAGCCCTTGTCCTTGCGCAGTTGAAGGAACTGGATGTATTTAGCGTGGTTGAGCACTTGGGTTTTGATGTCTTCCAGCCCGATGAGGGCGTCCAGGCGGACCATGACCTCTTCAAAGCTCTGGTCGATGTTTTCATCGGGGGCTAGCACCATCGCGGCCTCTTGGTTGGGCAGCAGCACGCCGGGCAGGCCTTCCACAAACTCGTCGCCTACCTCGAAGGGCACCACGGCGAGCATCTTATCCATGAAGACGAGCTCAGTGGTGTAGTGGTCTTGCCGCCAGGAGCCTTTGACGTTAGAGCCCCAGCCGGCCGTGAGGCGGATAAACTCATCTTGTTTTTCGACGCGCTGCAGGCGCACGACCTGCCCCTTGAGCTCCCGGGCACCGTTGTAAAACTTGGTAAACAATTCACACTGCCAATTGCGCTCCAGGTTGAGGTTGCGCAAAACGATTTCGGCGTAGATATACCTGGTCTCTTCGCTGCTAAAGGCTCGGCAGTAGTGGCGTTCTTCCTCGATCACATCGTCATAGGGCCCTTCGTAAAGCTTCAGGGAATATAATTCGAGATAAGGGTTTTCGCCCGGCAGAGCCTCCAGGGCTGGCTCTTCAATGTAGAAGAATTTAGTGGCTACTTTTTCGCCTTCGATCCAGGCTTCCCAAAAGTAAGTGCCCTTTTTCCAGAAAGCTCCGCCCATCTTATTGCCCCAGCCCTCGCGGATATACATGATGTGGTCGTATTTACTCACTTTGCGGCGGAAAGGCAGCGAGCAAAGCAGCTTCTGGTTTTTTTTCATAGCATAGCACCTCAGCTCCACGGCCACTTCCCAGTCATCCTGGTCAAAAGCCTTGTTGTAGAACGAAAGCTCGGCATAGACGTAGGTCGTCTCCTTGCGGTCAAAGACCTGGCGGTACTTTTTCTTATTGTCCGCCAGCCATTCCGTCGAGTTATACACTTTCAGCTCGTGGAATTTGAAACGCTTCGGCTCTGTATAGAGATGCTCTTCTGGCATAGCGCGATGAAGTTTTAATTACTAAAGATAAGCAATCATGCCCATTTGGGCGATTTTTTTTTGCTAAAAATTTAAAATGTGTATTTTGGCGTACCAAGTTGGGCACTACAACAAGACACAAACAGACGGCATGGCCAACATTAAACTTCAGATTCCGACCCTGGTTAAAGACGTTCAGGTAGAACAAGAGCACTATTACTACCTGCGGCCGCTATTTTTAAACTACCCCCTGGCCGCACACCGGCGTTATGAAAACGCGGTGCTGCAATACCAAAAGGAAGTGCGCCAGTTGTTCAACGGCTTTACGCTTGAGCAAGAGAATGCCGAAGAGCTGCTATGGCTAGGCTTTCAGCCTAAGCTGACATACCAGCAGCTCGAGCTGAGCTTCGACCTGGGGCGCAGCTACGTCAAGGGCCTGTTCGGGCTGGCTAGTTTTAAGCTCAAAGGGCGGCATTTTTTATACCTGCCCGATATCGACAACTTCATGTTTTTACCTGAAGACGACAAAACTGAAGTAGAAGCGGAGGCCAGCCGGGTCATCCTGGCTTTGCTACGGCGCCTGAAGCAGGAAAAGAAAGATGAGTTCGACCCTCAGGATTACTACGCCGGCAAACGGGATTTCATCACCAATGTAGAGGTGTCGTTGAATATCGGGCAATCGCCTTTTCATTTCGAAAAGCAGAGCCGCCACAATTTTTTTGCCAGCCTGGCGGGGGAGGATGGTTTTGACGGGGCTGCGGAAATAGAGCGTATCGGGCAAAACCTCCATGAACTATATCCCTCCGAGCTCAAGCGCGCCTACTTCCGCGACGAATGGGTCGAGCAAGCCTTTCAAGCGATTTTTCAAGGCGACAATACGCCGTTGGCCATCGTCGGCCCGGAAGGCGTAGGCAAGCATGCCCTCATCAACGAAGTCGTATGGCGCTATGAAAGCGGCTATTACCCATTGAAGAAAAGCGCAGAGCAGTGCATCTGGCAGATCGACCCTCATCGCATCATCTCCGGCATGAGTATCGTAGGTATGTGGCAAAAGCGCTTTGAATCCATCATCAACTTCGTGCGCCAACCTTCCCCAGGGGCAAAAGGCAGCCATAAAATGCTGATCGATAAAGTAGTGGCCTTGGCCCGCATCGGCAAATCAGCTCAAAGCTCGATGACGCTCAGCGATGTGCTGCGCCCTTACCTGGAAAAACGGCAACTCCAACTCACCTTGCTGGCCACGCCGGAAGAATGGGAGTCGCTGCAGGAGAAAAACCGCCGCTTTAGTAGCCTTTTCCGGGTCATGCGCCTGGAAGAGCCAGACCTGGTTACGGCTGCCAAGATCATCATCAAGAAGCGCCAGGCCCTGGAAGCCGACAACGAATGCTCAATCTCCATTCAGGCATTGCAGCAGTTGATGTCCATCCAGCGCAATTACTTGCGCCGCAAAGCTTTGCCGGGCAGCATCATCAAGCTGATGGAGCAGTTGGCCGTCAAACATCGCTTCGAGTTCATTGATGCACCCCAGGTGAAAGCTGCATTTAAAGCATACAGCGGCCTGGAAGAGCGCATCTTCGACCCCAGCCACCCTTTTCAAAAAGAAGAAGTAGCCCAGCTCATCGGGCAGGAGCTGGTAGGGCAGCCCCAGGCGGTAGAAGCGCTTGCCGATACCGTACATCTCATCAAAGCTAACCTGGCCGACCGGAGCAAGCCGCTGGCCTCTTTCCTTTTTATCGGGCCGACTGGCGTGGGCAAAACGCAAGCCGCTAAAGTGCTGGCCAAATACCTGATGGGTGATGAGGCGCAGCTCATCCGCTTCGATATGAACGAGTATGTCGATGCCAGCGCCCTGCACCGCCTGGTCGGCGATGATTACCGGCCCGAGGGCCAACTGACCGGGGCCGTGCGCTACCAGCCTTTTGGCATCCTGCTACTTGATGAAATAGAGAAAGCCCACCCCAGCGTCCACGATTTGCTCCTGCAGCTGTTGGATGATGGCAGGCTGACCGATAGCCTGGGCCGCACCGTAGATTTTACCAATATCATCATCATCATGACCTCCAATGTGGGCGCTCGCGAAGCGAATGCTCAGGTGGGCTTCAAGGAAAATGAAGCCAATGAGGGGCAGGCCTATCGGCGGGCCATGGAAAATGAGTTCCGCCCTGAATTCATCAACCGCATTGGGCAGGTGGTCATCTTCAAGCCGCTGCAAGTAAGCCACATCCTGGACATCGCCCGCCTGCAGATCCACGAATTGCTTCAGCGCGATGGTTTCGTGCGCCGCTCTACCATCCTCAATATTTCGGCCGATGCCCTGGAGTGGGTCGCTCACCGCGGTTTTGATGCCCGCATGGGGGGGCGGGCCTTGAAGCGGCAGATCGAGCGCGACCTGACGGCTTTGTCGGCCGAGCAGCTCATCACCACCGGGGCGGATACGCCCATCCTTTTTGATATTGTGCTCGAAGCAGGCCGGCTGTCGCCCCGCATCAAGCCGCTTTATTTTGTGGAGCCCGCAGGGGAAGCCTGGCTGCCTGAACTGCCCGATGAAACCAGAGGCGGGCGGTTTTACCGCCAATTGTTCGAGCGCTTGCAAGAGATGAAAACCCGCCTTAGCGATTATGAGGAACGCAATGCCGAAGCCTGGGGGCCTCTGGTCTATGGCGAGGGGCAAAAGGCTGGCCAATCGAGCTGGCAACACCATTACTACCAGTTTAAAGACCGGGTAGAGGCGGCCAGGGTTGCGGTGCGGGATATTAGCCTGGCTTTTCGCGACCGGCATTACAAATATGGGCCAGCTATACCCTTCCGGCTCAAATATACCGGGGTATTGCCCCGCCGGGACTGGTCGGCCAAAGGGGTACGGGAAAACATCAAAGACGGCATCTTCCAAATGGAAGCCCTCAAGGAGATCAACGAGGCTTACCAATTCGGCATGGCGCGTTTTGACAGCTTCAAAACCGAATACCTGAGCCATTACCTCGACCTGGCCATGTTGGAGCTACAATTGCCTTTTGTGCTTAAAAAACAGTTGCAGCGCTGCCGCATCGAAGCCCGGCCCCGCATCAGCGGCTTAGGCGCCTGGGAAGCAGCCTTCCTGATCAACAAGTACGCCCAGCTCTTGTCGCTGATGGATATCCAACACCAGAAGTACCCGGATGAAGGGTATCTCGAAGCGGAAGGCTTTGGGCTGAGCGAGCTTTTTGAAGGGGAAGAGGGCATCCACCTTTTTTATAGCACCCACCGCTCCCCTTTACCGGTATTCGTAGCGTTGAGCGCTGCTTTGCCGGTGGAGAAGGCCAGCCGGGTGGTACGTATTTACCATGGGCGGGAAACTTTGACCGACTTATACACGGGGTATTCCAATGTCTTCGACCTTTCGCCCGACGAGTTCAAGCTGTTGCTTTTCGCCAGGTACAATACGGCTTTGCAGGGTGCCTGATTTTTAGATCAGTTGCTTTCCCGGCCCTTCAGCTCGTCTCTGATGGCTGCGGCTTTTTCATAATCTTCGGCGGCCAGGGCGGCCTCCAGGAGTTGTTTGAGCTCTGCCTCTGAATAAGCCCGCAAAGGTTTGCTCGGCTCCGTGGCCGGCGAGTTTTGCTGGTCGATATAGATGCCGGCTTCATCCATGATGAAGTCGTGGATGTAAATGGGGCAATTGAAGCGCACGGCCAGGGCCAGGGCATCGGAAGTGCGGGCATCGATCTCCTGTATGGTGCCTTCGATGTTTTCGCACTCCAGGCTGGCGTAGAACACGCCATACTTGAGGTTGGAAATGAGCACCTCCCGGAGCTTGAGGCCCAGGGTCTGCATGGCGTTGCGGATCAGGTCGTGCGTCATCGGCCGGTTGGTGTGGATCTGCTCCAGGGCCAGGGCGATGGATTGGGCTTCGAAAGCCCCGATCACTACTGGGAGCCGCCGGGCGCCATCGGCTTCTTTCAACACGACCACAAAGCTGTTGGCGTGAGTCTCGCTATTTACCAAGGCCGCTATTTTCAATTTTAATTTCCTCATTGAAGCAAGGGTATTGAGCTGGATGCTGCATTCGCATCGAGCTTGTGGTGACAAATGTACAGCTTGCCGCGCTGCTTCTTCCGCCTTAAGTTAGGGCAGATTTGTGGGAATTCAAAAAAAAATCCAAAATATTTATCCTCATCGGCCAGCAGGCGGCATTAGCGCTGGTTTAAAAGATCGCTGCAGCTTCTTTTTTGATGGCCAGCAGGGCATTTTCGCCAATCGTCGATTCCCGTTGGTTGAGGAAGTTGAACAGGGATTGGGCCAACTCCTTGCCCGGTGCCTGGGCGGGCGTCTTGCCGGCAACCAAGGTCACGACGTTCATCGCCTCGTCGCGGGCTAGCTTGATGATCTCCCACAATTGGGTGGAGACGTAGACTTGCTGGGTGATATTGTGCTCGTACTCCTGCTGGATGGCCAGCAGCAAGGCCAGGCGCAGCTCTCCAGCGCTCATCTCTTCCCGGCGGATGCGCAACAGCAGGCTAGGGATAGCGATGCGCTCGCAAAACAGCGACAGGCGCTCGTAAGCTTGCAGCTTCAGCGGCAGAGTAGTCTGCAGCTGGCTCTTCCTGATTTCTATGGACTTGAGCTGCAACTGATTGTTCAGGTATGTCCTCAAGACGTAGTAGGCCGTCAAAAATACGATGAGGGCGGGGATGGTGAGCTTCAGGACTTCCAAGATAAACGATAACCAAGCGGGCATAAGCGCTGTTGTTGTTTTGCGCAAAGTTATCATTTTTTTTACAACGCCAACCATAAAACCAAAAGCTGCTTAAAGCTGTTTTGTTGGTTAAATCGCAGCAAGCTTTATCTTTGCATTCAAAGCAAAATGCCCAATTATCATGAGTCAAGTAAAAAACGCATTGCTAAAGGCGCCGGTATCCCTTACTGCCGGCGCGCTACGGGAGCTGGAGCGCATCCGCAATGAGCAAGATATCTCCAGTGAATATGGCCTGCGCATCGGCGTCAAAGGCGGCGGCTGCTCCGGCTTCTCCTATATCCTGGGGTTTGATGTGCAAAAGGAAAATGACGAGGTCTTCGAGCTCGGCGGCTTCCGGGTTTTTATGGAGAAAGCTCATGGCATCTACCTCCTGGGCATGGAAATCGACTGGGAGGACGGCTTGAACAACCGCGGCTTCTCTTTCAACAACCCCAACGCTACGGATACCTGCGGCTGTGGCACCTCTTTTTCGGCTTAAGCGAGCGGGCGGCTTTAGCTGCGCCGCGAGGCCCGTCTTGAGACAGCCTCGTTTTGAGGGCGCCTCAAAAACAACTGCGGTATCACGCTACTTAATGGAGTGGGCTTGTTACGCCCTCCGGGCGCGCCAAGAGGAAGTTGCCACGGATTGCACGGATGCTCACGGATTGGCCGCCCGGCCAATCCATGAGCAGGGCAGGGCAAGGAGTGCGGGAGGAGAGCCACCGCAATAGCCAA
Organism: uncultured Phaeodactylibacter sp.; assembly: GCA_964432875.1. GTDB lineage: Bacteria > Bacteroidota > Bacteroidia > Chitinophagales > Saprospiraceae > JACJYE01. Next base: position 28,412 of record CAYSPJ010000043.1, on the reverse strand, counting down.
CATAGGTAGATTCCCCCTTTTAGAGCACTACTCTATGCTTAACGCCCTTTCGCACCACTGCTCGGCTAAGTTTTCCACATCTACTTATCCACATTGTGGAAAAAATAATCAACAATAGACTGTTATTGGTTATCAGGAGATTATGTGTTTTATGCACATTATGTGGATAACTTTGCGCACATTTTTCCCAGCTTTGCGCTAATTTAGCACCCACAACAGCAACTACAGCGCGCTTGATGGCGCTGGCAAAAAAGCAAAACAGATTCGGCAGGATAAACCGCTTGGGCAAAGGGCGTGGCAAGCCTCCTTTTGCAAGACCTTTTTATGCCAATACAACAAACATGCGAGAACACAGATTTTTCTATAACCAAAAAATGCATAAGTAAATATGGACGCGCAACTGGAGCCGATATTGCAGGACAACCCCAACCGTTTTGTGCTTTTCCCCATTGAACACGACGATATCTGGGCTTATTACAAAAAATCAGAAGCCAGCTTCTGGACCGCCGAGGAGATCGACTTGTCGAGTGATCAGACTGATTGGAGCGATAAGCTCAATGACGACGAGCGCCACTTCATCAAGCATGTGCTGGCGTTTTTTGCCGCCAGCGACGGCATCGTGAACGAGAACCTGGCCGAGAACTTCGTCAGCGAGGTGCAATACACGGAAGCTAAGTTCTTCTACGGCTTTCAAATCATGATGGAGAACATCCATTCAGAGACCTACTCTCTGCTGATCGACACCTATATTAAAGATAAGGCGGAGAAGGACTACCTCTTTAATGCCATCGAACACCTGGATTGCGTAAAGAAAAAAGCCGATTGGGCTTTGCGCTGGATCAGCAAAGGCTCTTTCCAGGAGCGGCTCGTCGCCTTCGCGGCCGTAGAGGGCATCTTTTTTTCAGGTTCTTTCTGCTCGATTTTCTGGCTCAAAAAACGCGGCTTGATGCCAGGGCTTTCTTTCTCTAACGAGCTCATCTCGCGGGACGAGGGCATGCACTGTGATTTTGCCTGCCTGCTTTATAACAACCACGTGCAGCAAAAACTTCCGGAAGGCCGCATCGAGGAGATTATCGCTGATGCGGTAGAGATCGAAAAGGAGTTTGTTTCGGATGCCCTGCCGGTGGCCCTCATCGGCATGAATTCCAAATTGATGTGCCAATACATCGAGTTTGTGGCCGACCGCTTGCTCGAAGCCCTGGGCCGCCCCAAGATGTTCAAAGTAGAGAACCCCTTCCCCTGGATGGACTTGATCTCGCTGCAGGGCAAGACCAACTTCTTCGAGAAGCGAGTGGGCGACTACCAGAAGTCTGGGGTGATGTCCAGCCGCGAAAAGCAGGTGTTCTCTTTAGATGAAGATTTTTAGCCGCATTGATAACTAAATAACCCAATAGACATGCAAGTAGTAAAACGCACTGGCCGGCTAGAAGACGTCAGTTTTGATAAGATCACCGCCAGGATCAAAAAGCTCTGTTACGACCTGGACACCAGGTATGTCAACTATATCGAGATATCCAAGAAGGTCATCCAGGGCTTGTACGACGGGGTGTCAACCACGGAGCTGGACAACCTGGCTGCTGAAACGGCGGCGACCATGGCCGCCGACCACCCGGAGTACGCCATCCTGGCTGCCCGCATCGCCGTGTCCAACCTGCACAAAAACACCAAGAAGTCCTTCTCCCGCACCATGAAGGACCTTTACCACTACATCGACCCCAAGACTGGCGAACAGGCTGGCCTGCTGGGCGATGAGGCTTTTGAGACCATCTGGAAACACCGCGATGCCCTGGATTCGGCCATCATTTACGACCGCGACTACAATTTTGATTACTTCGGCTTTAAAACCCTGGAGCGCTCTTATCTGCTGCGCATGGAAGGCAAAGTGGCAGAGCGCCCGCAGCACCTGATCATGCGCGCGGCCGTGGGCATCCACGGCGAAGATATCGAGGCGGCTATCGAGACTTATAACCTCATCTCCGAAAAGTGGTTTATCCACGCTACGCCGACCTTGTTCAACGCTGGCACGCCCAAGCCGCAGTTGTCTTCTTGCTTCCTCCTGTCGATGACCGAAGACAGCATCGGCGGCATTTTCGAGACCCTGAGCCGTTGCGCCATGATTTCACAATCTGCCGGCGGCATCGGGCTGAGCATCCACAACGTAAGGGCTACGGGCAGCTACATCAAAGGTACGGGAGGCACTTCCAACGGGATCATCCCCATGCTGAAGGTCTATAATGATACCGCCCGCTACGTGGATCAAGGCGGCGGCAAGCGCAAAGGGGCCTTTGCTATCTATCTGGAGCCCTGGCATGCCGATGTCCTGGATTTCCTGGAGCTGAAAAAGAACCACGGCAAGGAAGAATTGCGTGCCCGCGACCTCTTCTACGCCATGTGGATACCGGACCTGTTCATGGAGCGCGTCAAGGCCGATGCCGAGTGGTCGCTCTTCTGCCCGAGCGAAGCGCCGGGGCTCTACGATTGCTATGGCGGCGAGTTTGAGGCCTTGTACCACCAGTACGAGCGCGAAGGCCGGGCCCGCAAAACGATACGCGCCCAGGAGTTGTGGTTTGCCGTACTAGAATCGCAGATTGAGACGGGTACGCCGTATATCCTGTACAAGGATGCCGCCAACCGCAAGTCCAACCAGAAAAACCTGGGCACCATTCGCTCCAGCAACCTGTGTACGGAGATTATGGAATACACCTCGGCCGATGAGGTGGCCGTGTGCAACCTGGCATCCATCGCCCTGAATAAATTCGTCAACGAACAGACCCGCGAGTATGACTTTGACAAGCTCGTGGAGATTACCCGGGTGGTGACGCGCAACCTCAATAAGGTCATCGACATCAATTATTACCCCATCCCTGAGGCCCGCAATTCCAATATGCGACACCGCCCCATCGGCATCGGGGTGCAGGGCCTGGCCGATGCCTTTATCATGATGCGCCATCCGTTTGAGAGCCCGGAAGCGCGCCAGCTCAACCGCGATATCTTCGAGGCTATCTATTTTGCGGCGCTGAGCGAATCTTGTGCGCTGGCAGAAAAGCACGGCCCTTACGAGACCTTCCAGGGCTCGCCGGCCAGCCAGGGCGAATTGCAGTTCGATATGTGGGGCGAACAACCCAGCCGCCGCTGGGACTGGGCAGGCCTCAAAGCGCGCATCAAAGAACACGGCTTGCGCAACAGTTTGCTGGTGGCGCCGATGCCCACCGCTTCTACTTCGCAGATATTGGGCAACAACGAGTGCTTCGAGCCTTATACCTCCAATATCTATAGCCGCCGCACCCTTTCCGGGGAGTTTATCATCGTAAACAAGCACTTGCTGCACGACCTCATCGGGCTAGGGCTGTGGAGCGAGGATATGAAGCACCGCCTCATGGCGGCCAACGGATCAGTGCAAGGCATCGAAGAAATCCCTCAGGATCTAAAAGACTTGTACAAGACCGTCTGGGAAATCAGCCAAAAGACTATCATCGATATGGCTGCCGACCGCGGGGCTTTCATCTGCCAAAGCCAGAGCATGAATTTGTTCTTGCAAGACCCCAACTTCGGCAAGCTCTCGTCCATGCACTTCTACGCCTGGCAGAGCGGCCTGAAGACGGGCATGTACTATTTGCGCAGCAAAGCCGCCGTGGACCCCATCAAGTTCACGGTCAATCAGGAAGCCCAGAAAAATGCCCGGGCAGGAGAGCTGGCCCTGGCTGCCTCAGCTTCGGCTATCGAAGCCGCTGCGGAAGGCCAGGCTTGCAATCTGGACGATCCGGATTGCCTGATGTGCGGCTCGTGATTTAAGGACTTTTCTCTCTTTCCATGCAGGCCCTATGCCTGTATTATATTAACTTGCTGATGTTAATGGCGGGCGGTGCAAACTGGCTCGCCATTTTTTTTGAGAGGGAGCCCGAGCGGGAAGAGCGCATTCAGCAGGAAATCATCCTGGACGCCGATGGGGATGAGGCGATTGCCCCTTGCTGGTACAAATACCTGAGCAAGAACCTGAACTTCCCTTTTTTAGCTATGGTGCAGACGCATAAAAAGCGAAACCCATCAGGGGGCTCATCAAGCTACAAAAATATCGGCGGCGAGAGACAGAAAAAAAGGCCGATCCCTTTGGTTTTTTCGAAAGAATTGCGGCTCGGGCATGGCTCCGGGCAGCGCTCCATAAGACTTTTTCGGCTGCCTATTTGGGGCTTTGGGGTTTATGGAGCCGCCCAGAGCGGTACATCCAGTAGGATAGGGATCCCCGCCCAAGCCTTGCTAAGCAGCCGGCGGGGGTAAGGTCCCCACTGGAGACCCTATCCGGGTCTCCGACGGCCCCAGGCTCAACGCAGGCTGGCTTTGGAGCCGCAACAATCAGGCACGAAAGTGCTTGATTGTTGTACGTTGCGCGCGACGCTCGGCAGCCCCCTGCCTACAGAGGGATAAGTAAGAGCGGAAACTTTGCGTTCGTTGCGCCGTTGCGTTTACCCTGTGGAATAAAAGCTTCGCTATTCCACAGGGTGAACTGACGCCAAGCTGCGTAGCAAGCGGATTTCGGCAAAGCATAGTCAAGGCGCTAAACACATACAAAAGCAAACTTTTAGCGGGAATACAGTCTTTGCCGCGCTCTTGGTTTCCAATCTGCTTGTGTCTGATAAGCTACTACTTCGGCTACAGGGTATGGGGCTTTACCTCAAACGCTACCGTCCGCACCCTTTTGGTCAGCTGCCCATCGATTACCTCTTCCAGGATCATCTCTTGAGCCTGGGGGCGTTCGAAGACCTCCTGCATATTGCGGATGCTGCCGGCAGGCACGCCGTACTGGGCGAAGCGCTGCATCCACTCCTCGCGGCTATAGGATTGGAAGGGCGGGGCCAGCGCCTGGCGGAGGGCTTCGCGGTGACGCACCCGCTCGGGATTGGAGGCGAAACGCGGGTCAACAGGCAGCTGCTCCAGCCCCAGGCACTGGCAAAGGCGGGCGAACTGCTGATCGTTGCCGATGGCCAGTACCAGGGGCTTGCCGTCTTGGGCGTAGAAGATATCGCCATAAGGCGCGATATTGGGGTGCATGCAGCCCATGCGCTCCGGTAGGTGGCCGGCCATGAGCCAATTGGAAGCCTGGTTGGCCAGAGAAGCGATGGCCGATTCCAGCAGGGAAGCCGTCACCAGGGTGCCTTGGCCAGTGCGTTCGCGCTGCAGCAGCGCTAGCAGGATGCCCTCCTTGAGCTGGTGTGCCGCCAGCAGGTCGATGAGGGCTACGGGCATGCGCGAAGGCGCCCCGCCTGCTTCGCCCGACATGTAGAGGAAGCCTGCCTCAGCCTGGAGGACGATGTCGAAAGCCGGCAGGTCTTCCCCTTCTCCAAAAGCAGTGATCTGGCCATAAATGAGGCGGGGGTTGAGGCGGCGGAGCGAGTCGTAGTCCATGCCCAGTTTGCGTGCTGAGGAGGGTTTGAAGTTGCTGAGGGCTACATCGGCTTGTGCCAGCAAGGCATAAAGCTCTTCGCGCGCCTCGGGCGTTTGCAAATCAAGCATCCGCACCTCTTTGTGGTAATTCACGCTACAATAATAGGCGGAAAGGCCGTGGGGGCTTTCCGTGGGCAGCTTCCAGGAGCGCGTCACATCGCCTCCGGCGCGGGCGTTTTCAATTTTAATGACTTCGGCGCCTAGCTCGGCGAAGAACATGCCCACTGCCGGGCCCGCCAGCACGCTGGCCAATTCGACTACTTTCAGCCCTTTAAAGAAAGAAGTTGGCGTCATGGTTTGAGTTTTTGCGAAAGGTAGCGTATTTTTAGCTTCTGGCGGCCAGGGGTTGGCTCCAAGCCGCTAGCAGCTAAAACAAACACACATGAAAATCCTCCTTGCGCCCCAAATCCGGGCATTAGACCAGTACACCATCCAGCACGAGCCGATCGCTTCTATCGATCTGATGGAGCGGGCCGCCCAGGCTTTCACCTATTGGTTCACCGAGCATTTCCCCGATGTGGGGCGCCCTATCCATATCTTTTGCGGCCCTGGCAACAACGGAGGCGACGGGCTGGCCGTAGCACGTTTGTTGCACCAGCGTTTCTACGATGTCAGTGTCTATTTATGCCAGATCAGCCCGCAAACCTCTGCAGATTTCCGCATCAACCGGGAGCGGCTGCCGGCTTTCGATGCCGTGTCGGTAAAGGAAATTGCCGAGGGCGAGGCGCTGCCCGCTTTGCCTCGGGGCGCTATCGTGATCGATGCCATTTTTGGTTCGGGCCTGAGCCGCCCCGTGGAGGGCTATTGGGGGGGATTGTTGGAATGGCTCAATGCTCAACCCGTGGCCCGGGTCGCGATAGACATCCCTTCCGGTTTGCTAGCCGATGCACCCAGTACGGGGGTGGTGTTCCATGCCGATTATACGCTGAGTTTTGAAGTGCCCAAACTGGCTTTTTTCTTCCCGGAAAATGCCGAGACAGTGGGGGAGTGGGCCGTGCGCAGCATCGGGCTGCATCCAGAAGCTTTAGCCGCCGCCGCCACCCCTTACCATTATCTGGATGAGCCCATGGCGGCGCCATTGGTCAAAACACGAACCAAGTACGGCCACAAAGGCACTTACGGGCATGCCCTGCTCATCATGGGCAGCTACGGCAAGATGGGGGCAGCCATCCTGGCCAGCCGGGCTTGTTTGCGTGCCGGGGCAGGCTTGGTCACGGCGCACATCCCGCGTTGTGGTTACGAAATCATGCAAATCAGCGTGCCAGAGGCGATGGCCAGCGTCGACCGCCACCAGTACTATCTTTCCGAGCTGCCTCCTCTGGATACCTTTACGGCCATCGCTGCGGGCTGCGGGTTGGATGGGAAGAAGACGACCCGCGAGGCCTTATTAGAATTGCTGCAAAAAGCGGCCCGCCCCTTGGTGCTCGACGCCGATGCGCTGAACATCCTGGGCAAAAACCAGGACTGGCAGCGTTTCATCCCTGCTGGCAGTATCCTCACGCCCCATCCCCGCGAATTTGAGCGCCTTTTCGGCAAAACGGCTAATAGTTTCGAGCGCAATGCGCTGCAGCGCGCCAAAGCGCAGGAGCTCGGGCTATATATCCTGCTCAAAGGTGCGCACACCTGCATCGCTACGCCGCAGGGCGACTGCTATTTCAACGCTACGGGCAATCCCGGCATGGCTACGGGCGGCAGCGGGGATGTGCTCACCGGCATTATCGCCGGCTTGTTGGCCCAGGGCTATACCTCCCTTGAGGCCGCATTGCTCGGCGCTTTCATCCATGGCCTGGCTGGCGACATCGCCGCCGCAGCGCTGGAGCATGAATCCCTCATCGCAGGCGATATCATCGAGCATTTGGGGAGGGCATTTCAAAAATTACATCATACCTTAGCGCCTTAAAAAAGCATGGCGTATAATTTGAAATGGGATGCGGCTCATGATGAGGCCATCCTGGCATTGGCCCTCTTACTGGGTGGCTTCCTCTGCTGGTTCTACTTTTCCCATTCAAGCTGGCTGAAGGGGCGTCTGGAGCGCCGCTTCGGCCCGGAGCAGGGGCAGGTTTATAAGGTGCTGCTGCGCCGTGTACTGGGCTTTGCCCTTTTTGGGCTCCTGCCGGCGCTAGTGCTTTTTGCTACTCAGCCATACGGGTGGGCAGATTATGGTGTTTCAGCAGTGTTTTCGGCCGAAGCGGCATACTGGGCCTTAGGGCTGTCAACGCTATTAGCGCTGGGGGCTAGCTTCTCCGCTCGCCAGCCGGAAAACCTGGCAGCTTATCCCGAGATACGCCTGGCGCAGTGGCGCCGCAAAGATTTGTCTCTAAGTTTGCTAAGTTGGGCTTTGTACATGATTGGCTACGAGTTTGCCTTTCGGGGCTACCTGCTCTTTGCCAGCGCTCGCGCTTTTGGGCCTTGGCCCGCCATCGCCATCAGCACCGTGCTTTATTCGCTGGCACACCTGCCTAAGAACCGGCGAGAAACTATCGGTGCCATCCCCTTGGGCATCTTATTGTGCATCATCACTTTCCGCACTGGCTCCATCCTCGTGCCGATTATTGTGCATACCGTGATGGCATTGAGCAACAATTGGTTTTCCCTGAAGCATCATCCGGAAATGAGCTTGGTGGTAAGCCGGAAACCGCAGCCGAGAGGGCTTTCGGGGCAGGGGTGAAATGCCTAGGGGCTTTTCGAAAGTTTCTGCTAAACCAAGCAGGGCAGATTTCTGTATCGATTGCGGCGGAAATTTCAGGATAATCTCTTACCTTCGCAAAAAATGACCCATGCCTGAATACCCGCCAATTAGACTATTATTGGTTGATGACCAGCAAATGTGGCTGGAGGCACTACCCGCGTTGCTGTCGAGTGCCGAAGAGGTGGAAATTGTCGGCTTGGCATCCGGGGGCTTAGAGGCGCTCCGCCTGTGTAGCGAGGAAAAACCCGATTTAGTGCTGCTTGATATGGCGATGCCCGATATGGATGGGATGGAAACCCTGGGTAATCTGATGGCCTCGCACGCTGGCATTAAAATACTGTTCCTGACCACTTACGATGACGTTTCGCTCATTATGGACGGGTTGGTAGGTGGGGCACGAGGCGTGGTGCTCAAGGGTAGTTCCAAAAGCGAATTGCTTCGCGCCATCAAGCAAGTCCACGCAGGCAACTACTATTGCGATCCGCAGGTTTTCGGCAAAATCGTAGAATACTTTCGCCAGCATGGCAAGCTCAAACTACGAGCCGAGGCCTCTTGCCCCCTTACTTCGCGAGAACGGGAAGTCCTTTCGCTAAAAGCGCAGGGCAAGACGAACAAAGATATCGCCGAAGGGCTATTCCTTAGCGAGCATACCGTCAATACTCACATGAAAAACGTGCTCTCTAAACTGGATGCCAAAAACACGGTGGAGGCAATCGATAAAGGTCGGCAAGCGGGGTGCTTGTAAGGGGCGCGCATTGCATTTGGTAAACTGGTGATCTGCTTTTGTGTTAGGGGGGGCTATACGACAGTTCCTTTACCAGCATACGCTGCCTCAGCCCATCAGCACCTTTTCCAGCGGTATTTCGATGGCCACCGTTGTGCCGCGCCCTGGTTGGGTATCCAGCTCTATGGTGCCGCCCAAGGCCTTGACGCGGTAAGCGATATTTTTCAGGCCGATGCCGTTTTTTTTGGCATGGGCATCAAAGCCCTTGCCATTGTCTTCAACGGTTACTAGTATGCGGTCGTCGTAGCGGGTCATTTGAACGCTCAGTTCTTTGGCGTCGGCGTGTTTGATGGCGTTGGTGATGAGCTCCAGCAAGATGCGGTAGAGGTGGAGGCGTGCTTTGGGCGAGAGTTGTTCGAGCGGGGCGTTGTAAAAGAAATGCGTTTCTAGTTCAGGCTTGGCAGAATGGAGGCGGCTCAGTAGCCCTTCGATAGTAACGGCTAGCCCCTGGCGCTCCAGGGAGGGGGGCATCAGGTTTTGGCTGATGGTGCGCATTTCCTGATAAGTCTGATCCAGGTCGCGCATCACCAGCTCCAGTTCCTGGGCTTGGCCATCGGCCATCTTTTCGTGAAGCATGGAGAGCTTCATTTTGATGGCGGCCATCTGCACGCCCAGGGTGTCGTGTAAATCTTGCCCCAAGCGGCGCCGCTCTTGCTCGATGCTCATCACCAGATCGTTGAGGTTTTCTTCACGGGAGCGGGCTTGTTTCTGGGCATCATCATACAATTTGCGGAAGCGGTAGAATGCCACGTAGAGCAGTACGGGCACTTCCACCAGAGCGCCGGCCATCATCGCTAGTTGAGGATAAAAAGCCAGAGGTAGGCCCCAATTATAGAGCCAGTGCGTGGAAGAGGCCACCGGAAACCAACTGATGTACTGCAAAATCGTGAGCAATATGCCCATGCCGTGGAGGCTAAACCCAAACAGGAACCAGCCCGCCAGGATGCGCTGTTGCCTGACGATGGACATTACAAATACCGCGATGGCTGAGGCAAAACCAACCAGGAATGCCAAGTAATGCAAAAAGTGCAGCAAGTGTGAAAATCGCAAAGGCGTATAGGGGTGCAGCATCGCAAAGGGGATGAAAGCCGCCGCGACGCCCATCACGGTTATCATGACCCGGTTGATCAGAGGGAAGAAACCAGGCGTGTCGAAGTAGGTCCGTACAAACTGTAAGCCGGCTATCAAGAAAAGATTGGAGATGATCAGGTTGGAAGCTTGGTGTAATAAGGGGTTTTCCGGCCAGAGGTGTTGATAGCTTAAGCCAAGGCTGGAAAAAACCAGCAAGGCGCCTAAGGCTACATAGACAGCGTAAAACCATAGGGAGCGAAAGCGGGCGATGCGGTTGACCAGGAAGATGAGCGTCAGGAAAACCAGTAGGATAATGAAGTAAGAGGTGAGGATGATGTTTTCCAGCTCCTGTCGCGCCAGGCGGTTGGAGTGCTCGGAGAGGTAGAGGTCAAACTGAAGCGGGCTGCGGCCCGGGGGGAAGTGCAGCAGGCACAGCACGCTGTCTCCTGCGGCAAGCGCCAAAGGGATCTGCCAGTTGCGGTGGGAGTAGTAACGTTCTGCAAAAGGGAAATCCGCGCCCAGTGCCGTGTCGATCTCGATCTCGCCATCGGCCTTCAGCAGGAAGTACTGCAGGTTTTCAATGTAGGGGTTTACCACTTCGAGCAGCAGGTTTGCCTTGGTTTTGTTCGCGTCTTCTGCTTTGATGGCAAATCTTATCCAGTAGCCGCTCTTCTGCAAACCAAAGAAAAAGCCAGCCTTTGGGACCGGCCTAAACGCCTCGTCCGGCAGACTCTGTATTTTCCCCAGGGTGAAGGTGTCTTCAGGCGCCATAAAATACTGGGCATGGCTATGGAGCATGAGGTAGCTAAAGGCAGAGTCGATGTTAATAGGTTTAAGCTGGCCATCAGCTGCTATCCCCGTCAGTGCCCCCCAGAGCAGGAAGCTGGTCTGTATCATCCACTTTGGCCAAATCTTCATTGGGTATGTTTTTCATCTCTAACGGCTAGCGTTTCTCATTTGGCTGCTTAAACCGTGGCTTTTTGAGCAAAATACCGCGTTCTAGCCATGGCCTCTACCTGATTAAGGGGATGCCCTCGGCTGGTCTCGCCGCATTGAGGTATGCTCGAAAATACCTTTTTTGGGGCTTGCGCCCAGTAGGTAAACAGGGATATCTTTGCACCAAGCCAAAAACTAAAACCTGAAATGCTTTCACCGACGAAAAACCACACGCCATGAAAAAAGAAATACCTGCTTTTGTTGAAATTGTCGCTACCCGGCCTGCTAGCCCCTGACGCAGGCCGGGGTAGTTTCCTCTCGCGATTTTACCTCCCTTCCATTCTTGATTTTTGCCGATGCGCCCTGCCGCGCATCGGGTAACTAAATACTGCATCATGTATAAGATAGCTACGACTCCACTATTCAGCCCTTTATTTTCGATCTTATCAGCCCTATGCCTTTTGACCTCCAGCCTGACGGCTCAAATCATCTACGTCAATGCCAACTCCCTGGGCTGCCCGGGCGGCAACGGGGCATCCTGGGCTACAGCCTTTTGCAGCCTCCAGTCCGCACTTGATGCCGCCCAGCCGGGCAATCAAATCTGGGTAGCCCAGGGCACCTACCTGCCGGAAAAAGCGGCGGACGGCAGCGCCCCGGCCACCCATCGGCTCAAAACCTTTTTTATCAACAAAAATATCAAGCTCTATGGGGGCTTTGCTGGCACTGAGTCCTCGCTCAACCAACGCAACTGGGCGCTCAACCCCACCATCCTCAGCGGCGATGTGGGCACGCCGGATGTCAACCCCGACAATGCTTATCACGTTGTGTGGATGAACAACGTCAATACCTCCGCTCTGCTCAATGGCTTCATTATTGAGAAAGGATGGGCCAACGGGCCAGGGGGCGACAATTCCGACGTCGGCGCAGGCTTGTATATCAATGGCGACAATGGGGTTGATAGCAGCCCCATGATCGTCAACTGCACTTTTCGCAACAATTTCTGTTCCTTTTCCTCCGGCGCGGCAGTTTACGTCTGTGCCCGTTGGAGCGGGATTGCCCGCCCGGTATTCCTGCAATGCCGGTTTGTCCAGGGGCCGGGCTTCCCGCAGAGCCAGTTGCGGCATTATGCACGTGCTTCCGGCAAATGCGAACCCATCTATCGGCAATGCACATTTACGCGGAGCGCCACGCATTCCGGCACTTATGAGATTACCAACCAGCTGGAATTCCTCGCGCCGGCTGCTACCCGGGCTTATATGAAAGCCTATAATTCCATCATCTGGAACAACAACTATGCCGTCACGGCAACGGGCTTGTCTTCAGGGGTTAGCAGGGCAGATTTGTTCAACTGTTTGACCGACTCTTTGGGCAGCGGCATCATCCCCAGCAATTCGCTGCTCTATCAAGACCCGCTCTTTGTGGATATACAGGCGGCTGATTTTAGCTTGCAAGCTGGCTCTCCCGCCATCAATGCGGGGAATAACGCTTACCTGGATACTTTGTCCAAAGACTTGTCCATGCAAAGCCGATTGGTTGATAACCTGGTAGACATAGGGGTTTTCGAGTTTCAGAGCAATTGCCTGAACGGTCCCCAGGTCGTTGTCACCGCCAGTTATGTCAACTGTCTGGGGCAGGCTACCGTTGCCGTCAGCGGGGGCATGCCGCCATTTGCTTACCAATGGAGTGATGGCCAGACGGGCGCGACGGCTAGCGGGTTGGCAGCAGGTGAATATACCGTCACCGTTGCTGATGCCAGCGGATGCGATGCTGTCGGCATGGTACAACTTGCCGCCCCTCCAGGCCTGCAGCTTTGGGTAGAATCGGATGAGTTGATCACTTGCGCAGGGCTGACCAGCCAGGCTCTGGCTAGCGCAGCCGGCGGGATGCCGCCTTATGCCTATCAGTGGAGTGATGGCCAGCTTGGGCCGGAAGCTTTTGATTTGGGGGCAGGCACCTACGGGGTCACTGCCACCGATGCTAACGGCTGTCAAGCTATGGCAACGGTAGTTGTGCCAGAATTCATTACCCTTGAGTTGGAGCTAACCGCCATAACTCCAGTAAGTTGTTATGGCTTCGCTGACGGTAGCGCCTCAGCCAGCGCATCGGGAGGCGTGCCTCCATATTCCTATTTGTGGAGCAGCGGGCAATCCGGGCCCTTAGCGGATGACCTATCCGCAGGAGTACATCAGGTTTTAGTGAGCGATGCCGTGGGCTGTAGCGCCAGCGTCACCCTGCTGGTGCCCGCCCCGGCTGAATTGTCTGTCGCAGTAGAAGCAGATCATGTTAGTTCCTGTAGCGGCCTTGATGGCCAGGCAGAAGCCACGCCCTCTGGCGGGACGCCGCCGTATGCCTACGCTTGGAGCAATGGCCACGCTGGGCCGGCAGCATCTGGCCTGACCGCGGGTTTTCATGCCGTCACTGTTACAGATGCCAGCGGCTGCCAGGCGACGGCCACGGTGCTTATCTTCTCGGGCGATGCCGATCTTGAAAGCGAAGTCGTTATCCAGCAACAACCGACTTGCGGCACCGCACACGATGGCGTGGCTTCGGTGAGTATTACTGGCGGGATATTTCCTTATGAATATGCCTGGAGCGATGGCCAAACGACCTCAGTGGCGATTGGCTTGCCCCCCGGCCAGCATGCAGTAGCAATCACTGACGCTGCTGGGTGTACTATTGTTGACACAGTTTTCTTGACGGCACAATATCAAATGCTCGTCGGCATGAACTTGCTGCAGGCGGTTACTTGTCACAATAGCAGCACTGGCAGCATAAAGGCCAATCCAATCGGAGGCACGCCGCCTTTTATGTATCTATGGGACAATGGGCAAACGACTGGCAACCTCTCTGGTTTGCCAGCAGGCAGCTATTTTGTTACCATTACCGATGCCAATGGTTGTATGGTTAGCGGTGGCGCTATGCTGCAAAACCCGCCCTTGCTTGAATTGGCTTTGGAAACCGTTTTCCCCGCTTGTAGCGACGATGAGGACGGGCAAGCTGCGGTAATCGCATCCGGCGGCACCCCGCCTTATTCCTATCAATGGAGCAATGGGCAGGACGGCCCCATCGCCCTTGGCCTTGCCGCTGGCATCTATAGCCTTAGCGTGACAGACGCGAATGGCTGCACTGCAGCAGCTTCGGTCGATTTGCCGGCCCATCCTGCCTTGCAAGTCCAAATCACTGCTGCCAGCCCCGCAAGCTGCCCGGAAGCCACTGATGGCACTGCTATGGCCAGCGCTGAGGGCGGGTTGCCTCCCTATACCTATCTTTGGAGCGATGGGCAGGATGGGCAGGCAGCCTCTGGGCTGGCACCTGGGCTATATACCGTCACTCTGGTGGACAGCAACGGCTGCGAAGCGACCGCAGCTGCCAATATCAGTGCTTTGGCTTATGAGCCAGACCTTACTATCTCACTGGAGGGTTATACCTTGATCGCGGCTGAGAGCAATGCTGAATATCAATGGATTGACTGCAATACCGGCTTGCCCATTGCAGGCGCAAACGCTCAAAGCTATAATGTAGAGATAGATGGGGCCTATGCGGTCATCCTCAGCGAGGGCGAATGCCAGGCCACCTCAGAATGTGTAGAGGTCGTCATCGTCAGCACGAGCGAGAAGGGAGTGGGCCAAAGTCAAGCCATCGCTTTCCCCAACCCCAATGAAGGCCAATATACCCTCTCCTTGCCCTGGGCAGCGGAGCTTAGCTTGTACGATAGCGCCGGCCGGCTGCTGCGCAGCCGCCGCTATCCTGCCGGGCAGCACGTTATGGAGATTGAAAGCCCTGCCGGGATTTACCTGTTGGTGCTGCGGAGCGTTGAGGGCGTACAGTCCTTGAGGTTGGTGCGGCTGTAGGGGGCGTTGCGTTGGAACTTACCATGAAATTTAAAAATGAAACAGACATGATGAAATCACCATCTTCCTGTTACGCTATCTTCAGCGTATTGGCTGGTTTTTTAGGGGTAAGCAACAGCACTGCCCAATCCGCCTATCCTGACCCTGTGTTCACCAGTTATTTCCGTCAGGAAACCGGGTGGCAGGCAGGCGATGGGACCATCTCAGTCCCTTTGCCCGGCGGGCAGGTGTTGTGGCTGTTTGGCGACAGCTATGTAGACATGGCATATATGGCGGCGGATACTTCGCTGCCTTGCCTCTTCAATCGGCGCAATGCCTTAGTGATCCAGAATGACGCGAATCCATCTGTGCTCACTTACTACACGAGTTTAATCCCTCCGACTGCCGGGCATTACTACTGGCCGGGGAAGGGAGTTTACCATGACGGGAAGGTTTACATTTTCCTGCTGGAGCGCAATAGCGGCGGCTTTGTGGGGTCGCGTTGTGCCGAGCTAAGCTTTCCGGGCTTGCAGGTGCTCAATATCCATAACGTGCCGAACCCGGAGGGCATCGAGTTTGGTAAAGCCACTTTCGTTGATGAAACCAATGGCTGGTTGTACGTCTATGGCAGCCGATTATTCCCGGCCTTTGGCGTGCATCGCTACTACGCCTCTCGCTGCCCGTTGAGCAACTTGCTACAAGGCTGGCAATACTGGAGCGGCAGCGCCTGGGCGGCCCAGCCCAACCTCAATGCTCATTTGTTGACTCCCGCTGTGGGCTGCCCATCTTTCACCATCTTTCCACACGAGGGGAAGTACTATTTGCTCAGCCAGGACAATGGCTCCTTGATCTGCGGCATGGGGCAAAGCATCAATCTATATCGGGCGGATACCCCCCAGGGAGCTTTCAATCACTATAATCTGGTCTATATCGTTGGGGATACATATGACGGGATACCTCTGGCTACTTACAATGCCCAGGCGCACTATGGGCTGGCAGGTGACTTGCTGGTTTCTTACAATGTGAATGACGTTAATCAGGCGGGCTCCGGATGCCCAAGGCAATGCAACACCGCTCCTCGTTTCAATGCGGATACTTACCGCCCTAAATTCGTGCGCCTGCCCTGGTCGGTTTTGCCCGTTACTTGGCTCTATGTTGAGGTAGAAGCTGCCAGTGGAGGAGCCTTGGTAAAGTGGGCGACCGCCTCAGAAGCAGGCAACAGTCATTTTGAAGTTGAGCGAAGCCAGGATGGCAAAATCTTTGAGCTAATCGGCAGCCTGGCAGGTGCCGGGCATAGCGACCAAGCTCGCTATTATCAAATGATGGACGATTCCCCGTTCTCTGGCTTATCCTATTATCGGCTCAGGCAAGTGGATTGGGACGGGGCGTCCGCCTACTCCTCGATAGAGGCCTTCCAACACCAAGGCAGCGCTTCCCTGTCGGCCCGATTGTATCCTAACCCCCTATCCCATTCCAGCCTCCAGTTAGAGCTGCAAAGCTCCAAATGCTCAAACCTCGGACTCACGCTTTACAACTTGAATGGCGAACAGTTGTGGCGGCGTCACTTCGAAGGTGTTGTTTCCGGGGAACTACTGCCCCTCAACATCGGCAAGGATTTGCCGCCTGGTTTGTACACCGTCCAGTTGTGGTGTGCTGACGAGCAGCTGGTGTTGTGGCTGGTCGTGCAGTAATCCTCTTGATCATTCCGTTCAGGAAAATTATTCAATCAAACTAAAATTCACAAGTCATGAAAAAGCTGATTTGTACGCTATTGGCATCTGTCGCAGTGGTTGGCAGCAGCCTCATTGCGCAGGCTCTTCCGCCGCAAGAAGTCCGGCAGGTATTCCAAGACTCTATCGAAGGAGGGATCATACCACGGCAGATGATCGCCCACTCGGGGGGTGGCTTCATCGTGGCAGGTTCTCTCGGGCATCAGGGGGTTATTGCCAGGCTCAGCGCTTGTGGCGATGCAATATGGCTAAGAGCGTATTTATTGGGAGATGAAACGGTGATAAACGGCATTGCTGAGTTGCCTTCAGGCAACTTGATGGCAGTTGGGAGCTGCCGCAATTGTGCGCCGGGAGATACAACCCGTAAAGCCCTGGCGCTGTTGGCTGACTCCGGTGGAGAAGCACTGTTGGATACTACCTTTGGGCACCTCAACTACAAGGCCTCTGCCGAAGCGGTCATCGTCACTGCCGATGGCAAAGCGGCCTTGGCTGGCTCGCTGGTTTGGGCTAGCTTCCTTTCGCCTACCCGAGCATTCCTTGCCGTTTTAGGCGAAGGCCTTCAACCCGAACTATGGAAGGAATTCAATGAGCTTTACTACGACCAGCCGCAAGCGCTGATTCAAACCTCCGACGGCGGGTTTGCCTTGGCAGGGTATGCCGCCGCCTCGTTAGCCTCATCCCGGCAGGCGCAACTGTTTCGCACCGACGCCCAAGGGGAATTGCGCTGGGTTAATCTATCCAGCTACCCCAACAGCGAATTCAACAGCGTGCAGGAAGCGCCTGATGGGAGGATTGTTGCTCTTGGATCGCGCTTCGTGGATGAAGCTCGCAAACGAGATGTCTATCTGGCCGTGCATCACGCTGAGCATGGAGGGATGCTGCATGACCAGCTCTACTGCAGCCTCAACGCTAGCGAGGGGTGCAGCTCCGCCGATGATGAGGGGCATTCCCTGCATGCGGTTGAAGGCGGCTACCTGATTGCTGCTATTTGGGGCGAACCCAGCCAGCCTTCTTGGAATAAAAGGGATTGGATATTTCGCTTGGACGAGGATTTTGATATTGTAGACCAGTATCTTTATGATAGCTTCCTGTTTGCCCATTCTCCGGTCAATGCGTTGCCTTTATCGCTTGATGGGATTGATTTTGCTTATCTTTCTCGTTTGTTTTTCTTCGAGAGCCGCTACATCCTGTTCTATAAAAAGGTTTCGCAGGGTCGCCGTGCAATCCTGTCGCGAGCCCCGCAGAACTATCAGCTTGTGCCGCGTAGCCTGGAAACCAATAAAGGGACGGTGATATATCAGGGAGAGCTTGATGCTCCTGGGGCCTATGATCAAATGCGTTTGGATGTTTCCCGCAATGGAGGGCTCGTGCAAACATTATATCACGATGCTGCTGAGGTCTTCACCTTTCAGGTCGATATTCCAGCGGAATTAGCCGATTATACCTTCCATCTGACTGGGTTAAAAGACGGGAAGGCATATCTTGAGGCACAAGCTTGTGAAGTAGTAGCTGGAGATGCTTACATCATCCAAGGACAGAGCAATGCTGCCGCAAATGCTGCCTGGTCAGCTGATAGCGCCTACACATACCTGTCACCCTACAATCGCTACGTGCGCACTTTTGGCATCGCTGAGGAAGGTGGAGCGCACTTGCACTGGCATCGTGAAGCCAACACGCGGCGTCCAGTTTTTAGCGACACCCGCAGCGGCCAATGGGGGCTGGTGCTAGGGAAGCGCATCGCTGCCGAGCAGGGCATCCCCGTGGCTATCCTCAACGGCGGCATCGGCGGCATCGCCATCGATAATATGCTGCCCAATCCGGCCGCACCGCATAGCACTGCCCATTCTTATGGCCGTTTTTACCAAAGGGTAGAAGGAGCTGGCCTGAGTGACCACATCCGAGCTATCCTCTTCTTCCAGGGCGAGACCAACGCGCTGCCTGGCTATGGAGAGACGGTCGCTTCCTACAAGAATAAGCACCTGCAATTGCGTAGTCACTGGCAAGCCGATTTCAGTTATGAGCGCGAGTACCTCTTCCAAATCCGGCCGGGCTGCTGGCAGGGCAATTTTCACTTCATCCAGGAAGCGCAGCGCCAGTTGTCGCTGGAACTGCCACAGCTGGAAATCATGTCAGCTACTGGCATGAACCACGATGGCTGCCACTACTATTTCTCCAATGGTTACGCGCGGGCGGGCGAAGACATTTATCGCCTGCTGGAGCATCAGCTCTACGGCGCTCCACTCCTGCCTGAAGCCTACCCACCAGCAGTGGATAGCGCCTGGTTCTCTGACAGCAGCTATCGGGAAATCACGCTGCGCTTTCGTCAGGCAGGAGATGAATATGACTGGCAGCCTGGCTGGGAAGCGGACTTCCAACTGGAAGGGGTGTCTGGGGTTGAAATCTTGGCTGGAGCTATCGAAGGGCATACCCTGAGGCTTTCCTTGTCCGATAGCATCAGTTACGCTTCATTCAGCGGCCTGAGCTACATCTCACATGCGAGCGGCGACGAAGCGCCGGTAAAAAATGCCAGGGGCATCGGTATGCTGGCATTCTATGATTTCCCGGTATCCTCGCTTATAGTCGGCACACAGGCGCCAAGCGTTATTACGCCCAATATCCGCCTTTTCCCCAACCCTGCAACTAACTACGTTACCGTCGAGATACCCGGGGATAATCCGGCAGTGTTTGAGCTATATGACCTACAGGGGCGCTTGCTGATAACCCGCTCTATCCAAGGCAGCGAACGGATCGCTCTGGATAGCTTGAAGGCCAGCATCTATTTCTACCGCCTGTCCGCCAGCGGCTGGCAGCAAAGTGGTAAGCTGGTGAAAAAGTGATTAATGGATTCCCTCCCTTCACGAACAAGTCGCCGTAAGGGAGGGGAATTCAATGCAGATTTTTTACCTTCGCCTGAAGACCGGGCGATCCGAGCTAGTCAAATTCAGGTCGGAGCCATAAACATCAATTTTAGTAAACCCGCTTTATAGCTTGAAAAACAGCATGATACACTTATCTCCTCAATTCGCGAATCTACTTACTTCATCTTCAAATCGGCGCTTGGGGCTGCTTGCCAGACGGAGTTGGGCGTTGCTGGCAGCTTACTTTTTGGTGCTTGGCCTCCTGCCCGGCCAGGCAGCCTACACCGAGCCTC
Organism: uncultured Phaeodactylibacter sp.; assembly: GCA_964432875.1. Classification (GTDB taxonomy): domain Bacteria; phylum Bacteroidota; class Bacteroidia; order Chitinophagales; family Saprospiraceae; genus JACJYE01. The sequence continues at coordinate 8,782 of CAYSPJ010000043.1, read as the reverse complement.
GCTATGGCTGGCGGGTCGAGCAAGGCATCGTTTATGGGCAGGCGGCAGATTACGGTGGGGTAGAGCGGGAGTTGCGGATGGATATTTACAAGCCCGTCTGCGATTTCAACCCGGCGCGTCCACTGTTTGTAATCGTGCATGGCGGCGCTTTCCTGCGGGGGGATGAGGGCGATGGCGATGTTGTTGCCCTGTGCCGGGCTTTGGCTAGCCGGGGCGCAGTAGCAGCGTCCATTTCCTACCGCCTGGGTTTCCACCTCAAAGGCGGCAGCTTTGACCCTGGGCTGCTGTGCAATGCCGAGTTGAAATGCCTGCAGGCCTTAGATTCTGCTGAAGTCACCCGTGCGGTCTATCGGGGGATGCAGGATGCCCGGGGCGCGATCCGTTTCCTTAAAGGGCGTCATGTGCAGGATTCTACCGATGTAGATAACGTGTTTATCGGAGGCTCCAGCGCGGGCGGTTTCATCGCTTTGTATGCGGGGTATTTGGATCCAGGGGAAAAGCCTGAGGCTTGCTATGCGCTGCCAGATGCACCGCCGCCTTCGCTATTTTTCCCCGGCAGCTGTTCCGTCGCCAGTGCCAGCCGGGCGCGCCCCGATCTGGGCAGCACGGAGGGTGATCTACACCTTGGCAATGGCTACGATGCCAGCGTACGTGGCGTGGCCAACTTTATGGGCGGCATGATGGAGGACATCCTGCCGGGCCCTCTAAAGCCAGCGCTGTATCTCTACCATCAAACCGATGACTTGGTAGTGGGCTATCGCCATGCGCGCCCATTTAGCCTTTTACGCCAGTATTGCGAAGTGGCCTTTGCATTTTGCACCCCGCTTTTCAGCTCTTGGCCTCTGGTGCACGGCTCTTTTGACATCCAGGGCTTTGTAACGGCATTGGGAGGCGAAGCGCCGCTGGTTTATACCGACATCATCAACAACGGCTCCTCCAGTACTTTGTCTTGCTTGACGGGCAATAACCATAGCATCGTCAATATCGAGGAGCGGGTTGACCATCTGATGTCCTTTTGGGGGCCGCTCATCGCGGCCAGCGGCAATACCGGGGCGGGTACTTGCCCACCCCAGTTTGAGGAGGCTTGCAGCGGCAGCCTGGCACAGGCCCAGGTGTTTGGCGATCCGCAGGAAGCACCCAATCAGCCCTACGGTTTATTAGCCTTACCCGACAGCACTTTCCTCGCCGCTGGTGAATGGAATGGGGAGGCTGCGCTGTTGCGGCTCGGCGCACAGGGCGACAGCCTGGGGCGCTATACCTACGGGGCGCTTATCGGCGGGGCTTCTTCCGCTTTCTACAGCTTGGCGCGCCTGGAGGATGGCAGCATCATCGCCGTCGGGCAGTGCAGCGGTTGTGGGCCAGAGGATGAGCAAGAGCGCTCCCTGGTACTCAAGCTCGATGTAGATTTAATCCCGCAACAGTTCCGCATCCTTGGCAAGCCTGCTGCTTGCGACAATTGCCTCTACCTCAATCGCTACCCTGTCTTGTTAGCTGATGCCGAGCGGATTGTCGTGGTTTCCGAGCTGGGTATCGACAACCCGCTCAATTTTTCTGACCTCAACTTTACCGTGTTGTCTCATCAACTTGAGGTGGAGCATAGTGCCAGGGTAAATTTCCGGGGTTTCGACCGGCCCTTTGCGGTATTGCCGAGCGGCGGGAATTACCTGGTCTTGGCCAACCACCCGCTCAGTGGATTTGGGGTGTCCTTTGCCTTGTTCAACCCTTTTGGCAGCTTGCTTAATACCACTCCGCCCCGCCAGGGGGTAGAAGGCAGCCAAGCCATTTTGTCCGGCGGCATGATGCTCGTGGCCGGGCGCACCCTGGATCCAGATGGCGATAGTGATGTATGGCTGGGCCTGTTCCGCCTGTCCTCGCGCCAATTGATCGACGAGCTTTCCTTTGGTGGAGATTTCAACGATCTGGGCGTCACCCTGGCATCACTTGGCTCCTGTCGTGCGCTGTTGGGTACGAGGCAAGCGCAGCCCAATCCCTTCGGCACTTACCAGGCCTCGTATATCTATCGCTTGCAATGGTGTGGTGCCCTGCAGCTAACGGGCTCGCCTGACACCATCCCCAACCCAGACGAGTTTACGAGCATGGATTTACGCGGCCTGGCACCTTTGGATGATAGCGGCTTCCGCTATCTGGCAACGGGTCGCCGCGGTTTCAACCCGCGCACCTTTGCCCATACGCGCTACTCCGTGCCGCTCAGCGGCCAGCTCCTGGCTATTCCGCCCGCCTGTGCTGGTGATGCCGATGGCGCGATTGCCACTGATGCTCAAGGGGTGCCGCCTTTGGCTTATGCCTGGACTGGCAACAGCTCTACAGCTCCGATGCTGAGCGGCTTGTCTGCCGGGACTTATGCCGTGACTATCACCGATGGGGCTTGCCAGAGCTTGGTACTAGAAGCTGACCTGCCCGACGGCCCCGCGCTAGACTTGGCCATCGGCCTGTCAGGCGATACTCTGACTGCGGCACAAGCAAATGTTGATTATCAATGGATCGACTGCGGCACCGGCCAGGCAGTTGTCGGTGCAGTGCAGCCATTCTTTGTGCCGAGCGTGAGCGGCAGTTATGCCGTGCTGCTGAGCCTGGGCAACTGCCAGCTGCGCTCCGATTGCGCCCTGGTCGTCAATACAGCTGAGCCAAACGAGCTGCCGACTCAGCCCAAGGCCTTGCCCAATCCCAACCAAGGCCGCTTTACCCTGGAGCTACCCTGGCCGGCCGAGGCGATCTTGTACGATGCCATGGGACGACGGTTATCAAGGGGCAGCTACGCCGCCGGCCAACACTTGCTTGCGCTGGATGCCCCGGCAGGGGTGTACCTCTTGGTACTGCGTCATGCAGCAGGCGTGCAGGTAGTGCGGGTGGTGAAGCGGTAGTTGGAGTTGGTATCGCAAGGCTCAGTCGGGGGTAAGCAGCCGACAATACCCTCAGGGTGTCCCGGACGAGCGTAGCGAGAGCGGGGGGATTTCCCTGCTGATGCGGTCTCAAAGGCTTAATTCAAATTGCTCAATTCCGGCATTTGAGAGATGACGGTATAGGCGTCTCCTTTGTTGTACATCACCTGCTGCCAGAGTTCATCTGGTTTCGTTTTGAAGAGATAATTGGCGTGCATATCCGCCAGAACCCAGGAGCCATAGTCCATTTCGTCATCCAGCTGGCTTTCCGACCAGCCGGAATAGCCTACGAAGAAGCGGATGTTGTGCGGCAGGATGAGGCCTGAAGAAATGAGGAATTTGAGTTTTTCGAAATTGCCGCCCCAGTAGACTCCGTCAGAAATCTTGATGCTATCTTCCACCAGCTCTCCGAGGTTGTGCACGTAGTGGATGGTATCGGTTTGCACCGGGCCGCCAAAGAAGGCCATGGAGTCAAATTCCGGGAAATCATCGATCAGCTCGTCGATGCGCATATCGAGCGGGCGGTTGAGGATGTAGCCGATGCTACCCTCTTCATGGCTGTGGCTGCAGAGCAGGACGACCGCCCGTTTGAAGTTGGGGTCCAGCATAAAAGGTTCGGCCAAGAGTATATCTCCGATTTTGACTTTAGGTTCTTTCATGGAATCTCCGGTTTCGTCATGGTGAATTTACAGTTTTGCGCCATCTAACCGGCCCTATTGAAGGGCCGGGAAAATGTGCTCCACCGCGCTAATATCCATTTCTTTGGCCAAAAAAACAATAACGAATGTCAACTATAAGGCGCTGGTCGGGAATTTTCGGTCGATTTTTTTGACCAGCCCCTGCAAAGTTGAGCCACTGCCGCCTACTTCGATGAACTCCAGCACCCCATCCGCGATCATGTTTTGCATCGTCTGCGTCCAACGTACTGGGGCAGTGAGCTGAGCAATGAGATTGGCTTGGATGATCTCCGGATCTTGCGCTGGCAATGCGTTGACGTTTTGGTAAACGGGGCAAAGCGGCGCGTTGAAAGGCGTTTGCTCGATTGCCGCTTGTAGCTCTTCCTGGGCCGGTTGCATCAGGGCAGAATGGAAAGCCCCGCCAACCTGGAGCATGACTGCGCGGCGGGCACCAGCTTCCTGTAGTTTTTCCAAGGCCAGCTGGATACCAGCCAGGGTACCAGAGATGACTAATTGCCCCGGGCAGTTGTAGTTTGCCGCCACGACCTGGTCGCCTGCTTCGGCACAGATGCGCTCTACTACTTCGTCTTCCAGGCCGATGACAGCGGCCATGGTGCTTTCTTCCAGTTCGCAGGCCTTCTGCATCGCCAGTGCCCTTTGGTACACCAGCTTGAGGCCATCCTCAAATGACATGGCGCCAGCGGCAACCAGGGCAGAGAATTCACCAAGAGAATGCCCTGCCACGGCATCGGGTTGGAAGCTTGCTCCACTCATCTTGGCCTTGGCGATCGAATGCAGGAAAATCGCCGGCTGAGTAACTTTGGTCTGCTTCAACTCTTCGGCCTGGCCCTCAAACATGACGTCAGTCAGACGGAAGCCCAGGATGTCGTTTGCCTGTTCCATCAAATCACGGGCTACAGTCGAGCTGTCGTAGAGGTCCTTGCCCATGCCTTCAAACTGGGAGCCCTGTCCGGGAAATACGTACGCTTTCATGCTAATCTTTTTCGTTTTTTCAATGCAGCTTTGAGCCAATTAGATTCAGGAATTCATTCCGGGTCTCCACCTTCTGAAATTCGCCAGTGAAAGCAGAGGTGGTAGTCACCGAATTTTGTTTTTGCACGCCCCGCATCATCATGCACATGTGCCGCGCTTCGATTACTACTGCGGCCCCCAGCGGGTTGATGGTGCTTTGGATGCACTTTAATATCTGGTCGGTCAGGCGTTCCTGTACCTGCAATCGGCGGGCAAAGATATCAATTACCCGCGGTATTTTGCTCAACCCCACGATATAACCGTTGGGGATGTAGGCCACGTGGGCTTTACCAAAGAAGGGCAGGAGGTGGTGCTCGCATAGCGAATAAAGTTCGATGTCTTTGACGATGACCATCTCGCTGTATTCTTCCTGGAAGAGGGCCGAACGGAGCACGGCTTCGGCATTCTGGGCATAGCCCTGGGTGAGGAATTGCATGGCTTTGGCAGCCCGTTCAGGGGTTTTCATCAGCCCATCGCGCGAAATGTCTTCCCCAATCTGGCTGATAATGTGCGCGTAGTTGTTTACCAGGCTGTCAATCGCTGCCAGACTGTCTTCTTCTATATTAGTGTCGGTTGTGTAAGCCATTTTTCTCTTTGTTTTGGCAATTTATGGTCTTCATAGCTGCGTCCACCGCAAATCGCCCTACTGGTTTTTGCTTTAAAATTGACACCTGATATAACAACAAAAGGGGATTGTGGTTGCATGGCTGCTCCGCCCGGACGGCAGCAAGGCACATAACCCAGTGCGAGTTGCATGGGCTTTTTACCAGCTATACCTCAAACCTCGCCATAATACTCGGCATAGATGTTCTCCGTTTCATAGAGTTTGATGCAGTGCAGCTTACAGCCTTCCAGGTGGGGCTCCAGCTGCTGCCAAAACAAGATGACCAGGTTTTCAGTAGTCGGCTGTAGCCCTTTGGGGATAAAGCCGACATCCAGGTTGAGGTTGCAATGGTCAACCTGATCGATAATTTGCGTTTTAATCAGTTTGCTGAGCGCCTTGACATCGACGATGAAGCCGGTCAGCGGGTCGGGCCGGCCTTTAACAGTGACGTAGAGATCGTAGTTGTGGCCATGCCAGTTGCGGTTGGCGCACTTGCCAAATGCCTGCATGTTCTGCTCTTCGCTCCATTCGCCAACCCATAGCTTATGGGCGGCATTAAATCGCTCCCGCCTGGTTAGATATACCATTTTACCTCGTTTTTTGCAGCGCAAAAGTACAAATCCTGCATTTGCTGCGCTACCTGTACGGGAATAAAATACGCGCTTGGCGATAATCGGGCTTATCTGGCCTAATTTTTTTTTGGTGCTGGGGGGAGAGGGGGGAAATTTGGCGGTTGAAGGGTTGAAGGATAAAGGGTAAAGGTTAAGGGTTAAAGTGGGGGAGGGAGGCGTAATTGGCCAAAATTGAAGGATAAGAGGAATAATTGCTATTTTGCCAGCCACAAAGTCTCCAGGTAGCAGTAGCGGCTGGAGTAGAAAAAGGAACGCAGAAATGGATGCTTCTTTGCACGAACACGAGAGTTTAAAACGGCTTTATCATTTCCTGTCTCAGCGGGTGGTCTATCACGGGCTGTTTTGGCTATTCCTGCTGGTATTGATGCTTTGGTTCAATGGCATCGAACAGAACTTCCTCTTCACCTTGAGCAATGAAATCATCAACCTGCTGTTTTATGCCATCATCGTTTATTTCAACCTGTTGTACCTCATCCCTAACTATCTGACTCAGAAGCTCTTCCTGACATATTGCGGCTTGCTGATCCTTGCCACCCTCATGATTACCCCCCTAAAAGTACTGGCGCTATACTGGAAATTTACCGGATATCCCGTTTTGCAGCACGCTTTGCTGGCTAATATGAATTGGTATTTTTTAGTTACTTTTGTCATCGCCGGCTCTTCCACGGTCTTTAAAATCATTGCCGATTGGGTGCGGGATTTGAGGGAAAAACAGGAACTGCAGACCCAGACCATGCAGTCGGAGCTGCGCTTCCTGAAATCCCAGATCAACCCGCATTTCTTGTTCAATACCCTGAATAACCTCTATGCCCTGACCCTGAAGAAGTCGGACCAAGCCCCGGAGATCGTGCTGAAGTTGTCGGAGATGATGCGCTACATGCTCTATGAATGCAACGAAAAGCAAGTGCTGTTGAGCAAAGAGGTCAATTATATTTATAACTACCTCGACCTGGAGCGGCTGCGGCAAGGTAAAAATATGAACATCCACTTTGAAGTAGTGGGCGAGGTGAAAGACCAAAAGATAGCGCCCCTAATGTTCATCCCCTTTTTGGAAAACAGCTTCAAACACGGGCTAAATAACCAAATCGCGTCGGGATTTGTTAATATCAGGCTGGAGGTAAGCGAGTTGGATGTGGATTTTTTCATTGAAAACAGCAAACCGGACACCTTGCCTCGACAGGATAACCGCCGCAGTGGCGGTATCGGGCTGGTCAATATCCATCGCCGCCTCAACTTGTTGTACCCCGGCCAATATGAGATCAAGATAGACGACACCCCGAGGGTATATACCGTAAATTTGAAAATAAAACTCAGCCAATAACGCTTTAAACCTAAACGGATGATCAACGTAATTATCGTAGATGACGAGCCGCTCGCTCTGGATGTCCTGGAAACTTATATTGAAAAAATGCCCAACCTCCACCTGGTGCAGAAGTGCAGCAACGCACTGGAAGCCAATGAAGCCCTCAAGGATCACGAGGTTGACCTGATGTTCCTGGACATTCAGATGCCACAGTTGACTGGTATCGATTTTCTGAAAACGCTTAGCAACCCGCCCCTGGTCGTCTTCACCACGGCCTATCCCAATTATGCGATTGAGGGCTTCGAACTCAATGCGCTGGATTACCTGCTCAAGCCAATTTCACTAGAGCGTTTCATGAAGGCCGTCAACAAAGCCACCGAGCAGATTGACTTCCACCGCCGGGAGGCGGATGCAGGCGAGCATAGCGAGCAGGATTATATTTTTGTGAAAGCAGACAAGAAGCTGGTCAAGGTCAACTTCCCGGAGGTCATCTACATTGAGGGGCTTAAAGATTACGTCATCATCCGTTTGGAAAATAGCCGGGTCATCACCTTACAGACCATGAAGAGCCTGGAAGACAAGCTCCCGCCGGCTCAATTCAAGCGCATCCACCGCTCTTTCATCGTCAATATCGACAAGATCGAGGCCATCATGGGCAATATGGTGGAGGTAATGGAAAAGGGCCAGGCCAAACATTTGCCGATCGGTAAAAATTACCGGGACGAACTCCTGGAAATGATCAACAAAAACCGCTTGTAAGCATGGTGCTGCTTGGCGCGGTGCAAGAGGCCTGCGGGCAATTGCTAGGCAGCTCGATACGGGCTGCCCAGCCCGTCAGCGGCGGTGATATCAACGAAGCTTATTTGTTGGAGACGGCAGGCGGCCCGGTTTTCCTGAAGTTAAACCGCCATCCACAAGCCCAGCAAATGTTTGAGGCGGAGGCTCACGGGCTGGCCTTGCTGGCTGCTCCTGCGGCCTTGGCTGTGCCTCAGGTGCTGGGTATGGGGCAAGCGGGAAGTTGCGCCTTCCTGCTGCTGGAGTTCGTGCCTCCAGGGCAGCGCAACCAGCATTTCTGGGAAGCATTCGGGGCTGGTTTGGCACAATTGCACCGCACGACTCAGGTGTATTTTGGCCTGGATCGCGACAACTTTATCGGCAGCTTGCCACAACACAATAAGCCGCATCCCGATTGGGTGAGCTTTTTCGTCGCGGAGCGCTTAGTGCCGCAGGTAACGCTCGCGCTGGATAAGGGTTTGCTCTGGCCAGGGGCGGAGCAACATCTACAACAGTTCTATGCCCGCCTTCCGGATATCTGCCCCGCCGAGCCGCCCGCTCTTATCCATGGCGACCTCTGGAGCGGTAACTTCCTGGCAGGCAGCGGCGCAAAGCCTTTCTTGATCGATCCTGCTGCCTGCTTCGCCCACCGCGAAATGGATCTGGCGATGTCCCGCCTTTTCGGTGGCTTTGCGCCGGAGTTTTATCAAGCCTATCAGGAGGTTTATCCTACCGACCCTGGCCTGGAAGGCCGCCTGGAGGTTTACCAGTTGTACTACTTATTGGTACACGTCAATCTATTTGGGCGAGCTTATACACCAGGGGTAGAGCGGGTGGTGAAGGGCAATGGGCAAGGCTAG
>CAYSPJ010000042.1:0-38499 GCA_964432875.1 uncultured Phaeodactylibacter sp. | reverse complement strand
AGGAGGATTTTGCGCGGCATAGTATAGACAGTTGAGTCGTGAACAAATCGGGCCCCGCCGCCAGAGGATGCCTGGCGGCAGGGCTTGAAACTATCGGTCAGCGCTGCAAGAGCACCAGGCGCATCCGGTTACATTATTACCTGGGCCGCTGTTGTTCCACCCTACAGGGTCGGTCCAGAAATAAATGTCTTCATCAGCCAGTTCAAAGCGGATTTTGCCATCTTGGAGGCAGCAGTCATTTGGGCCGCCCACGATTTCGCATAGCGGGCCGTCGCAAAAACAGCCCCCATTAGTATTGAAAATCGGACAGTTGATTTCACCATAGATATTTCGGCTCAACACATCAACCAGCTCATGGAAGAAGAACTTATCCTGTTCCTCGAAGTTGAGCGGGTTGCCTTCGGCATACTTTATGCTGTGAAAGACCAGGCGGATGGTCTTCACCCCTTCGCCGGGTTCGACCGTAGGCAGGTAGCCGGGGTTAGCGGCGATAGACCCCACCAATGCAGGCAAGCAACTGCCAGTACTGGATTGCGGCGAAGCCGAACTGCCTTCATCAGCACTCAAGCCGCAAACGAACTGCGCGCTCACCGGGAGGCTCATGAAGAGAAGAGAAGAGAAGAGAAGAGAAGAGGCGTTTCATAAGCAGTGGTTTTAAATATTAAACAATCATAATCAAAGATATGGATATGATTTCAATAGGCAAAATCATTAGCCGATTTTTAACATTTTTGCGTCATTCCCTCTCCCCTGCCCAGCAAAGATCATGCTCTATATCTGAACAGCTGAACAGCTAATCATGTAAAAAACACTTCACGCCCCCCTCCCGCTGTGATAGCATTGGACGCTGGCGTGTGCCCTGTACATTATTGTTGGCAGCAAAGGTTGGCTCTCTGTATGATTTTGATTAGGTTTGTTTGTTGATAGTTTTAAGCTTGGCCAATCAGAACGCGATAAAATAGCACAGGTTCCAAGCGAATGGAAACAGCTCGAATTGCTAAGTGCAAACGGCAAAAACGATCAATAGATGCGGTCACCTCTTAGCTCTGAAGACCTCCGATTTTGATGCCTTCATCAAGAAGCTGGAGCAAGCTGCTATTGTTTATTCCGACTGGCCGGGCACGCCCAACACCATCAGTATCCGAGCCGATGGGATCAAACAAATATTTTTTCAGGACCTGGATGGGTATTGGATGGAGGTCAATAGCGTCGGGATGGAATAGTGGGCTTATAGCTACCGCCATTGGGATCTAATGCAATTAAGTTTTAGGGCAGATGCAACAGCCATCTTTTTTATGTTTTAGTGGATGGCAACTATTTACCATAGGCAAAAAGCTGCGAGCCCCGAGCCGCGAGTTACGAGTTACGAGTTTTAGCCATGTCTCCAAGATTAAGTTCTGAATTATGTGTAAGTACGATTTTTTCCATGGCTGAAACCAGACAACCTCCTTTCGCCAAGGTCAGACTCGAAACTCGAAACTCGAAGCTAGCTAAACAGTTACAGAATGATTGAATTCAGATGATACAGTGGCCCTTGCCAAGCCCCCCAGTCATTGCTAAACCATGTCCCAAGCATCCCCTCCACCAGCCTTGACCTCACTGGCATAATTCCAGCATCAACCCCTCCAGCTTTTGGCGGATGGCACCGCCGCTGCCTTCGTAATTATTGGCGATGATGGAAAAAGCCAGCAACTGGCCGTTACGGGTGGTGGCGTAGCCGGAATAGGCGCGCGCGCGTTCCAGGGTGCCGCTTTTGGCGCGCAGCTGGCCCTCGGCAGCGGTGCCTTTCAGGCGGTTTTTCAGCGAGCCGGAGCGCCCGGCCTCAGGCAGGGAATCGTAGAAGGGCTGGAAAACTGCGGCACCTTCCTGTGCCATCAGGCGCAAGAATTGGGCCAAGAAAGAGCTGGTCACAACGTTGCCATCCGATAGCCCGCTGCCGTCGGCAAGCTGGCAGCCCGCCCAGTCCAGCCCGCGCTTTTCCCAGTGCTGCCGGATAACTTCCAGGCCTGCCCCGGTCGAGCCTTCGCCTTTTTGCTCCAACCCAATGGCTTTGACCAGCACTTCGCAATAGAGGTTCACGCTTTCCATATTTGCCCGCTTGACGATACTCGATAGCGGAGGGGAATAGTGGGTGTAGAAGGTCTTGCGGGCAGGTGGGTTGGGCACCGGGTTCAGCAGTGTGGAAATGCCGCGAGCAGTGATGCCGATACTTGCCAGGCTATGTTGTAAATACTGGGCTGCCAGGAGGGGCGGATCAGGAATGGAGCCCTTGATAGTAAAGCGCCCCTCGCCGACGGGGATAGTGCCGCGGATATAGCGGTTGAACTGGTAGGGCCCGCCAAAGATATAAGCATTATCGCCCGTACCCTTGGCTGCCGAGCGCAGCTCATTAGTGAAACTCAGGCTCGGCACTTCTGGTTCGATGGCGGCCACCGGGGGCGTCGCGCCCAATTGGCTGCGCTGCTGGAAGTGGAGGAAATGCAGGTTTTCGTGCAAGTTGAGGCTCCAGGCCCCAGCAGCATAGTAGTTGCCCAAATCCTCCCACTGCCAGGTAGGGATACAAGCCTCCGAACCGAAGAGCGAGGCGTCAGCGATGACTTCCCCTTCAACCCGACGGATACCTTCTTGCTGCACCGCCAGCCGCAGCCGTTCCATGAGGGGGGCCAGCGCGAGCGCCTCGTCCTCCATGAATGGCGAGCCCAAGGTGGGGTCGCCATAGCCCTTTAAGTATAGGTTGCCTGCCAGGATGCCGCCCGGTTCTAGCCGCCCGTCGTGCTGCAGCTCGGTGCGGAAGCGGTAGCCCGCCCCCAGCAATGCCAACGCGCTGCCCGTGCTCAGCACTTTGAGGTTGGAAGCAGGCGCTACGCTGCGCAGGGCTTCATGGCTGGCTAACACTTTCCCGCTTTTTACATCGATTACACAGACGCTGAGCGTGCCGTGGCGGAAAACCGGGTCTTTGGCCAGGGCATCTACGGCCCGTTGGTAATTGGATTGAGCGCCCAAGGGCAGGGCGGCTAGAAGGAGGAGTAAGGCCAAAAAGTGTCGCATCGGAATGGTTTTTTGGCAAAGTTAAGCCCTTTTGCGGAAGACAAAGTTGATTATTTCGAGGCACTGGAGCAGAGCCGCTTAGAGGAAAGCCTGACCCCCTTCCGCAATTTTATGCTGTCTCAATATCAGCAGCATTTGCGTGAAGAAATCGAACGCTATCGCCGTAGCCAAGATCTTCCCAAGCCGGGAGGAGGCTTTTCTCTGGTATTTTAGAACAACTCGAAAATCACCCTGCTACTTCACTGGGCTGGCAGCACATTCCCGCTAGCTTCGCCAAAGCCGATGCGCAGCCCTTCTTTTTCGCACCAGCCCCGCAGGATGACCGTATCGCCATCGTGCAGGAACTTACGCTCGCTGCCATCCGGCATAGGGAGAGGTTTACTGCCGCGCCAGGAAAGCTCCAGCATCGAGCCGTAGGAATCCGGGCTAGGGCCGCTGATGGTGCCGGAAGCCATCAGATCGCCCACGTTGATATTGCAGCCATTGACGGTATGGTGCGCCAACTGTTGAGCCATGTTCCAGTACAAGTATTTGAAGTTGGAATGGCAAACCCTTTGCCCCGGCCCGTTTTCCGGACGGATTTCCACCTCCAGTTCAATGTCAAAGCTTCTTGGGCCCTCCGTGCGCAGGTATGGTAGCGGCTGCGGGTCCTGCTCCGGGCCATTGGTGCGGAACGGCTCCAACGCATCTATGGTGACTACCCAGGGCGATACCGTAGAAGCAAAGCTCTTGCCCAAAAAAGGCCCTAACGGTACGTACTCCCAGCTCTGGATATCGCGGGCTGACCAGTCGTTGAACAGCATCAGGCCAAAGATATAGTCCTCTGCTTCGGCAATCGGCACCGATTGGCCTAAACGGGTGCTTTTTCCTACCACCAACCCCATCTCGAGTTCAAAGTCCAGCAACTTGGTTGGTCCGAAAACAGGCTGTTCCGCCTCTGGAGGCAGCATCTGCCCATTGGGCCTGCGCACTGGCGTACCGGAAACGACGATGGAGGAGGCACGTCCGTGATAGCCTACCGGCAGATGCAGCCAATTTGGCATTAGTGCATTATCTTTCCCGCGGAACATGGTGCCTACATTGGTCGCATGCTCGCGGCTGGAGTAGAAGTCGGTATAGTCGCCTACCTTGATCGGCAGTAGCATCTGCACCTCATCCTGCAGATGCAGGAAGTAGGTAGCCAATTCGCTGGCATCCCACTCGTCCAGGTCTTCATCCAGGATTTCGGCCAAGCGGATGCGCACCGCACGGGTAGCCTGCTTGCCCAGGGCGATGAAGTCATTCAGATAGGGTTGAGCAAAAACCTCGCGTTTGATACCCAGGTCATCAAAAAAACCATGTTCTGCCAGTACTTGCAAATCTGCAATGTACTTCCCGATAGCGGTACACAGCCGGGGCGAAAGGCCCGGGGTGCGGAAAACTCCAAAAGGTAAGTTTTGGATGGGGAAGTCGCTATCCAGGGGTACCTCGACCCACGAGTTGATCAGGGGATTGATGATATAGTTCATTGTCGCTGGTTTTGCCGCAAAGATAGCAATTTTTGGCAGGCAAGGTTTCAAGGTTAAAGGATAAAGGTTAAAGGATAAAGGTTAAAGGATAAAGGATAAAGGTTAAAGGTTAAAGGGGGGGACGTGAAGGGAAAGTGATTTTTTACTACTGCCCTCGCGTCAAGCTGTGGGCTATGGCTGGCTACCCCGCAGGTGGGGCATGCCCTTGCCCCCGCTTCGCTACGCTCAGACGGGATGTTGCTTACGCTCCACTTGCCCAGGGTCATCGCCTAGCCATCCAGTTAGCCTTGCCCCAAGCCCAGTACCTTCCGGTTCAGCGCCTCATCGGTGCCGCCGCTGGCGAAGTCGTCGAAGGCCTTTTGCGTCACTTCGATGATATGGTCTTCGATAAAGGGTGCCCCTTCGCGTGCGCCCTGTTCAGGGCTTTTGATACAGCATTCCCATTCCAGCACGGCCCAGCCGCCGTAGCCATACTGCGAAAGCTTGCTAAAGATGGCGCCGAAATCTACCTGCCCATCGCCGAGGGAGCGGAAGCGTCCGGCCCGCTTGAGCCAAGGCTGGAAGCCGCCATAAACCCCTTGTTTGCCCGTGGGGTTGAATTCGGCATCTTTCACGTGGAAAGCCTTGATGCGCTCGTGGTAGAAATCGATAAACTGTAAGTAGTCCAGGCACTGCAGTACGAAGTGGCTGGGGTCGTAGTTGATGCAGGCACGCGGATGATTGCCCAGGGCTTCTAAAAATTGCTCGAAGGAATCGCCGTCGTGGATGTCCTCCCCCGGATGCAGTTCGTAACAGGCATCTACGCCATGCGCATCGAACTCGTCCAGGATGGGGCGCCAGCGGGCGGCTAGCTCGCCAAAGCCCATTTCTGCCAGCCCGGCAGGCCGCTGGGGCCAGGGATAGACGAAGGGCCAGAGCAGCGCCCCGGAGAAAGTCACCTGCGCATCTAGCCCCAGCCTGCGGCTGGCCTGAGCGGCCCATTTCAGTTGTTGTACCGCCCACTCGGTGCGGGCCTGGGGCTTGCCATGGACGGCTTTAGGCGCAAAGCCGTCAAAAAGCGCATCATAAGCTGGATGCACTGCCACGAGCTGCCCTTGCAGATGGGTGGACAGCTCGGTGATCTGCAAGCCATGCTCGGCAATCTTCCCCTTCAGCTCATCGCAGTACGCTTGGCTCTCCGCTGCTTTTTGCAGGTCGATCAGGCGGCTCTCCCAGGTGGGGATTTGAATGCCTTTGTAGCCGAGATCCGCCATATAACGGCAGATGCTATCCAGTTTGTTGAAGGGGGCTTCCTCTCCCATGAATTGAGCCAGGAAGATAGCCGGGCCTTGGATGGTTTTCATATCGTCGTCGATTTATCGTGTAACGTTTAGGACAAAGATAATAAAATCTGAGTGCCACAAAACCCGCTACATCGCTGAATCCTGAAACCTGCGGCTACTCCTTCTCTTCACAAGACAAAAAAAAAGGGCGCTTCCCCCTTAGGAGGGAAGCGCCCCTATTATTTGCTTGGCGGCTGCCGGTGCTTTGGAAACAGCAGGCGGCAGGCCCAGCCTAAAAATTTATTCGACGATGACCGTCTGAGTGAACTGCGCTTTGCCATCCATGATCTGGATCATGTAGGCGCCAGCCGGCAAGTGGCGGACATCAAGTTCAATATTGCCTGTCTGGAACTGGCCAAGGTAGCGCTGGCTAACCAGTTGTCCAAACACATTGTACATGCGGATGGTGAGGCTACTAGCCGACTCCGAGAGGTCAATATTTACATTGAGCAGCTCTTTCGCCGGGTTCGGGAAGACTTTCACGCCAGACATGAGCGATTGTTCGTTGACCGATACCAAGTTGCAAGTGACGCAATAACCGAAGCAAACGACATCGAGTTCGAGGTCTACATCGCCGACCGTTACCTCACGGTCGCCAAATTCACCTACAGTGCAGGGGCCGCCGATGCTCTCGTCGATGCTCTCCCAACCATCTGGGCCGTTTTTGAACTTGTACGTGTATGCAGCGCCCGGATTAACAGCAATTTCAGCTGTCCAGACATTGTCGCCATCGGTGTCAGACATCGCAACGTTTTCGAAGTTGCTGAATGCGCCGGCAATGAACATGCCTTCAGGGTGCAATTCGCCAGTCTGGACCAGGATTTGCGCATCTACCTGGAAGGTGACGGTAACTAGAGCAGTAGTGAGCTGAGTAACTTCGATACAGTACTCGCCAATAGCTTCGAAGTCGGGGCCGAAGCCATCGATCATCATGTAGTAAACCACCCCTTCTTCCGTTTCGAGCTCAAGGCCGGCAGGGTAATAACTGCTTGCGGCATTAGGGCCGTCTTCGCTGCAGGCTACTGCGGTCAAATCATCGCAAGAAGAGCCCGAGTAAATGGCCATCTGCGTATCGTTGTCCGTAATCGGATTCGTACCGCAGCCTAAGGCTTCGATGAAGTAGGTATTGCCATCACCAACGAAGGAGAACCACATGGTGCGTTCCAGCGACGGAGCGCCACCCAGGCCATCCGGCTCGCCGAAGCATTCCCAACCGAAATCAGGATCTGCATCGGATACCGTGTAATTGGTATTGTCATACGGCCCAGCAGATACCAGGTTGCCTACGCCAGCACCAAAGAGGTTGTTAATGTCAAAGGCGTCGCTACATACATCGGCGGGCAGGATTACGCGAAGCTCCCACTCGAATGGCTCGCCAGAGAAGCGGTCAATCCACTCGATGTAGTAAGTGGTGCCTGCTACGACATCCAGTTCGACTTCCGAAGAAGCGCCGCAGGCATCATCGTTGGATGCAACCAACTGCAGGGTGTTGAAGTTGTCGCAAGTGCCCGTATAAACGAAGAGGTAAGTATCCGTATCATCGCCCAAGCAGGCGTTGATGTTGACCTTGCCATCAGCATCCGCTGTATAGGAATACCAAGTTGCACCAGCGTAAGGAGTAGTAGAGGAGGTAAGGAAGCCTACTCGAGGGCCAGCCACTGAGGCATCGCCAAAGGACTCAAGAGAATATACACCCGGAGTGACTTCAATAGCCGATTGGCAGAAATTGCCCGGTACCAAATCATCGGTCGAGAATGCCAGCTCAAACTCAAAGCCAGTATTATCCCAGACGTTGTCCCACATGATGTAATAAGTCGTGCCGGCCGAGACAGGCACTTCGCGATAGGAGGCATAGGGGTCACCATTGGACTGCTCACAGCGGTCGTCGTTGACGCCGAGCGTGGTCAGCGCATAGCAATCACCCGTAAACACCCAAGCGCGGGTATCCGATCCGCTGCCGCAAGAACTTACACTGATCCAGCCATCTTCATCCGGTGTGTAAGTGAACCAAGCTGCCCTGGCACCATTGACCCCATTAGCCCTGACGTTTAAGCCGCCGCCGAAGCAAGAAAAGTCTTCCACGCTGTGTACGCCAGGAGTGATTTCCGTAGCTGCCTGGCAGTATAAGCCATCAGCCGCATCGGGGATGCGGGCGAAGTAGAAGTCGTCAATGTAATAGAGGAAGGTCGTGTTAGAAGGGTAGAAGTTGACGCCGCCCAATTGCAGGGTGCCGGTTTGGGCGAAAGGCTGCCAGTTGTAGGGCCAACTAGAGATAAGCTGGTTGTTGACCAATACGCGAGCAATATTATTGTCGAGGTCAATGACATGCTGGATATTCAACCAGGTATTCGGAGCATAGGCAAACCTTGCCCGTGGGTTGGCTGCATTAGCACTGCCAGCTTCCAGGCGGGCCATGCCGTCTGGGTCGAAGTGAAGCTGGAAAGCCCACTGAGTACCCGGTGTTTCTGACTTCTGGAAGTTGTAGTAAGCGCTGCTGCCAGCCGGTACGTACATCCGCCAGGAAACGATAAAATGACCTTCGGTCTGGTTGCCCAAGAGGTAAACCGGATCCACATCTGAGCCAGTACCCGTGATGCGGTGAGAGTTGTTGCCGCTGAAGGCAAAGGCATTGCTGATCAAACCCAAAGAGGTGGTGCCTGGCCAGGGGATGATGTAGGACGTCCCCGTAGGCTGCTGGCCTGCGGTATAGCTCTCAAAATCGTCGGAAATGAGCACCAGCGGAGCGCTACAATCCAGCTCGCAGAATTCTGCACAGGAGCTGAAGCAAAATTTGCCGGCACTGTAGTCCGCAAAGCCCTGCACGATGAAGGGGCGGATGTTAAACCCGAAGCCGCCATCCAAGCCACATTCGCTGGGCACGGATTCTACCACACCGCCAGCCAGTACGTTGCCATTGACAAAGGCATACCCGATGGTATCGCCTGTCATTAAGGTAGCCGTAACCGACCAAGTGCCGTCGCCATTATCGCCCATTGCCAATACCGTCACATCATCGAGGCTCGCAGCGCCTGGGCCGGCATAGACCATCTGTACACCATCACCAGAAACGACCTGGGTCGTCATGTCCACGGTAAAGGTCACATCTACAATGGGGCAGTTGGTACACAGGCTATAGCATACCGTTGGGACGGTTACGGGGTTGGCGCTGGTGAGGATATAGGGGCGGACATTGAAGCCAAAGCCACCGTCCAGTCCGCATTCGGCAGGCACTGCTTCTACTGCGCCACCAGCCAGCACGTTGCCATTGACAAAGGCGTAGCCTATGGTGTCCAGCGTAGTTAGCTGGATGGTAGCAGACCAGATACCATCGCCATCATCATCAGAAAGAACCGCCACACTGACGTCGTCCAGGCTGCTGGCACCCGGGCCGGCATAGACCATCTGTACGCCATCGCCGGAAACCGTTTCCGCCTCCATATTGACATTAAAAGTGACGTCAACTACTGGCAGGTCGTTGAGAGTAACACTGAAGTCGAAGCCGGCGGAAGAGCCGGCATTATCCCAGACCAAGTAATAGGTTACGCCCTCAAAGACTAGTAAGTCCAGGTTGGAGCCTGCCTCAGGCGCACAGCCGCTTACCGCAGAGCCAGCGATATTGAGATCAGCCCGGCAGCCCAGTGGGTGAACGGTGACAATCAAGCGGGTAGCGACATTGCTGCCGCAGGAGCTGATATTGAGCAAGCCATTTGCCGGCGCGGTATAAGCGTACCACAGTTCACCGGTAGCGTTGGTGAAGGTGTTTCCATTGACGGGGATGGAATCTACGGTATAGGTGCCGTCGGTGATGCTGATCGCGGTCTCGAATTCGTAGCCTGGCTCGGGCGTGCCCGGGTCATAGCTCACGATGACGCCAGTTGCCATACGTAAGGTTTGGCAGTCGTTGTAGCTTAGCATAATCGTCGGGATAGTGAGCTGACAACCATCTGTGCCACCGGGGATGATGACGGCATTGGGGTTAGCCACGTCGTTGTTGCAGAGTACCACTCCAATGGCACCGGCTGCCTCGGCAGCAAATGCTTTGTTGGCAAAGGGGCAGGCACCACGGTCAATCAGCGCTACTGCGCCAGTGACGTCAGTGACAATCGCCGCACAACCCGTGGTAGCGCCGTTGGCATCAAAGGCTTCTACCAACTGGCCCGTAAAGCCAGTGAAGCGCGGCCCAAAAGCAGCAGCTGCATAGTTGTAGGTGCCCGCCACGCCAGCAGGCGCGGTCACTTCAAAAGTTTGGGCATGAGCAGAAGAGAAGGCTGTCCCCAGGATGAGGGCTAGGGCAAACAGCCGGATTAAGTAAGCACTTTTCATACTGAAACGAATTTTAGTTTAAATAATTTGAGAACGGAAAGTAAAGTGGATTTTTGATCCTTCTATCCGACCCCATTAGTGGATTGTGAAAAAATCTGTCAGTTGCAAGTAGATGGTGTTCTTCGGTCAAGAGCCTAAGTACAGTCAGTCCATGTAGTCGAGTGTCAGCGCTTTTAGCATTCGAGAGCAAGGCTTGCAAAGACCCTAAAGCCAGAATTTACTTCACAAAGCGTGGGATAAGGGGCACACGCTGAAGTCGAGTTTTTCGGCTGAGCGTAAGACTGCTATCGGACTCTAAATACAGACACTAAGTAGATATATCAGTTGCCGGATATTCCGGTACAGGTGTAATGGGGGGGAGCGCCCGATGAGGGGTGCTCTCCCCCAGTGTTTTATCTTACAACAATCGTGCGGCTGATACTCGCCCCATCGGCAATAAGTTGCAATAGGTAAGCACCAGTCGGCAGGCCTTCCAAGCTGATCTCCTGGGTACCCTCCTGAACGTGGTTCAATCGCAGGTGCTTGCTTTGCCGGCCCAAGGCATCTATCAGCCGGATATCGAGCTGGGTTACTGCCGTTTCGAAGCTATAGCGCAAGTTGATCAGTCCGCTTGTCGGGTTGGGGAACAAATCGACTGCCGCAGTCAGATCTGCTTCCGTTACATCCACGGCGTTGCAGGATACACAAAAACCAAAGCAGACTTCGTCAAGGGCCAGGGCTGTTTCACCAACGTCTACAAAGCGGTCGCCAAAGTCACCGGTAGTGCAGTTGTCGCCGATGCTGGTGTCCACATTTTCCCAACCTTCCGGGCCATTCTTAAATTTATATGTGTATTGCGTATTGTTGTTTAACAACAACTCGGCCTCGTAAACCCCATCGCCATTTGCATCCGACATCGGCAGGTTGTTGAAGTTGCTGAAGCTACCCGCGATGAAAACGCCTGCGGGGTCAACTGTCTCCAATGCCATATTCACGGAAAACTTCACGGTGCTGGCCGCTTGTGCCGGGTCGAAGGACAGCTCCCAGATAAAAGGCTCATCGTCGAAGCGGTCGATCCACTCGATGAAATAGGTCGTTCCGGCTGCTACGACGACGCTGTCGAGGCGTGAAGCATTAGAGCCGGGGAATTGGGGGCAGCCGTCATCATTTCTAGCAACCAAGGTGAGGTCTTCAAACGAAGAGCAGTCGCCAGTATAGACCAATACATACGTATCGCTGGCAGCAAAGTCGCAGGAAGAAATCGTCATGTAGCCATCAACGGTAGGGGTGAAGGCATACCATTTGGCCTGGGCATAGGAAGTCGTTGAAGACACCGTATTGTTGATATTGGGGCCACCGACGCAGGCATTACCGGTGATTTCGAGTATCTCATACTCACCTGGGCCTACGGGGATGGCAGACTCACAAAACTCGCCTGGCTCTGGGGGCGTAGTGGTAAAGCCCAACTCGAAAGTAAAGGCACCGGCTTCCCAGAGGTCATCCCACATAATATAATAAGTGGTGCCAGCAGTCACTACCGCTTCGCGGTATGAAGCCCAATTGTCAGTACTGCCTGCGATGAGTTCGCATTGATCATCATTGACTCCTACTGTCTTCAGGTTCAAGCAGTCGCCAGAGAAAATCCAGCCGCGGGTATCAACACCGCCGCCACAGGAAGAGATGGAGAGGATGCCGTCTTCGGTAGGCGTATAGTAATACCACCGCCCGGCAAAAGCGCCGTCAGTGCCGCTCAGGTCGTAGCCGGCACCAAAACAAGACATAGCAGCAACGCCATAAAAGCCCGGGCCAGGCAATTCCGTAGCGGTATAGCAGTACTGCCTTAGCCCGGCAGGCGGTATTTCCCAGTATTGCACGTTGTCGATATAAAACAGGTAGTCTTCGTCAAGGGGATAAAAATTCAGCGCACTAAGCTTGTTGGAAGGGAAAGAAGCGCCTCCATTGGTAATCCCATTGCTGAACGCCCATGAGTCGATCGTGTATTGATTGACGATCAGGCGGGCATGATCGGCATCGATATCCACCAAAATGTGCACCTTAAACCAGGCGTCGTGTGGGAAGGTAAAAGTTGTCTCTTCTCCAAAGAGGTCGAGTGTACCCAGGCCGCCGTCATCAAAAAAAGCATCAAAGCCCCAGAATCCGGCTGAAGCGGTGGGCATCTCGTGCTGGAGATTGAAATAAGCGTTTTTGCCGCTAGGCACATATAAACGGAACTGCAGTAGGTAATGCCCGGAAGTCTTTTCATCCAATAGCAGCAAGACATCCTGGCCACTTTCGTTGCCATCTACTTTTATGGATTGTAAGCTGGCAAAAGCAAATTCATCCGTTACGATACCGCCTATGGTGGCACCGGGCCAGACACCCCAGTGTGCCGCCTGCATGCTCACATCTCCGGCAGCATAGCTTTCGATATCGTCATTTATCAGTACATCGGGGTCTTCGCAAGTGGGTTGTGCCTGCAGGCTCCAGGCAGCTATGAAAAACAAAGCTAGAAGTGTGTAGTAATTCTTCATACGTTAATGTTTTTTGTTTGAAAATTCTATATACCTGCTGCATAGGAGGCTTAATCCCCCAGTGCAACTAGTAGGGCCGTTAAAATTCGACCCATTTTTGGTTGCTTTTCGACGACTCCACCACCCTCTCGATGAACAGCATCCCGCGTAGGCCATCATCGACGCTTGGAAAATCCAAATACAGGGGGTCGGGATCCTGCCCTTGCAGGCGCGCGCGCAGGCAACGAGCGAAATTGCGGTAGATATTGGCAAAGGCTTCCAGATAACCCTCGGGGTGGCCGGCTGGGATGCGGGAGTGGGCCAGGGTTTCGGGATAGAGTGGCCCTACACCGGTGCGCAGCACTTGCATGGGCTTATCAAGCCATTTTACGATTAGGGTATTGGGTTCCATTTGCCGCCATTGCAAGCCACCTTTTTCACCATATACCCGGATGTTCAAGTCGTTTTCTTCGCCAGCGCAGATTTGGCTGGCATGCAACACTCCTTTGGCGCCGTTGTCAAAGCGCAAGAGCACATTGCCGTCATCATCCAGGCGGCGCCCTTCAACGAAGGCGCTGAGATCGGCGCAAAGGGCGCTGATTTGCAGGCCAGTGATATATTCCGCCAGGTTTTCGGCATGGGTGCCGATATCGCCCATGGCACCAGCTATACCGGAGCGTTGCGGGTCAGTACGCCAGGAGGCTTGTTTCTGTTCGCTATCTTCTAACTTAGTGGACAGCCAGCCCTGCGGGTATTCCACCACTACTTTACGTATTTTACCCAGCTCTCCCTGCTGCACCATCATGCGGGCTTGCTTGACCATGGGGTAACCAGTGTAGTTGTGGGTAAGGGCAAATAAAAGGCCAGTTTGTTGCACGAGGCTTTGTAGGTCGTAAGCCTCTTTAAGATCAAAGCACAGGGGCTTGTCACAAACGACGGGGAAGCCGTTTTCCAGGGCCATTTTGGCCGGCCCATAGTGAAGGTGATTTGGGGTGACAATAGAGATAAAGTCCATACGCTCTCCTTCCGGCAATTGCCGTTCACGATGGATCATCTCCTCATAGTTGCCATAAACGCGGGATGCTGGCAGATAAAGCGCTTCGCCCGAGGCTTTGGATTTCTCTGGATTGCCGCTAAAAGCGCCACAGACCAGCTCAATCTCCCCGTCCAAAGCCGCTGCCATCCTATGGACAGCGCCGATGAAGGCTCCTATGCCCCCACCTACCATTCCCATCCGGATCTTTCGGTTCATATATATAGATAGTCGGTTTTTTCAAACCATTTCCTCTCTCAGTGACAAGAATACGAAAGTTTTTCCGAAGTGCCTAATTTTTTGAGATAAACTTTCGGGAAGCCGATGCAATCCTCAAGCGGCTTCCCGAACGCAGGCACCCTTAACTGCGTATCACAATTCCCGGATTTTTATATTGCGGAACCAGCATTGATTGCCATGGTCCTGTAACGCGATATGCCCTTTCCTGGCACGGCCATAGGCCGGGAAATCTTTCCATTTCCCGGCTTGGATAAGTGCTTCCCATTCCGGTGTCCAGAGCTCGTATTCCACGGTTTTCTCCCCGTTGAGCCAGTGCTCTACCCGGCCGTTGTTGACAATGAGGCGGGTATGGTTGTAAGCTCCGGCAGGTTTTGAAGCGATGCGCGAAGGGGGATGCATGCCGTAGTTAGCTGCCGAGTGCTGGGAAGGCTCCAGTTCCATCGGGAAGCCAATATCGTCGATGAGCTGATACTCTGGCCCGGTTTCATAGACGGCATTAAATTCAGGGCTTTCCACCACGTTGAAAAAGATGCCGCTATTGCCCGCTTCTGATATTTTCCATTCCAGGCTGAGTTCAAAGTTCTCATATTGACCCAGGGTGATGATATCGCTGCCGTGGCCTTCCAACCCAGCTTCGCCCAAGGCGATGAATTCGCCATTTTCAACCGCCCAGCCGCTGAGGGTATCACGGCCGTAAATCCGCCAGCCTTGGGTAGTCTGCCCGTCAAAGAGCAGTTTCCAGCCTTCAGCTTGTTCTGTGGTGGTAAGGGTATTGTGCTCGGCAGTGGCCGTTTCAGCCGTTTCCTCACCACTCTTTGTGCTGCCGCCTTGGCAGGCTACCAGCCCGAGCAGTAGCAGCAGGCTCCATAAGTTTATTGCTGATTGTTTAAACATGAGCTCCTATTGTTTTTTGACTTTCATTTCGATGGGATCCCAATAAACAGTTTTTTCCTCGAAGTAGCTGTTGTTGCACAACAAAGCCGGTGCGGCAGCGCGGAAACCAAATACAGCATCTTGTGCCGCAGCTTGCCCGTGGCGCACACCATAGAAGAAATTGGAAAAGTGGTCGTAATGCGCGCCTTTGTAGCCCTCTTCCACGGCATAATGAGCCTCGCCAGGTGGCAACATTTTTTTGCGGGCATCCCTGGCTTGGCTCAATTCATCGCCTTTAGCATCGAGGAAAGCATCCATGGGGCCGCTGGCCAGGTTGCGCCGCAGATAGACGTCATCCCAAGTTACATCCATGGCCCCTTCGCTGCCCACCAGACGCAGGTAGGTACTGCCCGAGGTGCCATCGACGAAGTTCACCCGTAAAGAGAGGTTGAAGGCCGGGTGGGTCTTGGTCTCCGGATAGTCAAACATGCCGAGGAGAACATCCGGCACTTCCCGCCCATCTTTCCAATAGCGCAAGCCGCCAGTAGCCATCACCTTGGTAGGCCCCATAGAACTGATGATGAAGTGCAGGCTGGAAAAGAGGTGGACGAAGAGGTCGCCGGATACTCCGGTGCCGTAGTCGCGGTAGTTGCGCCAGCGGAAGAAGCGCAGCGGGTCAAAATCACGCTGATTGGTATTGGACAAGTAGCGCTCCCAATCCACAGTTTCGGGTGATGCATCGGCTGGTATGGCATACTGCCAAGCCCCTACCGGAGAGTTGCGGGCCCAGAAGCCCTCGGCATAGTTGAGCTGACCGATGGCGCCGGCTTCGAAAAGCTCCTTCGCCTTTTCATTGCCCAGCGAGCTCATACCCTGGCTTCCGACCTGATAGGTCTTGCCCGTTTCGCGCTGGGCTTTCATCACTTCATGTCCTTCGCTGATGCTGTGTACCATGGGTTTTTCACAATAAGCAGCTTTGCCAGCCCGCAAGGCATCAATTGAAATCTGCTTGTGCCAGTGGTCGGGCGTGCCGATGATGACGGCGTCAATGTCCGCACGGGCTAGCACTTCGCGGTAATCACGGGTCGTGAAGAGGTCCTTGCCCCAGCGCTCTTTTGCCTGCTTCAGGCGGCCGTCGTAGAGGTCACAAGCGGCCACCAGCTTCACACCGGGGATCATCAGGGCCGTCCGGGCGTCTTCCACGCCCATACCCCCGGCTCCGATTACGGCAATTTGAATGTGGTCATTGGCGCTGTATTGTTGTGCGCGCTGCAGCACCTCTCGCCGGCCTTCATCCGCTTTGAGGATGGTAGGGCTCACCGCGGTAGCCAAAGCTCCAGTAGCCATGCTTTTGATGAATTTTCTGCGTCCTTGCTTTTTCATATCGCGTTTCGTTTGTTATTCTTGATTCCATTGATCGTTTCGCCCATAGCGTAGAGACGATTCATGAATCGTCTCTACCTGCGTTTGCGCATGTAAAAAAACAGGCCACCAAAGAGCACGATCAGGATTCCTGGCAAGATGGCCATGAGCTGAAGCGCGCCTGCCCCGGAGACCTCCTCATCCATGACCCGGCCGATGATGGGTAGTACGATCGAGGTGGACAACATGCCTAGCCCACCCATGACCGACAAGCCCAGGGCTCCGCTTTCGGGCACCTGCTCGGCTACGAAGGACAGCATAGTCGGCCAGAAAAAGGTGATGCCCACGGCAAATACCCCTGCTGCGACAAAGGTCATCGCTCCGCTGGAGAGGCTCAGCGCAATCAAGCCAATAAAGGAAAAAATGGCCGAGAACCACAACATGCCCGAAGTGCTCAGCCGATGCACGATAGGCCCGGCAAAGCCCCGCCCTACAGCCATGATGCCATTGATAAAGGCCAGCACCAGCAAAGCCGATACCCCGGCACCCGCCAAGAGCGAGCTGATGCGCTGGTTGGTACCCAGCTCCGTCGCGGCGGTGAGCAGCATGCAAAAAGCGATGAATAGGAAAATGGGCTTGCCCAGCGCACCCCACATATCTTTGGTACTGACGCCCATCTCGACGCGCTCGGTGCGAGGGAAGCGCTGCCCCCAGAACATCAATCCATAAATGAGCAACGGGATAAACAGCAGCCCGACCATCAACTGCCAACTTAGCCCCAGCACATCCACCACCAAATACCCCATGAGGCTGCCGATGACGATCCCCCCCGGGAACCAAACGTGAAAGCGGTTGAGCATCATCGTCTTCTCGTCTTTATACATCGTGGCGACCAAGGGGTTTAGTGCGGCTTCCACAAAACCATTGCCGATGCCGATGGCCAGGGTGCCAAGGAAGAGCGTGCCGAAATCATTGGCGAGCAAGGTGCCGACAATCCCCAGGAAATGCGCAGCAAATGCGGCCCAGACGATGCGCTTCATCCCCAGCGCATCGACCAGCGGCCCGCCGATGACCATGGCCAGGGTAAAACCCCAAAATGCCGGGGCGAAGGCTAAACCGATCTGCTCCAGACTAAGCCCAACGCCTTCAGGCCCGAATACGGTCTCCAGGCGCGCCCGGATGGCAAAGGTCATCGAGGTGACGACCAAGGCGAGGCAACTAGCTAAAAATAAGCGGTTGCGGTTGAGCTGCTCCATTTATGGGAATGGTTTTAGTTGGTTAATGTTTTGTTTTGCAGTCCTAAGGCGCGGCTTGAAGCCAGCACAGGGTCAAAGCGCCTTGTTCTCTTTATCGGGCCAATATCCAAAAAAATCCGCCTTACTGTTTACAAACTGCCAAAAAAAATTGGGTTTAAGCGCTTGGCAGCTCTATGCCCATACCCGTTCGATAAACTCAACAACACCTCATCCTTGCTATTCGCTTGCCAAATAGGATAAAAAGCCAATTAGGGCCGTGCACCCTCAAGGCAACAGATCTGGAAAAAACTGGACATAAGCGGCGTCCGCTATGGGCTGGCTGCGTTGGGCGTCATTAGTGAAGACAAAGTAGATGTCCTGTTGCCCGGCCAAGCCGGCCAAGTCGAGCCGGATAGTATGGAACCCCCGGCCCGGAGGCTTGACCGCCGTTTCTGCCAATAGCGGGCCATCGGGCTTTCCAGCGCGGAGGCTCAGCGTGCCGCCAACAGCTTCGGTGCTGAAGAACAAGCGCAGCTCGCAATGGCTCAGCCCGCTGAGGTCGATGTCTTTCAGCATGAAGTAGCGGCCGTGGCGGAACGATCCGATTAAAGCTTGCTTGTTTTCTTCAAGAGGACGCAGCCCGGGAGAGCGCTGATCGGCTTGACTGATGGCAATCCGCACGGGGCGCAAGAACAGTTCATCCCGGGCAGAAAGCGAAGGCATCGCGCCATTGCCCGTATCGGTATAAGCAGCAGACAACAAATAGGCACCCCGGTTGCTGCCTGCTTTGTGCCGATTGGTGGCATAAGTACCCGCCAGGGGAAAGGCTGGTTTATCCTGGGGGTTTTGCTGCCCCAATGAGAGGATATAAGCCGACATCTCCATCGCCTGTTCTTCGTTTAGCAGCGGGTGTGCCGACATGACCGTCTCGCCCCAGTTGCCGCCCCCACCCTGGATGATTTTCAGTGCCAGGCGGCGGGGTGCGAGGGGGTCGCCGGCATAGCGCCGGGCGATCTCCAGGTAGCTCGGGCCATTGACTTTTTGCCCCAAGGCATGGCAGTTGGAACAGTCAGACTGCTCTATGAGGCGGGCACCGCGCGACAAGGCGGCACCGGCCATACCCGCGGCATGGCCAGCTGCGGCTATGGTGAAGTCCAGCCCTTCAGGCAGATAATCGAATTGCAAGCTCACATTTGCTACGGGGAAGCCCGGCCGGCCTAAGCTGCCATCTTCTTCATCTTCCACTTCCACCTGGTATTGCAGCTTGCGGCCATCCCAGAAAAAGCTGCGGTTGCCCTCTACTGCCAGGTGCACCCGTGGCGGAGCGTTGCCCACAGCCACCAATTCCTCAGCAAAAGCTATTGCCCCAGCCTTATCGCTTACTTCTAGCCGTACCCGGTAGATGCCGGGAAGCCGAAAGGTGTGAGTCGTTTTTACTGTTGTTTCCGGCAGCGCTTTACCCTCCACGTACCAGCGGTAGGACAGTTGGTCGCCGTCATAATCTAATGAAGGCTGAGCAGAGAGCTGGACGATGAGCGGCGCGGCACCGGATGTGGCGCTCAGGTCCATACGGGCCAGAGGCGGGCGGTTACCCGGCAAGTAGCGGATCTGGCTCAAGCGGGCGTCTTCATTGCGGGCAAACCATAGGTTGCCGTATTCCAATATATATAAGGTGCCATCTGGCGCGAAGGCCATGTCCATCGGGCGGGAGAAAGGCTCCAGGGGCATGAAGGGATCGGCCTGCAGGAAGCGCCCCATAGAATCCAGACTGACGACGTAAAGCCAGTGCCGCATCCATTCGTAAACAATGAGCTTGCCGTTGAAGTAGGGCGGGAATTGGTGCGGCCCCTCGAATTGATCGGCGTAATAAACGGGCCCGGCCATGGGGTTTTTACCGCCCACCCCCATCCAGGGGAATTCCTCCGATTCGTCGTAGGAATACCAAATCAGAGAGGGTTGTACCGGCGGCAAGCGGCGCAGGCCCATATTATTGGGCGAATCGTTGAGCAAGTTTTGGGGGTCGAATGGCGGCCCGGAGCGGCGGGTAGCAAAGTCGTAGTCGCGATAAACCTGGTTGTTGCCCCGAGTATAAGGCCAGCCCCAGAAGCCAGGGCTTTTGGCCAGGTTGATCTCGTCCAGCCCCTTGGGGCCGCGCAGGGAGTCACCCTTACCGGCATCCGGCCCTACATCGCCCCAGAAGAGCCAATTGCGTTGAGGGTCTATGGATAAACGGAAAGGGTTGCGGCAACCCATGACGTAGATTTCCGGGCGGGTTTCGGGGGTGCCCACCGGGAAGAGGTTGCCTTCCGGGATGGCATACCCACCTTCCGGTAGAGGACGGATGCGGAGTATCTTGCCGCGCAGATCGTTGGTATTAGCCGAGCTGCCCTGGGCATCCCAGGGTGCGCGGCCGGGCCGCTCGTCAATAGGGGCATAGCCGTCAGAAGCAAAGGGGTTGGTGTTGTCGCCGATCGAGATGTAGAGTAGCCCATCGGGCCCAAATTCCAGGCATCCGGCAGAGTGGCAGCATTCCTCGCGCTGCACATCGATCTCCAGCAGCACCTGCTCACTAGCCAGGTGCAGGCTGTCGTGCCTAAAAACAAAACGCGACACGCGCTGGATGGCCCGGGAGCCCGGGGGCGAGTAGAAAAGATAAATCCAGTGGTTGTCGCGAAAACCGGGATCGATAGCCAGGCCTAGCAGGCCGTCTTCGTGCTCGGTATGTACCGGGATGAAGCCAACGATGGTGGTCATCTCCAGCCGGGGATGGTAGAGCTTAAGCAGCCCCTTGCGCTCGATAAACATCACCCGCCCGTCGGGCAGGATATCCAACTCCATCGGCTCATCCAGGTTATTTTCGAGGATAGTGCGCCCGAAGCGGGTGTCTTCGGGGATGAGGTGGGTGCGGCACTGGGCGTAGTCCAGGCGGTTGGGGCCAATGGCATACTCGATACCGCCGGCCAGGTGCTCCAGGAAGAGCGGCTCCTGATAGGATTCCGGGGTGTGCCCCAGAGCGGTGAAGAAAGAGCGCCCGCCATCGTATTCCTGGTACCAGGCCATGGGGTGGAAATCACTATTGGTCCCACCTTCGTAGCTGTTTTCGTCGATGAGGATCAACACCCTGATCTCCGGCCGTATGTTGCGGAAGTTGTACCATTCGTCCGTTCGTTCCCATACTTCCGGCAGCTTGGCTGTAGCCAGATGCTCGCGGTCCTGTACCAGCAAGCGGGCGGGCTGGATGTGGGGGTGCCCATCGAAATAAGCGCCGACCAACTGCCCGTACCAGGGCCAGTCGTACTCGGTGTCAGAAGCCGAATGTACGCCCACGAAGCCCCCGCCGGCCTGGATGAAGCGCTCCAGGCTAGCTTGCTGTTCTGCCTCGAGCACATCGCCGGTCGTATTGAGGAATACCACGGCAGACAGGCCTTTCAATACTTCTTCGCGGAACATCTTTTCGTCCTCGGTGGCTACCACCGCAAAGCCTCGCTCCCGCCCCAATTGCTGTATTGCGGCGATGCCCGCCTCAATAGCATCATGCCGGAAGGCTGCGGTTTTGGAAAACACCAATATTTTGCGCTCGCGGGTCGCCTCGCCGGGGCCTTTACAGCTCGCACTAAAGATCACCAGCGCGGCCAGGATAAATAGGGATGCTCTCATCGCGCTCTTTTTTTTCGGGGGAAGGTACGGAGGTTTTATGGGAGATGCAAGGGCATTCAGCCGAACGAACTGCCTTGGCAGGGGAGTGAAGCAGGATGAATGCGAGGGCGTTGGTGGTTGTGGATGCCAAATCAGATACTGCTTAAAAGGCTGTTTATTCAAGTGGGCATATTTTTGAAATCATCTTGGGGGGTTTTTCCGGTTTTAAATCCAGTAATTCGTTAAGATGCAAAAGCATATTTGGTAAATTTGCTTTTTTTTGCT
Source organism: uncultured Phaeodactylibacter sp. (assembly GCA_964432875.1). GTDB lineage: Bacteria > Bacteroidota > Bacteroidia > Chitinophagales > Saprospiraceae > JACJYE01. The sequence goes on along the minus strand of CAYSPJ010000042.1, from coordinate 17,145 downwards.
ATTTTGCAATCGCGAAAGAACCCGGGCAGTTCCCGGCAAACATTAGCAATAAAACCGGGCGATCATGAAGCTAAAGAACTTGAACTTTGACAACATCAAAAAAGACGCTGAAGGCGTACTGAAAGGGGCCGATAACACTTATTTTAAGGCTTATCCAGATTGCTATCTCAAAGTATACCCCGAGTTTTTGAACTACTTTGAGCGCATCAAGGAAACGGGGAAAATCGAGCGGCATCACCTGGTGATCTCCAGCCATTTTGTTTATGGCTGGATGCCCACGATTATGTATCTGGATTTAAAGGCCGAGGAGCTGGCCTTGAAATATCTGAATGCAGCGCTGAAAGGCTACCTTTTAAAAAGCAAGGAATTGGAAGTACTGAAAAAAACCATCAGCGGCTCCATGGTGGGGCTTTCGAAACTATTGCACTTCGTCAACCCCCGGGAATACGCCATTTGGGATCGGCGGGTCTTCAGGTATCTCACCGGAGCGCGGGCGCAATACGGGATCGAAAACACTAATTTGTATCTTGACTATTTGGCGGGTATGAAAAAAATCACGGAGCACGAAGCGTACCCTGCTCTTCATGAAAAAATCGAAAAGCATTTTGAATACCCATTACACCCGATGCGGGCCATTGAAATCGTGATGTTCGAGACGGACCGGAAGAGGTGAAAGAGCAGACAAAACAACTTTTAAAACGGCCGCACGTTCTATAGAGGCGTAGGGCGAAGCGCCCTTATGCGCGGTATTTAAAGGAAAACAGCCCGGGCAGGCCCCCGGCAAAAAATAGGACAAAAACAGCTCATGAAGATTGCTTTTCTGCTCGCCCCCATGCTACTAGCAGCCAACCTGGGCCAGGCACAATTGAAGAAGACCTTGCATCAAACCTTTGAAGTGCCGGACAGCGTCACTTGCCTGGTTTTTAATCTCTACCAAGATGATGGGTTCACTTACGCCATCCTGCCTTGGGCAGGCAACAGCATTATGGCAGAGAGCAAAATCAGCGTATATATTGCTACCCAGGGTGTTTTTAACCAATTACTTAAAGACAAGCGCTACGAATATGAAGCAGCCGAGGGGAAAGACACACTGGCCATCCAATCGGTTGACCTCAAGCGGCTGATTATCCGCTCGGAAGGGCGGCAGGCTATCGAAGAGGGGGAGATCCGCATCTTCATCCCCGATGAGTTTAAGCAAACCAGCCCCTGGGTGTACCTGCGCCCCAAGAAAAAAGCGGCCCTGCCTGAAGAGCTGGGTATCAACCGCAAAAAACTGGAGCGCGAACGGGGCGAAGTGAGCAAGGAATTGCAGAATGCCCTGCAAGCCGCTCCAGACAGCTTGCAACAACAACTCAAAGAGCAAGGCGGCCAGCCTGCCGCTACTGACCCCGCCCGAAAAGATGATTAAGCAAGTAGAACTAAAATTGTTGCCGGCCGAAGCCCAGGACGAGGCACTGATACGGCAGCGCGCCATCCAGAAGAGCCGCTTCAAGGAAAGTGAGGTACAAGATGTGGCCGTGGTGCTCCGCACCATTGATGCGCGCAGCCGACAGCCGCTGGTGCTGCTGCGCGTAGAGGTTTATGCTGGCGAAGCGCAACAGGCCGAACCTGCGCTGCTCGGCAAACTACGCCCGGTGGAAAGTGCCCGGCCGGTCCTCATCGTCGGTGCTGGCCCAGCTGGCTACTTCGCTGCCCTGGAATTGATTGAGCTGGGCTTCAAGCCTATCGTGTTGGACCGCGGCAAAGACGTGCGCACCCGCCGCCGCGACCTGCGCGCCATCCAGCAGTTTGGACAGGTTGACCCCCACTCCAATTACTGTTTTGGCGAAGGCGGTGCCGGCACTTATTCGGATGGCAAACTCTACACTCGCTCCCACAAGCGGGGCAATATTTATAAAGCCATGAAACTGCTGGTAGAGCATGGCGCTTCATCTGATATCCTGATCGATGCCCATCCTCATATCGGCTCCAACAAACTGCCTAATATCGTCGCGAATATCCGAGAGACCATCTTGCACTACGGGGGCGAAGTCCACTTTGGCCATGCCGTGACTGATTTTATTATTGAAAATGGCAGCATGCAGGGCCTTATTGTCAACGATGCTCTGGAATACCGGAGCGAGGCGATCATCCTGGCTACGGGGCACTCGGCCCGGGATATCTACTACCTCCTGCACCGCCGGGGCGTTCGCCTCGAAGCCAAGCCTTACGCGCTGGGGGTACGCATCGAACATCCTCAGCCACTGATTGACCGTATCCAGTATCACCAATCGCCGCGCGATGAGCACTTGCCGGCCTCCAGCTACCGCCTGGCTTGCCAGGTGGATGGGCGCGGGGTCTTTTCCTTTTGCATGTGCCCGGGCGGGCTAGTGGTACCGGCCGCCACGGCCCCCGGAGAGATTGTGGTCAATGGCATGTCCATGTCCCGCCGCGATTCGCCTTTCGCCAATTCAGGCACGGTGGTAGCAGTAGAGTTGGAAGACCTCAAGGGCTTTGAGCAACATGGCATTTTCGCCGGGCTAGCTTTCCAGCAGCAGGTTGAGCAGGCTATGTTCAACTTTGGCGACGGCAGCCAGAAAGCGCCGGCCCAGCGTTTACCCGATTTTGCCAAGGGGCGGCTCTCCGCCAGCTTGCCGCCCACCTCCTACATCCCCGGCCTGATTAGCGCGCCTTTGCACGAACTGTTGCCACCTTCCATCTATGGCCGCCTGCGCCTCGCCGTCCAGGAATTTGGGCGCAAAATGAAGGGCTACTATACTGAAGATGCCAACGTAATCGCCACCGAAAGCCGTACTAGCTCCCCTATTCGCATCCCGCGGGATAGCGAAACTTATATGCACCTGGATATAGCCGGGCTATTTCCCGCCGGCGAAGGGGCAGGCTATGCCGGCGGCATCATCTCTGCCGCTATGGATGGGCAGAATGTGGCGCGTGGCGTAGCGCGCTTTTTGGGGGAAGCTGGCAGCAGGTAGTTAGCCTGGTGGCAACTGCACCGGTAGAGCACACCAATGGGCAATGAATCATCTTTCAAAGTCGGCACCCCGACTGAAAGCCTTCAAACCAGCTGTTTTTTGGAGGAAAAGTGCGATATTCATCTTCCAAAACTCAATATGATGCACACCTTACACCCTTTCCCCATCCTTCTCTATTGCCACTGGCTTGCATTAGCTTTACTCTCACCACTGCTTATGCCTGCTCAAAGCTGGCTGTCCGAGGGCCAAGCCTGGCAGTACTTTGGCGAGGCAGGCTGGTTTTACGATGAAGGCATCCATACCCTGCGCGTGGAAGGCGATGTCCTGGTTCAGGGCATCCTCTGCAAGCAGGTGACGCACTATGGCGTTGATTCGCCCCCCAAGGCCAGGTATGCCTATGCCGATGAGGGCAGCGTCTTTGTCTATAGCCCCCAAGCTCAGGCTTTCCTGAAGCTCTACGACTTCAACCTGGTGGTTGGCGATACGGTGGTGATTGAGGGCGAAAAGCAGTACCGCATCGACAGCACGGGCACCATGCTGGCAGCAGGTGCCGAGCGGAAATTCCAGGTCATCACGCTGGAGGCTAATGTACTGGAGCAAGGCCGCTACCTGCTGGTAGAAGGCATGGGCATGGTCGCCAATCTCTCCGCTGAAAGCTACGAGGCCTGCAGTTATTTTTTCTTCCACGACGACTTTTGCCTCCTGGGCATAGATGGGTTGAATTTGTACTTTCATTGTTTCTGCGAGGGCAGCGATTGTTATGACCCCTACAGCTATTGCACCTTGACGAGCAGCGCTTTCATCCCCAAACCTGGAGGGCTCCGCCTTTTCCCCAATCCTGCCCGGGACTATTTCACCATCACTGCGAGCGGCAACCTGCAAGGCCCTGGTTTTTTGTCCTTGTTTGATGCTATGGGCCGCCGGTGCTACCAGCAAGCCATAGCCGAACTGTCTAGCCCGTTGGAAGTTCCGACGGAAAACCTGCGGGATGGCACATACTTCCTATTGTTGCGCAGCAGTGAGGCTACCGCCTGGGAACGGGTGGTGGTGCAGCGGCGGTAATGAGTTGAGCCGTGAAGCCCCCCTCTGGAGCCTGGCTCGGGTGGGGCTGAGGACAACATAAGCAGGCAAGCGCCCGGCCAAGCACTCGCGCACCGCCAAAAATATCTGCCTGCCAGCGCCACAAGTTTTGATTAAAGAAGCTACCTTGGGGTGCATTTTTTAAAAACAACAAAAAGTAATGAAAAATATAATTGACCTGCTGGGTCGGGTGATGCTTTCTTTTATCTTCCTCTATGAAGCCTATGACTCCATCTTTTATTTTAAGGAAACGAAAGTAAAAATGACCTATTATGGCCTGACCTGGAACCAGGATATGTTGCTCTTTGGCGCGATTTTCCTGCTCTTGCTGGGCGGCATTATGCTACTGGTGGGCTACCGTACGGGCCTGGCCACGGTACTGCTATTGCTCTATTGGGTGCCAGTCACCTTCATCGTCCATTCTTTCTGGAACGACCCGGAGCCAGAGCGCCGCATGGAATCTATCTTCTTTATGAAAAACATGGCTATCGTGGGTGGCATGCTGGTCATCTGGGCCAATGGGGCCGGGCAAAAGTACAGCATCAAACGGCTGTTCGCGACTACGCGGGTGCGGGGGGTATAGGGCTAGCGGCAATGGGCAAAGAGGACTTGGCGATGGCTGTTGGCAAGACCTGGGTTATGCTTGAACTCATGCCATCTCCGCTAATTCCATCCAGCGCATTTCTTTCGCCTCCAATTCATCCTTAACAGCAGTCAGCGCCTTGGATAGCTCCATGATTTTATCCGGGGCGAGATCGGTGGTGTTGAATTGGTCTTCGATGGATTTTTTGCGCTCTTCCAGGAGGAGGATTTGCTTTTCCAGGCGCTTCAACTCCTTGCGTTCCTCCTCATTAAGACCGCCAGGCTTTTGTTGTTGCTGGCGTCCCTTCTGCTGTTCGCTGCGCTCTTGGCGGCGCTGCTCGCGCTCCTGCTCCTTCTGGATTTCGCGGTAGTCGGTGTAATCGCCATTGAAGTCACGGATTTGGCCATTGCCTTCGAAGATAAAGAGGTGGTCCACGAGCTTATCCATGAAGTAGCGGTCGTGGGTGACGATGATGACGCAACCGGGGAAATCTAATAAAAACTCCTCCAGTACATTGAGGGTCATGATGTCGAGGTCATTGGTCGGCTCGTCGAGGATGAGGAAGTTAGGGTTTTGCATCAGCACGGTGAGCAGGAAGAGGCGGCGGCGCTCGCCCCCGCTGAGCTGGGAGACATAAACTTGCTGTTGCTTGCGGCTAAAGAGGAAGCGCTCCAGCAGTTGGGCAGCAGTCAGTTTTTGGCCCTTTTCGAGAGGGATAAATTCGGCAATATCCTGGATGACATCGAGCACCCGCTTGTCGCCTTTTAACTGGATGCCATCTTGGGTGTAGTAGCCAAAGACCGTATTTTCGCCAAGGACCACTTTACCCCCATCGGGCCGTAATTCTTTAGTGAGCAGTTTGAGAAAGGTCGTTTTGCCTACGCCATTGGGCCCGATGATACCTACGCGTTCGTACTTTTTGAATTTGTAGGAAAAGCCATCTATGATTTTTTTGTCATCAAAGTTTTTTTGAAGGTTGTGGGTCTCCAGGATTTTTTTGCCCAGGCGCTGCCCTTTGATGTCGATTTGCATCTCTTTACTTTCTTGCTTCTGAGAGAGCTTATCCTGCAGGTTTTCAAAGGCATCCACCCGGGATTTGGCTTTGGTGGTACGGGCCTTGGGCTGGCGGTTGACCCAGTCCAGCTCCTTCTTCAGGAGCTTGCGGTTTTTCTCCAGCTCGGCGTTTTCAGTCTCATGCCGGCTGGCTTTCTTTTCCAGAAAGCTGGAATAATTGCCGGCGTACTTGTAAATCGCGCCATTATCCAGCTCGACGATCTGGTTGCAGACCCGCTCGAGGAAGTAGCGGTCGTGGGTGACCATGAGGAAAGTGAGGTTGGGCTGGCTGAGATACTCCTCCAGCCACTCGATCATATCCAGGTCGAGGTGGTTGGTAGGTTCGTCCAGGATGATAAAATCGGGCTCTTCGATGATGAGCTTGGCCAGGGCCAGGCGTTTTTTCTGGCCGCCAGAGAGGGTAGCCACCGCTTGGTTGAGGTCGCTCACTTCCAGCTTGGTGAGCACTTCCCGGATGCGAGCCTCAAAGTCCCAGGCCTTGAGGTCGTCCATATCATGGATGGCCTTTTGCATCTGCGCTTCATCGTCGGGGAAGAGCATGGCATACTCATAGCGCCGGATGGCCTGTACCATAGGAGTCTCCGAGTCTAGCACCGCTTCCAGAATAGTTTGCCCGGGGGTAAAATCAGGCTCCTGCTCCAGATAGCCAAGGCGCAGCTCGCGGCTGAGTAAGATTTTGGCTGCTTCGCCTTCAGGGGCTTCCCGCCCGGCTACTACGCGCAGCAAGGTAGTCTTGCCCGAGCCGTTCTTGGCAACTAAGGCTACTTTTTGGCCTTTGTTGATCTGTAGCGAGAGGTCTTTGAAGAGCACCTTCTCGCCGTATGTCTTGGTGACGTTTTCTAAGGATAGGTATAGCACGGTATATGGTTCTTTCGCTGCGATATTTAATACTCACCTTCTTTGGCAATTTGTGTCATCCGGCTTTCCGCTGGCAATAGCATACACAAATTGTCAAAGAATAAACGCTCAAAGGTAAGGCAATTTGCGCGATATGTCTGATTGGATTATTTCAAATGAATATCCTTCTTTGGATGAAGCACTGCTTCGCCCCGGCTCACCTGGAAGAAAACGCCCTGCTCATCCTGGGCGGAGGCCGCGGCGAGCGGGGCAACTTTTTCGAGCCGCTGTTCATAAATGCAAGGCCCCGTGGGAAACGAGCGTTCTCCACGGGGCCTTGCATGTGTAAACAGCGGAGAATCAATTCAACACGATCAAATCGTGCAGGATAAACATCGCTTCCTTGAGATACATATCTTTTGAGATAGATTTGAGCCATTCTTCATTGCGCGCCGTCCAGGATTCATCAGCCTTGATGGCAGGCAGGTCGGCAGGCAGGTTGCGGGCACCCTGGAAAACCACTTCGCTGAAGATGCCTTCGTACTGTGCCGCCTCTTCTTTTTGCTCTTTGTTCATCCGCTGGTAACCAGAGATGCTGAGCGGGAATTGGCTTTGGTCACGCTGAGCTTCCAGGCGCCGGGCATTTTCCACGATTTTTTGGAATGAGCTGTTTTCGCTAATCCTTTCCTGGCTACGGGCACGTATTTTGTCCAAGCTTTTAATTTTCGTAACGTTTTGGCCGTAGCTAACCGGAGCGATTTCGGTCCATTCCATGGCATATTCGCGCTCGCGCTCGCCAGAATCGATGTAGAACCAGTTGTCTGGCAGGACGATGTCCGGTACCACGCCTTTCAGTTGGGTGGAGCCGCCGTTGATGCGGTAAAATTTTTGGGTCGTGAGCTTGATCTCACCTAGCGGTTTGAGTTCGTTGTAGCCGCGGATGGTACGATCGAGATCTACAAAGCGTTGTACCGTGCCCTTGCCAAAAGTAGAAGTGCCACTCCCAACAATAACGGCCCGCCCATAATCCTGTAGGGCCGCTGCTAAAATCTCGGAAGCAGAAGCACTATAGGAATTGACCATGACGAGGAGGGGGCCATCATACTGCACGCGAGGATCCACGTCCTTGAGTACTTCAGGCTCTTTGTCCCGGGATTTCACTTGTACGATGGGGCCGCTTTCGATGAAGTAACCCGTCATTTTGATTACGTCGCGCAGCGAGCCGCCACCGTTGGAGCGCAGGTCGAGGATGATGCCATCGACTTTTTCGGCCTTGAGCTTTTCGATTTCATCGGCTACATCTTTGGAGCAAAAACGCCCATTCGCATCCTGAAAATCAGCGTAAAAGCTTGGCAGGTAAATGTAGCCGATTTTTTCGGACTGCTCTTCGTGCTCAAGGATAAGCGATTTGGCAAACTGCTCTTCCAGGATAACGACATCGCGGACGATGGTAACGTTTTTAGAGGCGCCGTCGGCTTTTTTGACCGTGAGGATGACCGAGGTCCCTTTTTTGCCGCGGATAAGCTGCACTACATCATTGAGCTGCATACCGGCAATATCGATCGGGTCGTTTTCACTTTCCTGGCGGACTTTGAGGATCACGTCGTTTTCTTCCAGCTCTTTTTGTTTCCAGGCTGGCCCACCTACCACGATGCGATGCACCTTGGTGTAATCCCCTTCGGTCTGTAAAGTAGCGCCGATGCCTTCCAGTTTGCCCGAGAAGCGGATATCAAAATTTTCTTTGTCGATGGGTTTATAATATTCGGAGTGCGGGTCAAAAATTTGAGTGATCGCATTGAAGTAGAGGCTTAGGCGATCTTCGCGCTTCAGCTTCACCATGCGGTCAAACCAGCCATCTAGGAACTCCAGCACGCGCTCCCGGCTTTCCTGCTCGAGTTCCTCAAAGCTTTTCTTTTCCACTTCCTCACCCTGGGTTTCCTGCTCTTCCAACTTATCGGACAGGCGCTGCAAGACTTCGAATTTGAGGTATTGCCGCCAGAATTGCTTCAAGGCAGCGTCATCAGGGGCAAAGCCGCGTTTCTTGCCATCCGCTTCAAAGTACTCGTCGGTTTCGTAATTGAAGGGCTGGGCCAAAAGCTCCCGGTAGTAGCCCTGGGTTTTGACCTGTGCCGCATCGATTAATTCTACCGAGCGGTCGAAAAAGCTGAAAGTCCCAGCCAAGGCTTCATCATCCAAGCTTCGTTTATATGCCGCCAGGGCGTCGACGTCCTTTTGGGTCAGAAATCGCCGCCCGCCATCTATCCGGTCGAGGTAGAGGTCGAAGAGCTCTTCGGAAAACTCGTTGTCTATCTCTTTGGGCAAAAAGTGCAAATAGCTCAAATTGCTGAGGATAGCCTGCATTAAGACAGCTTCTTTCTGCGTGTTATCTTGCTTTTGAGGATAAAAAGCAGCGATAGCCAGACCTAGAGCCAAGATGGAAAAAAATAGCGGGCCTCTGAATTTCATGGGTGCGGAATTTTGATAAAGCATATCATCTATAGTATTGTAGCTAAATAACGCAAATTACCATATTACTATACTTTTTTTTAGCGAAAAGGTTTAGAACCGGCCAGCTGCCGATAGGTTTTAACGGAACGCTAACAAGCGGGGTTTGAAAATACAAAGATTTCCGTCATATTTGAGGCGACAAAAGCAACGCTTATGACTCTTCAGCAACTTTTTCAGCAATTGGCCGAGCATCCGGCTTACCTGGTTTTTTATTTTAGCATTATTCCCCTCATGGCCTTCCTGGCCGGGCTATTGGGCCGGAATGAAGGGCATCTGGCGCCTTGGAGGTATCTTTACTCGATCCTGATTTATTTCGTCTGCGTGCCAGGCATCTTTTCTATTTCCCTAAGTGCGTACCAATTCCTCTTCGAGCGCCGCAGCATCATGGATGCCGATGTCTTTGCCCAGGTGCTTCCGGTAGCATCCATGATCATCACCCTGCTCATCATCCGGCGTAATGTTAGCCTGGACTACATCCCCGGCTTTGATAAACTTGGAGGGCTGATCACCATGATCACTGCTGTACTGGCTCTGATGTGGTTTGTTGACCGCACTCGCCTGATTGTGTTTTCCTACATCCGGATTGAATACGTGCTGCTCATCCTGGTCGGTTTGTTGGTACTGGTCCGCTATGGTTTTCGCCGGGCATTGGCTTCCGGCAATTGAGCGCTAAGATTCTTCCGAAGGCGCCCCCCTTGGCATCCATTTCCAGTTGGCCTTACTTTACTTTGCCGAACGCAAGCACCTTTCCAGTACCCCCGACCAAGGTATATTCCAAGCGGGTACCATCGCAGGAGAGCAGCAGCATACACTGCACATCAAACGCTCCTTTTTCAATGAAGCACCAGCCTAGCGCTGGAGCTTCGCCAGAAGAACAGACGGTGTTTTCACAGCTCCGATCTGCTTCAATATTGTTTTCCAGCAATAGCTCACCCTCGATGTAGTGTCGGATTTTGCCGTCCTTTATTTCAATCTCAAAGTTGGGGTCTTCCTCCGAGCGCCAGCGGCCCTGCATCAATGGCATGGGGTCGGAGCGCGGGAAGCTCAACTCGATAACGGCAACCACAGGCTTGAGGCGGCGCAGTACAGGGTCATTGCTTTTGAGTACTGTTTCCCCCAATACCGTAGAGGGTGCCGCCCCCTGCCCCGTAAGCTGAAAGCGCAAGTGCAGGTAAGGGCTCTGCTTCCCCTCATTCCAATCGGTAACCAGCCCGCCATAATCCCAATCAAAACCATAGAGGTCGAAGGGTTTACCATTGAGCTGCTCCACTTCCTCCAGGCTAGTGCCGATGGTGATGCCATCTACCGTCTTCCAGGCAGAACCGCCTTTGTCCGGCTCTGCTCCACTAATACGGACGAGAGCCGGGCGCAGTGGGTCGATTTCCTGGTCCCAGTAAACTTCCAGCATCTTGAGCGGATTGTCGGGAAAAACAACCACCCCTGGCGCTGTCATGCCTTCGACGACATAAATGGAATCTATACGGGCACTGTCTCCATAAGCGGTCAACACCGCCGATTGAGTGGACTTATCCAGCGTAATCAACCCAACGCGTTCACCTGGGACGATGGCGAAATCAGCACTGGATGCATCTTCCACTTCCGTAGAGGCAGCAGGGCCACAAGAGGAGTACATCAAAGCTGACAGCACGGCTGATAAAATACTTAATGCGAGGTATCTCTTCATGTTCAACTAATCGAGGATTAAGATGATAACTTGGCACAAAGATATTCCGCTTTGCCTACTCTATGGGAAAAGGGCATTCTTTTTAATTCAGATCGGCCCGCTGCGGATAGCGAGGTATAGCTGATTTGACGCTGAATAAGATGATTTGGATAATCAGGCCCGCAATCAACAGGAGGGAAACCTCGAAATTAGCCAGAAGGTTGGAACCAGCAAAAATCGCTTTGGAATCGCTCCTCAATTCCGTACCTACGTCTCTCTGTATTTTGCTCAGCACCGCCAGGTCTTTTATCGCGGCATCAAACCTTTCATCCAGCAAGGATTCCAGCCTTGGGCTAAAGGCGTGCCTGTGGTAAGCTTCTAATACATCCGTTTCCAGTTCATTGTATTGCTTCAGCCTGAGTTTTAAATCAGTGAGCGCAAACCCCTCCAATTCAGTTAGATAAGTGTGCTCAAAATCCTTAATCAAGGATTCCATTTCTTGGTTGTGGGCAAAGAGCGCCTCATCCTCCTCGGGCTCATCGAATGGGGCTGACCTCAGTTTTTTCTCCAATGCCAGGCGCTTCAGATAGAGTAGATTAGCCAATTCAAAGACATAGGTTGAAGGCAGCAAGCGGTCTTCATACATGGATGTAAAAGAGTGGTCAAGGTCGGAAAGGCTTTTGCGGGTGAGCATATTAATGCCTAAGACCAGGAGCACCACGGCGGCTAAGAGTGCTGCTGCACGGAGTTTTTGCTTCACGCTAAATGGCCATTTGTTCATCATCTAAAGCTTTTTAAGTCTTGAACAAGCTAGAATCAAGCTTTAAACATAACCATAAAAACTGGCTTATGCAAATTTGCAGGCGTTTAAGTTTCGTGGCGGCGGGGCAGGAAGGCACTGCGAAGCGGCAAAACGCATTTCTCAGCAGCGCATAGAGCGCCCCTAAAAAGCAAACCCAGAAAGGAAGTTGGCCCTTTCGCAGCCTTTTTCACCGCCTTTAGAAATTCAGCAAAAAGCCAATTGTGAAGTTGGCGTCCCAGTCAAAGACGAACTGTTCACAGCCTGAGGCATCCACGATGGCATTGTAGATATTCAAGCCTGCTCTTTCCTTGGCGCCTTCTGCCGTGTATTCGCCAGGGGCTTTCAGTACGGTGTAGCGCTCTTTATCCTGCCGTATTTCCTTGGCTAAAGTAAAAGGCACCCCGCCGATAATGAAGCAGGTTTTGGTTTTGTCTTTGGGCACCATGGCCGCCTTGCTGCGCACATCGAGATAAGCTTCGTTATCGGTCACATTATCGACATAATACTTAGCGCCATAGGTCTCGACGCCTTTGGGCTGCCCGCCTTGTATCCAGGATACTTTAGTATTTCCCGAGCCGATATCTACCACAAAGGCTTCCCCCTCATACTCTTTGGGCAGGACTGATTTCAACGCCAACTTTGCTTCTTGCTCTGGCGTAACCGTATTGACGACGTAGCCCAAAGAACGGATCCCTTTGATAATGGCCTGGGTATTATCCGCTTTAACCGCGCCGGAGCTGACGACAAAGTGGATATCACGCCCCTTGACGCCGTATTCCAGCATCCCGTTGATATACTGCTTCAGCCCCTGAGTGATATCTTTTCCGGAAGCTAGCCCATCATAGACCAGGCTGTTGCCCCATTCGACCTTTTTAAGTTGCCAGTTTTTCTGGCCATCTATATCCAAGATGAAAGAGTTGAAGCCGGTGGCCCCCAATTCCACTACGCCTTTTAGCGTTCCGTTGACCGGAGCTTGCGGCTCGTACTGGAAAGCCTCCCGCGGTGAAGGAGGCGCATCGGCTCTTTGCTCGGTAGTTTGCGCCCTTGGGCTTTCAACCGCTTGGCTGGGCGCAAGGAATAGACCCTTGAAGGCAAAAAAGAGGGCTGCTGCGACCAAGAGGAAAATCAGCAGTTTAGCAAAAAGAGTTAAACGAGTTCTCATTGGAAGATTGAATTTTGTTTCTGCCCTGAAAGATACAAAGTAAATCAAATCATAGGCGCAAAATTTCGGCTTTTAAGCTCAAAAGCTGGCCCAAGAAACCCAGTCCGGTTCAATTCTATGGCTTCAGCCGTTTTTTTTACCGGAAGTATAAAATTATATTTGCCGAATTAGAAACCAAATACACATGACTAAAGTCATCCTCATCACTGGCGCCTCCTCTGGTTTAGGAAAAGCCCTGGCAGAAGAACTCAGTTCTCAGGGGCATATTGTATACGGGACCAGCCGTAACCCTATGCCTCAGAGCCAGCAGCCCTACAAAATGTCCATCATGGAGGTAAAAGAGATGGGCTCGGTGCGCCGGGCTGTTCAGGAGGTCATTGCCGCCGAGGGGAAAATTGACGTGCTAATCAATAATGCGGGTATTGGCTTGGCTGGCCCTACCGAACAGCTCCAGATAGCTCATGTGCAGGAAGTACTCGATATCAATGTATTAGGCGTGCTCCGGGTATCCCAGGCAGTCTTGCCTCACATGCGGGCACAGCGCCAGGGGCTCATCATCAATATCAGTTCTATTGGAGCTGCCATGGGGCTCCCCTTCCGGGGGGTGTATTGCGCTAGCAAATCGGCCATCGACCTGGTGACGGAGGCCCTGCGCATGGAGGTGGCGGCCTACGGCATCCAGGCCTGCAGCGTACGCGCCGGCGATACCCGTACCAATATCAACGCCAACCGCATTAAAGATTTTGACCCTGGCAATCCGGCCTACCGCGAAAGCTTCGAACGAGTGTACGCCAGTATTGACCGCGAGGTGGAAGCCGGCTTGCCTGCAGCTGTAATCGCCAAAAAAATCGCGAGTCTCATAGCAAAGAAGCGCGTGAAGCGTTATTATGTCATCGGTAAACCGCTACAGCGTGTTTCTCTCTTGGTTAAGCGGCTATTGCCCGATTCTTTGTTTGAGCGTATCATGAAGCAGTACTCTGGCATGTAGTAATGGCCGCCTTATATTTTTTATAACGGCAAAAAAATCTCACGACTATGCAAAAACGAAACGCCCACCTTGGCGATTTACAATTCCGTCGTCACAATCCGCCCTCTCTCCACTGGCGCAGGACCTTGTCTGCGTTCAAACTAGCTGCCGCAGCCTTGTTCGCCTCGGCATTCCTCATTGCCTGCAGCCCTGGCAAGTCGAATGGCAAAGCGCCACAACAGGAAGAGCTGGCTTCTGAGCTCCGCGTTTTGGAGCAGACTCTGGCACAGGGGCTGAATGAACTCACCATCGATACGGCAACCGCGCTTAGCTTCGTTGAAAAAGCACAACAGTATGCCGCCCATTTTGCTCAGGACTCGCTGGCCCCGAACTTCCTCTTCCGGGCTGCGGATGTGGCCCGTGGGCTTGGCGATTATCCGCTCGCCGTACAGCTCTGGGGTAAAGTAGCCAGCGATTTTGAAGACAGCCCGCGTGCGCCCCAGTCGCTCTTCTTCCAGGCCTTTACCTTTGACAACGATATGCGCGACTATACTGCCGCACGCAGCGCATATCAAACCTTCCTGGAGCGTTACCCCAAACACCCCATGGCTAAAGATGCCATGGCTTTGCTGGAAGTGCTCAATAGCGGCAAAACAACCGAAGAACTGATCCGGGAGTTTCAACAACAAAATCAGGAATAAAAAAAACGCGTTATCTTTACGTTTTTCACCATCAAAGGAAAAAAATCAAAACCGATGAGATTACTGCTTACCATCCCAATGCTCTTCCTTTTCCTGTACAACAGCCTGGCACAGGGCATTGACTTTTTTCAAGGAACCTGGGCCGAAGCGCTGGAAAAGGCAAAACTTGAAGGCAAAGTTATTTTCGTAGATGGCTACGCCGTTTGGTGCGGCCCCTGCAAGCGCATGGCCAATGAAGTCTTCCCCAACCCAAAGGTCGGCGCTTTTTACAACCGCTATTTTATCAACATGAAGCTCGACCTGGAAAAAGGCGAGGGGCTGGAGTTCCGCAAAACCTATCCTGTTTCGGCTTTCCCCACGCTCTTTTTCATCAATGGACAGGGCGAAGTAGTGCATAAGTTAAAAGGGGCCCAAGGAGTGGATGGTTTCCTCGACCTAGGCAAAAAAGTGCTCGCCATGTCTGACCGCAGCAGTGATTTCGCCGCCGAGTACGAAAAGGGCAACCGCGACCCGGAATTGCTTTATCAGTACGTCAAAGCGCTCAATAATGCGGGCAAGCCCAGCCTCGCAATCGCAAATGAATATCTGAATACTCAAAAAAAGCTGGAAACCGACTTCAACCTCCGCTTCCTCTTCGAAGCAACCACTGTTGCTGATTCCAAAATCTTTGACTTATTCATCGCCCACCGCAAAAAACTTGAAACACTGGAAAGCAAAGAGGCTGTACAGCAAAGGGTGCAACAGGCTTGTGAAGCTACTATGCTTCGGGCCATTGAATTCCAAAGCCTGGATTTGCTGCGGGAAGCGCAGTCTAAAATGAAGCAGCATTACCCCGAAGCGGCTGAAAAATTTGAGCTGAACTCTGAAATGCGCTTTGCATTAGCTGCCAATGATGGCAAAGCCTACTCAAAAGCTAGCGCAAAATACGCGAAAAAAGTACTCAACGACGCCCCAGAAGAGCTTTACAAACTGGCCAATGAATTGACCAAACATTTCAGCTCTGAACCCGAGGCGATGAAACAGGCAGAAAGCTTTGCCGCTAGTGCGGCCCAGAAAGGCAATAAATACCAATATTACATCTCCTACTCCCACATCCTTCAGCTCAATGGTAAAACCAAAGAGGCCCGCGAAGCAGCAGACCAAGCCCTCCAATTGGCCCGTAGCGAAAGCCCGGCAGCGGTGATGATGGTGGAAAACTTCATCAAAAAAATGGAGGGCAAGGGCTTCTAGAAGCCCTTGCTATGAGCTATTTTGTATCCTCAGGCAATTTTTTGCACGCTTAATTCGTCAATGAGATAAGCCGCCGGCAGTTAAGCTGCCGGCTTATTTTTTTATCCACAAACTCCGCTTTTATGAAGTCCTTTTATGTATTGATGCTGTGTTTAGCCTCTTTTGGTGCTACTTTGCAAGCACAAGATGGTATCCGCTTTGAACAAGGTAGTTGGGAGACTATACTAGCCAAAGCAAAGGCTGAAAACAAACTAATCTTCCTGGATGCCTATGCAGCCTGGTGCGGGCCCTGCAAAATGATGGACCGCGACGTCTTTTCCGATGCTTCCGTGGGTAAGTTTTACAACGAACAGTTTATCAACGCCCGCATTGATATGGAGAAAGGAGAAGGCCCCAGCCTTGCCAGCCACTATGGCGTGCGGGCATACCCCACCCTGTTTTTTATTGATGCCAGCGGCGAAATGGCGCATACTGCCTTAGGGTACCACGGCGTAGAACAATTCCTGGAATTGGGCAAAACTGCCCTGAAGCCTGAGCTGCGCACCTCTACCATGCAAGCACGCTATGCTAAAGGAGACCGCAGCCCGGAATTCCTATACAACTATGCCAAAGCAGCCGCTGCTTCTATGGATCCCTTCGCCGAGAAAATCGTCCTGGCTTACCTCAAAACCCAGGATGACTGGAATACCGAAGAGAACCTCCGCCTGATCTTTGAATCGGCCAGCGGCGAGGAGCCGGAATTGTTTGATCACATTGCCAAAAACCGTGCCGCTCTAATCGAACTATATGGCGAGCCCGTGGTCGATGGCCAATTACAAAATCTGATTATTAGCTCTTTGGATTTTGGCTCGATGGAAGAGCAGGAAGTTTTCCAAAAGATTGAGGAGGCCTATGGCAAAGCTTTCCCCGAGCAGGCTGCCAGCCTCTCTGCCAATTTCCGCATGAACTACTATGGCATGCTAGGGGAGATGGACAAGTTCGCCAGCGAGGCCGTGGCTTATTTCGACAAGTATGGCTCCGATGATGCTAATGAGCTGAACAATATCGCCTGGTCTTTCTTCGAGAATATAGACGACCCCAAAATGTTGGAAAAGGCGGTTCAATGGGCTGAAAAGTCCGTTAAATTAGAGAATGCTTACTACAATAACGACACCTTAGCTTCCCTCTATTACAAGCTCGGCAAAAAGAAAAAGGCCAAGAGTGCCGCCCAACAGGCCATCAAGTTGGCTAAAGAAAGCGGCGAGGATTATTCTGCCACCCAAGATCTGCTGAACCGCATCAATGCATTGTAATTCTAGTGCAAGCGCCTCGCGGGCTAAGTTTCTGTAGGTTGAGTCGGGGAAGCCCGGGTTTAGCGAGCCTAAATAAGGGCCTATCCAACCAAGGCCAGGCGGGAAAGCGCCAGGCTTAGGCCTGCAAGAACTTAGCCCGCGACGCTCTTGGCCTTAGTAGAGGCTGAGGCTTCGCATACAAACCTCCCAATACTCTTCGCGCCCTTATGCTCAGAAGGCTGCCGCCGCAGCCGATCTTCCAATGGCGCTTCGCAATAGCCCACGTAGTACCGGT
>CAYSPJ010000041.1:27041-38948 GCA_964432875.1 uncultured Phaeodactylibacter sp. | reverse complement strand
TTAAGAAACAAATAAAGCCGTGATTTTTGCTTCTTTTCATCTAGGAAAAGAAGGGTGAGAACGGCCCAAAGAGCAGGGCCCTAAAACCGAGCTTTGCAAAGAAAACCTATGCTTCAAGCTCCTGCAGTCAAGCATGAAAGCGTGGCAACTTGACATTGGAATTCAAAATGCCATACTCAAAAATGGTGGGAACGGATTCTCCAAAAAAACGGCCTTATGCAACAGCCTAGATGCCATCCCTTCCCCAAAGCAGATAGCTATGAGGCTGAGGGTACCGCAGGCGTCTTCTCTGCCACGCGCTCGCCACGGCATAATCATCAACCTGTAAGTTGATTTCCCACAACATCCCCAAGGTTCAGGTGGGCCATCTCTTCGCCGGGCTGCGGCAGCCAGGCGGCATGCAAGCCAAACAAGATTTTATGCCCACGCTGGCGGTAAGTGCTCAGGGTGCGCAGCGGCTCTTTACCCGGCTGGCCAGTTTCCTGAGCGATATTGACCACTTGGCAGCGGCCGCAGGGGCGGATGCCGCGCAAGGGCACGCTCCCGATATAAAAGTTTTCCCAGCCATCTTCCTCAAAAGCCTGCCCGCCGGAGAAGACGATATTGGGGCGGAAGCGGTTCATCGGCACCGGGCTGGCCAGGCGGCTGTTCAGTTCTGCCAGGGAGGCCTCCCCGATGACCAGCAGGGGGCAGCTATCAGCAAAGCCCACGATCTCGCCGGGCTGGCCATAGGCCGGGCTCAAAGGGCGCACCACATCCTCGGGCATATAGACCAGGCGGCATTGCATCTGCAGGGCTTCGCTAAACCACCCATCGGCTTCCTCGCCCACGGGCGCTGCCGGGCAAAAGTCATCCCAGACTTGTACGTCCAGCCTGGGGGCCGGTTCGGGGCCTGGCAGCGGGAGCAGCAGCGGCACCAGCTGCCTGCTGCGATGGTGGATACGCAAGCCCTCCGCAGTCAATTCCGGCTGCAGCAAAGCCATCTGTGGCAGCTCCCTTTGGGTCAGGAAGCGCCCATCGTGGCCCAGCAGCATCCAGCGGCGGTCGTAGGCCAGCCCGCGGGCCGTCAGGGCCGCATTTTGCAGCGGTATGCCCGCCAGGCTTTTGATGGGGTAGGTATAAAGTGCGGTAATCTGCATGGGCCTGATTTTTGCTTTCGAGGCGGCAATTTACGAAAAAGCGCGATTGCTGAAACATTCACCGGGGATTTGCGTAAGCTTTTGCAGACACAATTGCGAAACCGATTTTTAATAAACGATGGGCATTATGAATTCTACATCTACCCAGCAGATGCCCCTAAAGCGTGTGCATACTATGGGAAAACGAATGACATTGCTGGCATTGTGCTGGCTATTAGCTGTGGGCAGCCTGGCTGCCCAGGCCGCAAAAATGAAAAAAGCAGAGCAGCATTTTAAAGCCGGCGACTTGAGCACGGCGATCGAGCTATATCTGCAGGTGGTGGAAAAAGAAGGCTTGCCGGAAGCCAAGCTCGCCTTGGCGGAAGCTTATCGGCAAGCCGGAGATTTCCAGGCTGCTGCGCAGTGGTACGCGCAGTCCATCAGCCTGCCAGGGGCCCAGGCGGAGCATCGGCTGCATTACGGCCTCAGCTTGTTGCGCTTGGGCCAATGCGAAGCGGCACAAGAGGTCTTCGGGGAATATCTGAAGATCAAGCCTTATGACCCGCGCCGTGAGGAATTATCGGACGTGTGTGCCCAGCAGGAGATCTTGCGCAATAAGCTCAAGGGGCAGGCCGAGGTCGAATCCTTGAGCTTCAATTCTGCTTATGCTGATTTTGCGCCCGCCTTCTTCAAAGAAGGGCTGGTCTTTACCTCCGAGCGGGAAGCCGATGCCAAGGGCCGCCGTTTCACCAAGCTGTTTATGATTACCAAAAGCGGCGAGGCTTACTCTCCGCCCGAACTTTTTGCCGGGGCATTAAACTCCAAATTCCACCAGGGCACGGCTACTTTCAACGAAGGGCAAACCGAAATATTCTTTACCCGCACGCGCTACTTCGAGTCGCCAGAAAAGCGGGACCGCCTCGAGATCAGCTCGGCTCGCCGCCTGGCTACGGGCGGGTGGTCTGATCTGGCGCCCCTGCCGATCAGCAGCGACGACTACTCCGTAGCCCACCCTTCCCTCAGCCTGGACGGCAAGCGCTTGTTTTTTTCTTCCGACCGCCCGGGCGGGTTCGGCGGCAGAGACCTGTACTACGCCTTATTTGAAAATGGGCAGTGGGGGCCGCCCATCAACCTGGGCCCGGCCATCAATACCGAAGGCGATGAGGTCTTCCCCTTCATCACCCCTGGCGGCAAGCTCTACTTTTCCTCCGACGGCCACTTTGGCCTGGGGGGGCAGGACCTCTTCTGGAGCCGCGAAGGCGAAGACGGCCTATGGGCCAAGCCCGAAAACCTGGGCTTCCCCATCAATACGGAGTACGACGACTTCAGCATCATCCTCATGCCTGATGAGGCATCGGGCTATTTTACCTCCAACCGCAGCGGCGGGGTGGGGAGCGATGATATCTACTTGTTCCGCAAAACTGGCCGCTTGGCCCAGGTCGATGTCGTCAATCTGGATTCCGGCGAGCCGATCGCCGGCGCGCGCGTGCTGAATGCCTGTACCCAGGAAATACTGCAGGCCGACCAAGCTGGCCGCCTCTACTTGCGCCTGTCGGAATGTTGTACCCTCAGCGGCCAAGCCGAAGGCTATGCCGAGCGGGCCCTGCAAGTCTGCCCCGAGGAAGGTAAGCCCATTTCCGATACCCTCTACATCGCCCTGGCCCTGGAGCCCTGGCCCGAGGAGGAAGTAGATAGCACCATGCTGGAAACTGACACCTCAGGCCGCGCGCCGGTGGCCGATGCTTCCATGCCTTTGCTTAAAGGCACGGTATTCAACCAAGCTACCGGCAAGCCCGTATATCAAGCACAACTCAAGCTATTTGCCAGCAATTGCTCCGACCCATCTATCGTCTCCACCGACCGGCAAGGGCGCTTTGCCATCCCTCTCGAGCCAGGGTGTTGTTACCAGGTCAGGGCCGAAAGAGATAATTTCTTCTCCAAAAACGTGGACAAGAAAGTTTGTGCCATAGCCGATGAGCAGCCCCCAGCCCTCAATGTTTTCCTGACGCCCTATGCGCTAGACGCCGAAAGCGAGGGCGAGGGGCTGCCCGTGAAGGCCAGCCCGGAAGATGCTGCCTTCGGCTTCAAAAGCAAGCAGGGCGAAGATTCCAGCCTGGCCTTCACCATCAATGTCTATTACGATTCGGGCCGCTCCAGCGTCCGTTCAGAATCGGTGGAGGAGCTTATCAAGCTCTTGCACCTGATGCAAGACAATCCCGATATCATCCTGGAAGTCAGCGCACATACCGACTCTAACGGCACGGAGAGCACCAATCAGCAGCTTTCTCAGCGGCGGGCAGGTGCCGTCGTGAAATACCTGGTCAGCAAAGGTATTCAGCGCGAGCGCCTCATCGCGATTGGCCATGGCGAATCCCGCTTGGCCAATCACTGCGCCGACGGGGTGCCCTGCACGGAGGAAGAGCATGCCGAAAACCGGCGTACCGAATTCCGGGTGTTGGGGCGGCTGAATTTTTAAGCCTGTTTTTCTGCTGGACTGCTAGCCTGGAGGTTATACCAGTCGATCTTGCGCGAAAGCAACATCACGGCGGCCAGGATGGCAAACAAGCCTAAGGAGCCGGCTAGCAGCGCGTAATCTTCCAATTGCAAGATGACGAAGATGTAGCCATACAGCATGGTAAACAAGCCGCTGAGCAGCCATACTGGCCGCGCCCGCTTCAGGATGCTATAGGCGTAGGGCGCGATGAGCAGTAAAACCGCCGCAAAGGAGGTCAGATAGGCCCAATCAAAGCCGATATGTTCGGAGAAAGAGAGCAAGAGGGCGTAGAAAATCGCCAGGCTGAAGCCGACCATGACGTATTGCACCGGGTGTATCCTGGCCTTGAGCAAAATCTCGAACAGGAAGAAAGCCAGGAAACTCAAGGCGATGACCAGAAAAGCGTACTTGGCCGTACGCATGTTTTTTTGGTAGTGATCGGCAGGCTGAAGCAAGGTCAAGCCAAATAAGCCTTGGTTCATGGCATCCTTGTATTCGCTATCCGACCAAAACGCAGGGAACGGGCGGCTGTACTCGCTGGCACCCCAGCGGGCCGTGAAGCCAGTACTGGAGATATTGCGCTCCAACGGCAGATTCTTGCCGGAAAAGGAGGGCGAGGGCCAGTCGGCTGCCGCCGAGATGCTGCTGTTTTTGCCCGTCGGCAGGAAATGCAGCTCGGAACTGCCCCGGAAAGCAAACTCGAGCTGGAAGCTGTAGCTACCTGCTCCGGGCTCGAGCGCCGCCGCACAGTGGAAGCCATTAGTAGCAAAGGCGTGGTGCTTGATGCCCGGTACCGCTTTGCTTTCCTGCCCCTGCCACTGGCAAGCTATCTTCTGCACGATGCTGGTGGGGTCGCTCAAGCCTACCAATAAAACAGCCTCCTCCAATCGGTATTCCACATCGGCCTGCTGCGGGATGAGGCGGAGGTCAAAACTGCCGGAAAGCCTGCCTGATGCGGTATAGACAGCTGTGCTAAAGATGCCTTTGTAGCGGGTTTCGGTATCAATATCCGTATGGATGGCGAGGTCTTCTGGCGTCACAAACAGCACATGCCGTTCGGTCAACGGTTCGGGCAGGGCATTGATGGTTTTCTCATAGGGGATAGCCAAGAGCGGGCCCGTAATCCGCTGTTTCCCTCCCCACGCGATGGCGATGTCGTCTTTCACGCTGTCCTGAAGCCCTTGCCTTTCGGCAATCAGCCCTTTCACCCAAGCCATCGGCAACAGCAATAGCAGGGTCAGTAGCACGATGAAGCCCATCTTGAAAAAGAGGGGTTTCTGGTTGCTTGCTTTTGTTTGATTGGTTGTTTCCTGATCCATTTTTTTTATTGTTTAAAAGTGCTTTGAAATACAAAGTAAGTGCTCAAAAAAAATCACTTGAGATCCTTGAGCAAAGCCTCCAGGGAGCGGATGTGCTTTTCGAATTCGAGTTTGCCCAGCGGGGTGATGCGGTAGCGCGTATGCGGTTTTCTGCCGAAAAAAGATTTTTCTACCGAGATGTATTCGGCGGCTTCCAGCGCTTTGATATGGCTGGCCAGGTTGCCGTCGGTCACCTCCAGCGCTGCTTTGAGGCTGTTGTAGTCAATGCTGTCCTCTACCATGAGCATCGCCATGATCCCCAGCCGGATGCGGCTTTCAAATACCTTATTGAGTTCGTTGAAATTGCGGTTCACTTTTCGTATTTGAAGTACATGATGGCACCGTATAGTATATGCATCAGGCCAAAGCCCAGAGCCCAGAAGTATAGGCCATAGCCCGGTGAAAACAAGGCGGCACAACCGATGGCAAGCACGGCAATGCCCAAAGTTTTAACATCGGAAAAGGTGTAATTGGCAGCATTGATCAAGGCCAGGCCATAAAAAAGCAGGCAGGCCGGGCTGATCAGCGTCAAGTGCCCCTGGTAGAGCATCGCAATCACAAAAATGCCGCCTGCAACCATGGGGATCAAAAAATTGCCGGCGACTTTGACCGCTGCCGGGTTCCAGAGCTTTTCTCCCATCTTGCGGGCATTCTTAGCGCTGAAATAAATGCCGGTGGCAACGGCACTGGCCAGCACTACACCCGCCAGCAGCAAGAGCTTGATCGCCGCGGGCGAATAAATATGGTTTTGCAACTCCTGATACAGCAGCGCCGGCGAGTTATAAATCAGGCGGTAGGCAGCAAAGGCGCCGATCAGCGCATAGATGCCCGCCAAGATACCCGATAAGCCACTCAGCGCCCTGAACTTCGTCCTCTGCTCAATGATGCCTTTGATGTCGGCCAAGTGTTCTAGGTAATCATTATTGGTCATTAAAAGTACTTTTTTTTGCAAAGCTAAACAAGATTTGATACAGCGTGTATTTTTCCTGAAAAATATTTTTGCACCAGCTCTTGTAATCGTTCATTGGATAGCGCAACACGCCATTTCGCAGCTGTAAGCGGGAGGTGTAATCTCAAGCGCGGGGCTGCTGGCTGGGGTTGCTTAGGCGTTTTCAGATTACACCATCCACCTGCTTGGATGTGCTCGGGGGTGGAGATGTCACCTGAAAATGCTAGCCTGCGCACCTCCACGCCCCAAGCAGAACGGATCGCCAGCAGGCAAGCATTGCCAATCAAGTTCGAGGGACAAGCCGCAACTACATCCGTTTTTCACTTAATTTCCATCCCCACACTCCCCCTCGACCCAGCGCTTCACGCCATGAGCCTGGGCGTAGCAACTATTAGGGTAGGTTTTGCCGTCGCAGCCGCAGACGGGCTGATAGACCTCGATGCAGGCGAAGTCGGGGTCGATTTTGCTGCGGTCGATACAGTCGTCTTCGACGGTTTTAGCGGTTTGGTTGCAAGTGGCGGCCAGGCAGAGCAGGGCAGCCGCGAGAATAATCAGGTGCTTCATGTTTTTTCCGACCAAGGTAGTGATATTACTTGGTTTTCCACTGTTTTGAGCCTGGCTTTATCGCCTGATAGCGGCATTAGGCTCGAACCCTGAAACTCAGGCACTCGGCTAGATGGAAAGGCCTTATTCAGCGCGGTATTTAGCTTTGCTGGCCAGCAGGCACAACAATTAAAAAAACACGGCCGTTAAAGAGCTTGGTTGTTTCTATTTAAGAATGTTTTTATATTACTGCGATTTTCAGAGCGGCACAACCAAGCCCTTTGAGCAATGTGCATAGAAAACCAAAGGTTTATGAAAATTTTTGCAAGCGTTTTACTTTGGATGGCAGCATTGTCCATCTCCCTGCCCCTGTATGGCCAAATCAGCCGGGCAAATAAAGATTATGAATTGGGCGCGTTCAACCTCGCGGTGCGCTCCTATCTCGAGCTGCTGGAAAAAAGGCCGAGCAACTACGAGGCCATGGCCAAACTGGCGGACTCCTACGCACACCTCAACCAGATGGATGAGGCCAAGAGCTGGTACGAGAAACTAGCCCGCGACGCCAAGATCGAGGGCGAGTTCATTTTCAAGTACGGCCAGGTGCTGATGGCCCTGGAAGAATACGACAAAGCCCGGGAGCAGTTCCTCTCTTACGGCCGAGCCAACCGGGACGATGCCGCCCGGGCCAACCATTTTGCCCAAAACTGCGCTTTTGCCAAAAACCAGCAAGGGCAATCTTCGACTTATTTGGTCAGCAACGAACAGATCAATACCATCGCGTCCGATTTTGGCCCAGCTTTTTATGGCGACCAGGTCATCTTCTCCTCTGCCCGCATGGATGTGCAGCAGCCGGGGTCTACCTGGACGGGCAGGGCAGTCAATCAGCTCTTCGCCGCCCGCGTGGGCATTAGCGGCTTTCTGGAGTCGCCGGTACTCCTGCAAAAACAAACGCGGGAGAGCTACGCTAATGTCGGCCCTTTGTCCTTTAGCCCGGATGGCAAAAGCGTGGCCTACACCCGCAACAACTTCATGGATGGCACGCGCCAAATACCTCATGGCGGCGAAGAGCTCAGTATTGTCACCGCCCAAATCAACCCCAATGGCGATTGGGTGGAAGACAATTCCTTCCGCCACAACGGCTCGGGCTTTTCTTCGGCTTACCCCTGCTTCTCGCCGGATGGCAATGCCCTGTACTTCGCTTCCAACCGCCCCGATGGCTATGGCGGGTTCGACTTGTATGTGTCCTTCCGCATGGGCAACACCTGGAGCACGCCGGAAAACCTGGGGCCTAACGTCAATACCCCCGGCAATGAGATCACGCCTTTCTTTGATGGCACCTTCCTCTATTTTTCCTCCGACTGGCACCCTGGGCTGGGAGGTTTTGACATCTTCCGCGCCGAGCAGGCCAATAGCCGCTGGACGCGCATCTTCCACCTCGGCAACCTCGTCAACTCCTCGCGCGATGACTATGGCTTTGTCTATGACAACCTCCGCAACCTGGGCTACATCGTCTCCAACCGCACTAGCGGCAAGGGCAACGAAGATATTTATAAGGTCTTCAGGTCAGCCGATAATATCGTGCTGCACATCCGCAATGCCTCCAATGGGGCACCGATACCTTATGCTACGGTCGATTTTGTCAATTGTGGCGAGGGCCTCTACCGAGCCGATGCCTTGGGGGATTACCACTTCCAGGCAGTGGAAGGGCTAAACTGCGATGTGTCTATCCGCGCCGATGGTTTCAACGATGCCGTTTTCCGGATATCCACCCTCGGCGTGCGCCAAAACCGGGAATTTGATGTGGTGCTGATCCGCAAAGGAGAAGAGTTCTACGGCAAAGTGCTCAATTACGCTTCCCGCATGCCCGTGGCCGGCGTAGTCGTATCCATCACCAATCAAGCGACTAATACGGGGATGGAGGCGACTACCGATGTCAATGGCGATTATGCGCTGGCGCTGAGTCCCAACTCCTCCTACGTTGTGCGCTATTCACGCCCTGGCTTTAGGGAGATTAGCCGGAAAGTGAACACGGGCCAGGCGGAAGACCGTACGGTGTTGGGTACGATCTCCATGTTGCCGGTGACCATGAGCCCCAACGAGATCCCTGATGTCATCAACCCTGGTACGGGTGTTGCTGCCGATACGGGTACTCCCGCAGAAACCACTAACAGTGGCCCGGCCATCCCCAGCGGCTGGTCGGTGCAGGTAGCGGCCTTGGCCAAGCCTGGCTTGGAAGGGTTTGCCGACTTGGCTAGCCTCGGGCAAGTGTATTCCAAGTATGAAGGCGGGAAATACAAAGTCCGCGTCGGCGTTTTTGCCAACCGGGCCGATGCCGAGCGGGCCATGAGCAGCGTCAAGGCTAGAAACCGCAATTATCAAGGGGCCTTTGTCGTGGCTGAAGAAGGCAATGCCTCCGCCCTCCAGACCAAAGGCACGGGCACTGCCGCCCAGCCTGCTGCTAATCTGCCAACTAGCTCTAACCGTTATGCCGTCCAACTGGCTGCCTACAAAAACCCTCAGTGGTTTAATGCTGCCGGCCTGGAGCGCTATGGCACCATCTTCGACGGCCAGCGCGACGGCCTGACCATCAAATACCTCGGCTATTTCAACGATGTTGAACAAGCCAAACAGGTCTGGCAGCAAGCCCGGGATGCAGGGTTCTCTACCGCTTTTATCGTGCAGGATACTGGCGGCGGGCAGTACCGTAAAGTGTTCCCTTGATTGGCGTTAAACGGCGTCTGCCTTTATAGCCCGTTCCTGCTGATCGTACAATTGCAGTGGGTTGTCCAAAATCCCATTTCGGAATTGCTGGACTGTTCGTACGCCGGGCGGAAAAATCCCGTAGGGATGAAAGCTTTCTAGCCAGGGACGTCAGTCCCTGGATCAGGCAAGCGCTTGAAAGAGTTCCGTAGGAACGACACCCACGGGCGAGCGGATAGTTATCGGACAACTTCGCAGTTGTCCGATAACTACAACATCATCACTGCGGTGTGCACCTGCCCACAAAGATGTTTTGGATTCCGGGTTTAGCCTGGCTGCGCTCTGCCCCCTACAAAAGTTTCCCTATCTTTGCCCGGCAAAACGGCCATTACAAAACTATCGCATGCCGACACACGAAGGATTCCACCCCGTTTCCGCTATCCAGGTTTATGCCGAGGTCATCCTGCCTCTGGCATTGCCCAGGCCATACACCTATGCCGTGCCAGAGGCCCTGGTGGCGGAAGTGAGTTTTGGAAAAAGGGTGGAGGTGCAGTTTGGCCAGTCCAAGCTCTATACCGCCCTGGTGATCGGGCTGAGCCCCCAGCCGCCGGAGTCGGGCAAGCCCAAGCCCATCATCGCCGTGGTGGACGACGAACCCATCATCGCGCCCGTACAGTTGAAACTGTGGCAGTGGATAGCCGAGTACTATAGTTGCAGCTTGGGCGAGGTAATGAATGCCGCCCTGCCCGCCAACCTGAAACTGGCCAGCGAGACCGTCATCACCCTCAGCCCGTTGTTTAGCGAGGACTTTTCTAGCCTAAGCGATAAGGAATACCTCATTGCCGAAGCCCTCAGCATCCAAAGCGAAATCACCATCAACGACGTACGGGGCATCCTGCAGCAAAAATCGGTTTACCCCCTCATCCGTAGGATGCTGGACCAACACCTCATCTACCTCAAGGAGGACCTTAAAGCAAAATACAAGCCCAAGACGGTAGCCTGTGTGCGCCTGCTGCCACCCTACGCTGCCGATCCGCAAAGCTTGCATGCTGCTTTCGATCTGTGCAGCAAATCCTCCCGCCAGATGGAAGCCCTGCTGGCCTATATCCAGCTATCCCGAAAGCTGGAATTTGTGCGTCGGCAAGATATCTATGAGGCAGCCCAGGTAGATTCCGCCGTGCTCAATGCCCTGGCCAAAAAGGAGATTTTCGAGCTATACGAACGGGAGGTGAGCCGCATTGGCAACTACGAAGAAGAAACCATCGAGGCCAGCAGCTTGTCGGCTCAGCAGCAGCGCGCTATGAAGGAGGTCCGGGGAGCTTGGCAACACAAAAATGTCTTGCTGTTGCACGGTGCCACCGGTAGCGGCAAGACGCGCATTTATATCGAATTGATCCAGGAGGCGATCCAAAGGGGCGAGCAGGTGCTGTATCTCCTGCCGGAAATAGCCCTCACCACCCAAATCATTAGCCGGCTGGAGAAAATTTTTGGCAACCAGATTGCCGTTTACCACTCGCGCCTCAACAACAACGAGCGGGTAGAGCTGTGGAATAGCGTGCTGGCAGGCAAGCCTGTAGTGCTGGGGGCTCGCTCGGCCCTCTTCCTGCCTTTCCGCAAGCTAGGGCTCATCATCGTGGATGAAGAACACGACAACTCTTACAAACAGTACGAGCCCAACCCCCGCTACAATGCCCGTGATGCGGCTATTTATCTGGCGCACTTGCAAGGCGCTAAAACGATGTTGGGCACGGCCACGCCTTCCCTGGAATCTTTTGCCAACGCCCAGTCGGGGAAATACGCTCTGGTGACGATGCCCGAACGCTTCGGCGGCCTGGCCATGCCTAAAATCGTCCTGGCCGATGCCAAACGGGAGCTTCAGGAGCGCAAATTGCAATCCCACTTTACTTCCAGCCTGTTGGAGGAGCTCAAGGCGGCCCTGGCTCGCGGCGAGCAGGCGATCCTCTTCCAAAACCGCCGTGGCTACGCCCCCACCTATCGCTGTGCCGTCTGCGATTGGCATTCCGAGTGCATCCATTGCGATGTGAGCCTGACCTACCACAAGTTCCAGAACGCCCTCAAATGCCACTACTGTGGCTATACTACTCAACTACCCGAGGCCTGCCCAGCCTGCGGCTCGAAGAAGCTCAGCCTCAAAGGCTTCGGCACCGAAAAAATCGAGGACGAGCTCAAAATTTATCTGCCTCATGCCCGTATCGGCCGCATGGACTTCGATACGGTGCGCGGCAAAGATGCCCATGCCAAAATCATCAATGATTTTGAGGAGGGGCGGCTCGATATCCTGGTCGGCACCCAGATGGTGACGAAGGGCCTGGATTTTGAACGCGTCGGCGTAGTTGGCGTACTGAGTGCCGATCAGTTGCTGCAATTCCCGGATTTCCGGGCTGGCGAGCGCGCTTTCCAGCTCATGATGCAGGTCAGTGGCCGGGCGGGGCGCAAGCATCGGCAGGGCAAGGTCATCATCCAGGCTTTCAATACCGCCCACCCCGTCCTCAGCGAAGTGCTGGACAATGACTACGCTCGTTTCTACGCCCGTGAGATGCTGGAGCGCAAGCAGTTCAAATACCCGCCCTACTACCGCCTGATCCGCCTCAGCTTGAAGCATAAAACCCCTCGGGTAGTCAATGATGCGGGCCGCATCTTCGAAAAAGCCCTCAAGGGCAAACTCGGCGAATGGGTCATGGGGCCGGCAGTACCCTACGTCTCGCGCGTGCGCGGCTTTTATTT
>CAYSPJ010000041.1:20497-26941 GCA_964432875.1 uncultured Phaeodactylibacter sp. | reverse complement strand
CTCGAAACCACGATGATGGCCAGCAAGCCCGACAGCATCGCCAGGGTGCGGAAGGGGAAGATCACCGTCCCGTCAGCTGCCGTGGGGTAGGGCAAGAGCATGGGCAGCCCGAGGGTGGCATCGCCTCCGCCGAAGCGCAGGATGAAAGCGACGATGAAGCCGGCCAGCGCTCCCCGCGCATTGGCTTTGGGGTCGAAAAGCGCGCAGATGAGCGGGGGCAGCAGCAAGCAAAAAACGAAATCGCTACACAGGAACCACAGTTCGTAAACACTGCGGATATTGAGCGCCAGCAGCGTCGCGGTGATGCCCACGATCCAGATGACCTTTTTGATCAATTGCGACAACTGTGCGGCCTGTACCTTGGGCTTGAACAAGGGCCGATAAACATTCCAACCAGCCATCGAGGAAGCCGATAAGATGGAAGAATCGGCCGAAGACATCACGGCAGCAGCGATAGCCCCCAGCCCTACCAAGGCAACCCAGCTTGGCGTGAGGTAGCGGATGACCCAGGGTAGGGTAGTCGCCGCATCAGGTGGCGGGCTGATGCCTATGGCTGACCAATCCGCTACGCTGCCTACCATGCCGATGATAATCGGCGGGATGGCGGCTAGCAGGCAAACCACCCCGGCAAAAATAGAGAGGCGGACTGCCGTTTTTTCATCCTTCGACGCCAGCACCCTTTGAAAGTAAACCTGCCAGGGGATGCCGCCAAAAGTCAGGAAGATGGCGTAGTCCCACCAACTCCAATAGTACTCGCCCAGCGCGGCGCGGCTGGGCAAGAGGGTAGCTGCTGCGCCATGCTGGATTTGATAGGACTGCCAAGTGGCTTGCCAGCCGCCTGTATGCGCTAAGGCAAAAGGCAGGATGAGGCATAGCCCGCCCAGCAAGAGGATGAGCTGTACAAAATCGGTGAGGGCAACCGACCACAAGCCCCCCAGTGCGGTATAGGCAATGGTGATCAAGGCGGAAAGGATGATGGCCGTGGGCATATCCAGGCCAACTATGACGCCAAAAGTGGTGCCCAGGGCGGTGAGGATGGCCGCCGTCCAGAAAATTTCCCCCGCCAGGGCCGGCAAAAAAAGCAGGGCGGCAATATGCTTGCCAAAGCGCTGGGCTAAAGGGTCGAGCATCGTCTGGTAGCGGGCGCGCCGCATAGGGCGGGCAAAAACCAGGCCGCCGATGATCAGGCTGAGCGCATAGCCCCAGGGCGCCTGCACCCATACCAGCCCGTTGCTGGAAGTATATTCTGCGGTGCCATTGATGTAACCGCCGCCGATCCAGGTAGCGCTCATGGTGAATACGGCCAGCCAGAGGGGCAAGCGGCGGCTGGCCAAGAGGAAGTCCTCGGTATCTTCGCCTTTTTGCAAGGTGGAGGCATAAGCTCCCATCAGGAAAATCAGGACGTAAAAACCCATCATGGAAAAAAAGGAGGGCCAGTGTACGGCCGTTTGCCGATAGTAGTAGAGCCATAGCCCAACCAGTGACAGGGCGATCAGCAGGGCTACAGTGGGCAGGGCTACCTGCCGGAAGCGAGAGTTGTGCTCGTTTTTAATCATTAGCAGTGTTCAGAAAACCGATTTTCCTGGTTTGGTTTTGACCTTCTTTGGCCATTGGCGATAGCGCACACCAATGGCTTAAGGCTTAGTTTCTTAAGGTAGCTGAGTGGCCCGCTTAGTGGGGCGCAATATCAGCTTTTGCTATGTATAAAGCCGCTGAACTTGTTTTTCAAGGGTTAATTGGGGCTGAAAAATAGGGAAAAGATTGGAATTGTGCATTTTTGCCGTAAATTTCTGAGTGAAACAGGGCTTCGACCATCCGTTGTTGACCGCCTGGAGCACGTGGTCAGTAGGCGAAATGGACGAACACATCAGCATCACGTAAGTATAAATTCTCATCATATTGAAAACCAAAATGGAAAGACTACTACCTGCTGCCCTGGCCTGGGGGGTACATCTTTTTACCGCTAGCGGTATCGTCACGGTCTTTATGGCATTGCTTGCGACCAGCAGCGGCGACTTTCGGCAGGCCATGTTCTGGTTGATGGCCGCTCAGCTTATCGATGGCGTAGATGGCACTCTGGCGCGCCGCTTCCGCGTGGAGGAAGTGCTGCCTTACATGAGCGGGAAGAACATCGATTTTGTCATTGACTTTGCCGCTTATGCCATCGTGCCCGCTTATATAATCTACCAATCGGGCCTCATTGTGGGCAATTGGAACCTGGCCTGCGCGTTCATCATCCTCCTGGTTTCGGCCATATACTATGGTAAAGAAGGGATGGTAGCGGAGGAAGAGTATTTCGTCGGCTTCCCGGTGATGTGGAATATGGTGGCATTCTACCTGCTCTTTGTCTTCCAGTGGGGGCACTGGGCCAACGTGGCCGCCGTGCTGGTGCTATCCATCCTCCACTTTGTGCCTTTGCGCTTCCCTTATCCCAGCCGGGCCCGGCTTTGGCGCTGGCCGACCCTCGTCATTTCGGCAATCGCGCTGATGGCTGGCCTGGGCATCCTTTATTATGCCCCGGAAGCCCAGCCCGTCTTGAATGGCGTGGTGATAGTGGCGCTCTTATACTATAGCGGCTTTACGATCACTGCATCTTTTAGAACCCGTCGGGGCGGAAACGAAAAAGCTACTGTAAAATGACCTTTTGCCGGCAAATGAGCCCCCCATGGCGCAGCTCAAGCACGTACGCCCCGGCAGGCAGGCTCGCAGGCAGGGCGAAGCTATGCTCCAAACCGCCGAAATAAGCCGGGATGCGCGCCACCTCCCGGCCGAGCAAATCGTAAAGGGCGATCTGCCCGTCGAAAGTCACCGCCGCAGGGAAGCGCAGCGATAGATTTTTGCTGTTGGAGGGGTTGGGGAAAATCTTGAAAACAGGGCAGTCTTCCGCTGCGTTGAGTTTAGGGAAAGGGGGACCGTATTTAGTCAGCCAAGCGTTGATAGAGGGAGCATCATTCCACTGCACATCCTTGCCGATCCACCTGCTGATGTAAAAGCCTTCATCCTTAGAAGGAGCTATCGCATAGATGAAACTGTTGTAATAGAACGAGCCCAATTTGATATCCCATAATATTTCGCCATATCGGCCCGCTTCAAACATCCAGCCTCCTCCAAACCTTTCCCCTGAAGAAATATCTCCATCGTTAGACAGAGCAACTCCTCCTACAATGATGGAACCAGACGCAGTCGCAATCATTCCCTCTGCTGAATCTCTTTGGCTTCCGCCATAAGCCCTGCTCCAGACGATGTTGAAGTCAGGCGTCAGCTCCGCCAGCCAAATATCGGTGACCCCGCCATGATGGTGATGTATTTGCTGGTCTGTCGATTGTATGGTAGCGAGGAGTACGTAGTTGCCGTCGCTTTTCTCGAGCAGCTGCACGGGTAGGTCGAGCTGAGAGCCGCCGTAAGATTTGTCCCAGAGCACCTGGCCTCGGGCATCCACTTTCACCAGCCAGATGTCGCCCCCGCCCCGCTGCCAACTGACGTGGCCATCGTCGGAGTAGGTATGCCCCAAAATCAAAAAGCCGTCTTCGTGCGGCAAGATTTGCTGAGCATATTCGCTCTTGCTGCCGCCGATGGTGGACTGCCAGAGCAACTCCCCAGCGGGCCCCAGTTCCAAAAGCCAGATGTCGCGCTCTCCGAAATGTTCGGTTTTATCGCCATCTGCTGAGTCGCTGCTGCCCGCCACCAGGTAGTGGCCGTTTTTCAAAGGCAGCACAGCCGACGCGGTTTCTGAGCCAGTACCGCCATAAACAGCTTCCCAGATGATTTGCCCATCTAATCCCAGAAGAGCTATCCATGCATCTGTTTGACGGCCGGGGAATTCGCGGCGACCTAAGCATATTAGATTGCCTTCGATGGTGGAGGTAATCCCTGCAATGCCGAAGCCTTCATCTAGACCATTACTAAAATTGTTAATCCATTCAAGATGCCCGTCCTTCGATACTCTAGCTGCCCAGACCCCTAGCTCGCGTTGATTGTCGGCAAAGTCGCCTGAGCGGCTGTTGGTCACGCCCGACCAAAAGACACCTCCATCTGGAGCTGGGGCTAACCGCCAAGGGAAATCTCCCCGATCGCCTTCCAGCGCAAAACTCCAGAGAGAATCAGGCTGCGCAGCCAGTAATAGCGGCAAACTCCAAAGGGCAATGCAAAAAGCCAGTATAGTCTTTTTCATCAGAAAATGCATTTAACGCCCAAAGTTATTTCGTGACCACAAAAAGCTTAGTAATCACCCCATCCGGAGTAGTCGCTTTCAGGATGTACGTCCCGCTTGTCCAGCCGACAAGAGAAAGTTCATGTGTCCCTTGCTGGATGGCAGACATTTCGTGGACTAGTTGCCCTGCGGTGTTGAATACAGCGATCCGCTGCAAGGGCACAACTGAGATAATATTGACCATTTCTCTGGCGGGGTTGGGCATAAGCTCCAAGCCTGCTGGATTTCCAGTCATTTCGTCCCTGCTTGGCGCCCTTTTTCCCTCAGCGGCATGTTGTTCGGCCGGGGTGCGGGCGATGCCCTGCCAGCCGGGCGGGCAGGCTTCATAATAGCTCCCGACAGAGGCAAGCCCACAGTCGTTGCCTGGCCAAATCCAAATTTGGGCACACAGGTCAGCAGGGATGCGAATCAGCGGGAAGAGATTCGTGGTCGTGCCGTTTTCTTGAGAAACGGGGCTGCCAAATTCATTCACCATCGTTATCTCGTATCGATAGTAGTGAGCCCCGGGCACCCCGTAGAAAACGATATCATACTGAGGAGGCGAAAAGCCCGGCGCAGGCACGATGCCTGGAGGGCCGATTGGCTCTATCGGCGTACCGACGTAGAATGACCGAGTATAGGTGAGCGCCTGTCCCTGATATAGAAAAGAAACACTCACATAAGCCGGGCCAGCTGCTGCCGCTTGAAAAACCCGCTCATTGTTTGATGGCGAAGCGACCAACGTCAGATTTGAGCTGTAGTTCCAGGAAAGGTTCTGATAATCGTCGAATTCGTTGAAGAAAGCGGCTTCTACCGTTTCATCAACGCATACCGAGGGCAAATCTCCTATCAGGACTTCTTCTGCATCCAAAATCATGCCGAATTTGTAATCGACTGGCGGAGGGTATTGCAAACAGACATCGTTTGCGCGGTTATAGTATAAGTTTGTCCCGTTGAGGTAGCGGCACAGTTCGTTGCGGGATACTGCCGATTGCGCCAACCTTAGCAAGAATTCATGCGAGCAGGTCACATTGCAGTTAGGGATTTGGTTGCTATACATCAAAAAGCAGCCGCATACGTGGTACAGCCCTAAGGCATGCCCTATTTCATGAGCAGCAGTGCGGTGGTCAGCCTGAGGTTCTCTACCTGAAACCGTGTAAGAGTATGCCCAATAATATCCTCCATCGTATTGGCCGATGATGTCGTCGTTCGTGCCGCAAACGGAGCTTTGGCCGTGCCAAATACCCGAGCCGCCGGCTACGCCCAAGGCATTAGAGTGTCGCCCGGAGTAGAAGTGTACATGGTCCCGGTGGATGTGGTTCATATTGTCCTTCCAGTAGCCCCATACTTCGTTCCACATCTGTTCTATGTTTGTGGTGCTGCTGTTATATGGATCTGGGGCATCCCAAAGTTGGATGTGGGAGAGGAGAATCTGGAGGTTAAAGTCTTCATAAAGAGCTGATATAGAAAGCACTCGGCTTTCAATCTCTTCAGTTGCTTTCTTTATCCGCATTTCTAAACCATCACCTGGTTGGACAGGTATCTTTGCCAAGAATTCATTGTCAGTTTCGATCGCAAGCTCCAAATATCTCGGGTCGCTATTCCAATTAGCGTTCAAATCTGCGCAATCGACTCTGGCGCGGAACTCGATTTCAGAAGTATCTATTTCAAAATCGACATCCATCGCACAGAGCAAATCAGCAGGATTGACTTTGTTTTTATGCAGCACAAACGTCAAAGACAGATTCTGTCCCTGCTCTTCCTGAAGGAAAAGCCAAGCAGGCGACAGATGGAAGGTTCCTCCGTCGTGTTCAAAGAAGCCACCCAGATAAGTATCCGAAATATAGAGACGGGCCCGCTGCAGCGTGTCGTCATTTACAAAGCCCTTATAAGTATTACAGGCCCCTTTTTTGTAAACTTGACTCCCATTCGCGGTTACAACTTCTATGCGCATATCGGCAGCACGTATGTCATGTTTTTCCAGGTCAAAAACCCAGTTGTTGTTTCCAAATGCAAATTGTACTTCGAAGGGGCCTTCTTGTGATTTTACAAAGCTGTTAAGAAGCGGCAGGTTCATTTGAAAGGCGCTGTATGATTCGAACTCAGAAGCTAATACTTGGCTTTGGGCAGGCGTGAGGGAAGCGTGAGTCCAGAGTGCGGTGTGGCTGTCTTGGGCTGCTGCGGTGGAAAATGCTAGCAATAAAGCCAATAAGCAGACATTGACCCTGTATGTATGTATGTATGTATGTATGTAT
>CAYSPJ010000041.1:15528-20397 GCA_964432875.1 uncultured Phaeodactylibacter sp. | reverse complement strand
TGTATGTATGTATGTATGTATGTATGTATCATGTGAAAAGTTTTTTGTTTTCAAATATGTTATCGTTGTAAATATACAACAGAAACGCAGATGTCCATGGATGGCGAACGGTTAAAATAATGTTAAAGCATTTTTTTCGCTGATATTATTTAGCTGCATGAAGCTTTTTTCGAAATTATTTGTCCTGTTGCACCCCGTAGTAGCACCTATTAAAACCTGACCCGAAAAACCAGTCCCTGCTGCTCAATACCCATCTGCCAGCCGACTTTTTCACTAGCCTGCCGGACATCCTCATTGTACAGCAAAACCGCTTTGTGCTGAAAGCTATTGCTCACAATCGTGAGCAACAAGCCGGCGCCCAGCCCCAGGCTGCCGGTCAGCATCAAGTCATTGCCAGTGGAGCGGTCTTCCTGGCTAATCAGGTAGCCGCTCAGGAAAATCAGGCTGCCGGTAATATACCCGGCGGCAGCTAGCTGATCGGTAGCCGTAGCCGCACGGATGTTGTTGTAGGCGGCTGGATGGCCGGTCATGAACCATTGCATTACCTGCAAGTTTAGCCTTTTGCCATCTAGTAGATATACATTGCCAAGGAAACCCGGCCGGGTGATAATCGTATCTTGCGATAAGGGGCGATAAGGACCTTGGCCCAATAGCCAGCCACAAAGCAAGAGGTGGAACAGGAGTATAGGGAGTAGTTTGTTTAGCATAGCATATCATCTTGGTGGCCTGGGGCGGTACCTCCCCTTTGCCTTCTAATCTGCATAAATAACGCAAGCGCTTGATTTAACTTATACTACTCCGCGATTTTACCTTTGCTAAACGCTATTCTCCCGCCCGTTCTACCGCCCCGCTCTCAATGATACGGCCAAAGAACAGGCTATTGAGCAATAAGCGGTTGCCACCAAACCAGAAAGCCCGGAAGCTAGGGTTGTTGGCCAGGCAAATCGTTTTGCCCGAACCTAAGCCGCTCACCACTGCGGCGGCCGATCCGCTCAAGAGCTCCAGGTTTTCCGCTTTGACATACCCGCTGAGCAAGGGCTTAGCGCTGTAAACCAGCGGGGTGGCATAAGCGTTTTTGCTCGGCTCCAGAGCCATGGTGCCTTGCTGGAAGACGGGCATCCGCTCGTATTGGTAGCCATACAGCAGGGGGTGGCTCAGGTCGGCCCGGGCCTCCATGATGGCCCCGCCGATGACGGATGAGCCCCGGTCGGGTTCCAGGGCGTGATAAGGCCGCCGCGTTTTTTCATCCTCCTGAGGCTTTTCCTTAGTGCGTTCCTGCACTTGGGCCAGGCCTTGCCCTTTAGCTGTTTTGATGCCCTCGCGCAAGGCGATCAGCGTGCCGCCGGCGCGCACCCATTCCCGCAGTTTTTCCCATCCGCCGTTGGCCATGCCCTGGTAGCCGCCGCTGGCCATCACGATGGCGTTGTATTTGTCAAGCTTGATTTGGCCGAAATTCTGGATATCAGCTTTGACCACGGCCATGCCATAGCGCTGATCCAGCAGATGCCATATTTCGCCGATTTCATAGGGAGAGACGCCCTGGCCCACCAGTAGCAGCACCTTGGGGCGCTGCAAGCTCTTGAAGTTTGGGCTGCCTATATCGATGCCCTCGGGGGTCAGGCCGGTATTGGCGCCGTAAAGGCGCAAGCCGGGCGAGGCGGCACCCGCTTGCTCCACCAATTCTTGCACCTGTGCTGCGGGCAGCGGCTGGTTTTGTACCGGTATCAGGATGGTGCCCCGGGCGAAAGAGCGGTTGTCTAAGGTGAAGGGCTGGGTGGCGACCTTGGCGCGCAAGTTTTTGCTCATCAGGAAATTCAAGGCCTTGGGAGCATAGTAGCCCTCCCACTCCAGGAGATAGGCGTAATTGGTGCGCCGAGGCTTTTCCGAAGGGGGGACGAAGCCCAGCCCCTGCACGGCTTCGCCCAACAGGCCGGGGCTATAGGCCCGGCCTTTCAGGCTGGCGTAGGGTAGGCCGAAGGCTAGCGGTAGCGTCCAGCTCGATATGTCGTAAAAAATGCTGTCCTGAAAATCGGTCATCGTTTCGAATATCCCCCGGATCAGGCGGTATTGAGGCTGCTCCAAAGGCACTACAAAAGCTTGCCCTGGCTCGAAGCGCTGCCCTTCCGCTTCCGTGGGCTGGTTGAGCGGGTACAGCTCGATTTGGTGGCGGCGCAGGATTTCAACCAGGATGCTGGCGCGCACGGGGTCGGCGGCATCTCCAAAGACAAAGGCTTTGCGCTCATCGGCCCGCGCTTCTTTCAGGGCGCTGAGGTAAAACTCGCGCTGAAATTCCAGCAGCTCCTGGCGCAGCCCCAAGCCCGCTTTTTGGGTCGATAGGGCCGTATAGACCTGGTTGCGGATGGTAAATGGGAAACTCAGCGGCCCATTTTCGGTGGCTTGCAGGTGCCCCCGGGAACTGGCCTGCTCGAAGAGGATGCCGATGCCGCCGTTGGCATCGGGATAGGTGGAGCCTTTGCCGTAATAGAAGTCATCAAAACCTTCCTCCGTATAGTAGAGGCTGCCGATCTCATTGAGGGCGGCGGCGTGGTAGTTGCCGATGCGGGCGGTCAGCTCCTGGTTTTTCCAGGGGGTGATGGGGTTGGTGCGCTCAGGCACGCCCGGCATAAAGAAAAAGGTGGCATTAGAACCCATTTCGTGGTGATCGGTTAATACATTGGGTTTCCATTGGTGGAAAACGTGCAGGCGGCCCCGGCTTTCAGGATGTTGGGCCGGTAGCCAGTCGCGGTTTAGGTCGAACCAGTAGTGGTTGGTGCGGCCGCCAGGCCAGGCCTCGCGATACTCCCGGTCTTGCGGGTCGTCAGTCAGGTTGGCGTTTTTGTGCATATTGGCCCAGGTAGAGAAGCGCTGGAAGCCATCGGGGTTGAAGCAGGGGTCAAGTAAGATGACGGCTTCATCCAGGGTGCGCATGACTTCGGCGCTGCGGCCGGCTGCCAGGTAATAGGCCACCAGGGGTGCCGCGTTGCCGCCGCTGGGCTCGTTGCCGTGGATGCTGAAGCCCTGGTACAGCACTACCGGCATGGCGGCCAGGTCGGCACTGGAAGAAACCGCCGGGTCTGACAGGGCCAGGTGGGCTTCCCGGATGGCCTCCAAACGGCTGTGGTTGGCTTCCGAGCTGATGGTCAAATAGACTAGTGGGCGGTTTTCGTAACTGCGGGCGTATTCCGTCAGCGTGATGCGGGGCGAGGCCGCCGCCAACAGCCGCAGATAGTTGAGCTGTTGGTCATGGCTCAGGTGCCATTCGCCAATCTGGTGCCCCAGTACGGATTCGGGCGTCGGGATGGACTGGTCATACTCGATGTCGGGCAAAAAATAAGTAAGAGGCTGTTTTTGCGCCGCCAGCGCAGTGCAAAACATCCAAAAAACAGCTTGTAGTAGATACTTCATATCGATATTTCAATTGTGTGGCTCAAAAAACGGATTTTTTTACAAATATTTACACCCAAAAATGTTCGTCCTATTAATATCCTTAGTCATTGGCTTATTCGTAGCCATGCTGTTTCTGAATCTTTACTTTCGGGTAAAGGTGCTGCGCACCTACCGGATACTGGTAAAAAACCGCGTAGAGTTTGGTGCCGCCCACCTCTTCAACCCCCAAAAAATGGAGGAAGAGATTTTTCCGCGCTACCCGCACATGAAGGAAGAAATCAAAACTTTTGTCAACTATCTGCGCTTCTCCATCCGTATGGCTACGGTACTGATCGCCTTGATTACCCTCTTTGGGGGCATCTTGATGTACTTCCGCTAAATCGGCAGGGCGGTTGGCAACGGCTGCTGCGGGTTGGTTTTCAATACGTATGGAGATAAGATAAACCGGTCATTCCAATTTTTTCTCAAAGGCACTAATGCGCTAAAAATAACCATCATGCTAAAAATCGCAGTACTTGGAGTAGGTCACCTGGGGCGCATCCACCTCAAATGCATCCTATTGGCTCATGAAAGCTATGAACTGGTCGGCTTCTACGACCCCGACGACCAGACGGCCAGCCGGGCAGAAGAAGAAACTGGCGCTCGCCGCTGGCACGACCTCGACGCCCTGCTTGATGCGGCAGACGTTGTGGATATCGTCACGCCCACCACTACCCATTTCGAGCTGGCTCAAAGGGCCTTGTGCAAAGGCAAACACCTCTTTATTGAAAAACCACTGACCAATACGTTGGAGGAGGCGGAGATTTTACTGCAGCTCTGCCGCGAGCAGGGTACAAAAGTGCAGGTCGGCCATGTGGAGCGTTTCAACCCTGCACTGCTGGCGCTGGGCGGCACGCCGCTCAACCCCATGTTTATCGAGGCCCACCGCCTCTCGGTTTTCAACGCCCGAGGCACCGACGTCTCCGTCATCCTCGATTTGATGATCCACGACCTGGATATCATCCTCAGCCTGGTGCCTGCGCCAGTGGCGAACATCCGCGCCAGCGGCGTGGCCGTGGTGAGCCATACGGCAGACATCTGCAACGCCCGCATCGAGTTTGAGAATGGTTGTGTGGCCAACCTCACGGCCAGCCGCATCTCCCTCAAGCAGATGCGCAAGCTGCGCCTCTTTCAGCAAGATGCTTATATCAGCCTCGACTTCCTGGACAAGCAGGCTCAGCTCGTCCGCCTTTTCGATAACCCTCCCGCCGATGTGCCCGATGACAGCCTCATGCAGTTGGATACGCCTCGCGGCAAGAAATACATCCAAATGGCCATGCCGGAAATCGAGCCAGTCAACGCCATTAAAATGGAGCTGGAATCTTTCGCCCAGGCCATCCAGAACGACAGCAGCCCCCTGGTCAGCATCGACGATGGCTACCGAGCCCTGAAACTGGCTTACCAAATCATCGAAGAGATACAGGGGTAAAGGTTAAAAGGTCA
>CAYSPJ010000041.1:0-15428 GCA_964432875.1 uncultured Phaeodactylibacter sp. | reverse complement strand
AAACTGAAGTTCATCATATCCAGCATTTGCTGGTATTCGGCGCCCATTTGGCGGAAAGAGACGCCGTTGGACTGCATGTCGGCCACCTGCCAGGTGCCGAGGATCATGTTGGCATAAGTAGGTGCGGTACCAGCAGCATCAGGGGGGGCAGTGCTGTACCCAGGTTCGTCTGGCACATAAAAATCACCCTTATCCATCTCGCTAATAGCCAGGAGGATCACAATCGTCAGCACGGTCAGGCCCGCCAGGCCCAGTATCCAACCCAAAGCGCTGCTGCGCTTACGAGTCGCGCGCGCGGCCGGGCGGGGCTGCGGGGCGGGGCGGGGCGGGAGCGCAGCGCGCCCCAGCGGTGCCGGTTCATTGGCAGGGGGCGCTTCCGGTTTCGGCGCAGGCCGCTCCAGGCGCTGGCGGCAGACCTTGATGAAGTCCTCCACCCGTGGGTCGTCACCCGTTTTCAGCGCTTCGGTGAAGTATTGTAGCGCCAGGCGGAAATTGCCCTGCTCCATGGCTTGCTTGCCATCCTGGTAGTACTGTACAAAGGCGATGCCATTGGTGCACAGGTTGATTTGCTCCTCGATATAGTCGTAGGAGGGCGCGAAGCCTTCCATAAAGTACGGTAAGCTCTGGCGATATAAATCACGAGCCTCCTCCAGCTTTTTCTGTTGGAAAAAAGCTTCCGCCTGGCGGATGTGTTCCTGGAAATTGCGCTGCACCTCTTCCCGTTCCGCATCCTTATGGCTTAACTGTTCCAGCCATTTGCGGCGCTCCAACTGCTGGGCGTGCAGCTTGTCGAGGCGTTGGCGGGCTTGCTCCAGGTATTTGCCGCTGCCGGCGTACTTCTTCAGGTAGTTCTCGTAGCCCAGCTCGCTATCCTTGGCCTTGGCGTTTTCCCAAAAGCCATCTTCTCGGAGGGTATCGAGCCGGCGCTCCGCTTGTGCGGCATACCGCCCGGCGGGATAGTAAGTCAGGTAATCTTCATAAGCCTTGGCCGAATCGGACTGCTGCACATTGAGCCAGAAATCCTCCTCACTGACTTTGAGGTGGAAGACAAACTCGCCATTCTCATCGGCAGAATTCTGCACCCGGCCCTCCACCGGGCTTTGGTTGGCCTTGTTGGCCACAAATTCCTTGACGCGCTGCACCAGCTCAGTCGTATTCAGCGCTTGGCGGGTGTTTTTCTTCAGGTAAGTAATCACCCCTTCGGCAAAGGGGCTGTTCTTGCCCGGCAGCCCGTCGGAAACTGCTTCGATGCGGCCCGAGCTGACGATGCGGCGCGAGCGGTAATGCTCGTCCAATACGCTGCTGCGCTTGCGCACCACCAGGGAGCCCGAAAAGCAGGAATCGATTACCAGCAGGATGTGCTGAGCCTCCAGGGCATTGATCCACTTGATGATGTCGGAATTGGAAATGTAGCGCCCTGACCGGTCTTTGCGGGCGTCGAAAGGCACCCAGTGCCCTTCGTCAAACTCCTGATCGTAATGCCCGTGGCCCGAGTAGTAGATAATCAGATTGTCGTTGGAAGTGATGCGCCGTTTGATCTCCCGGATTTTCTCCCGGATATTGTCTTCGGTAGCTTCCCGGTTGAAGAGGCGGAAGACGTTGCCCTCTTCAAACTGGTATTGCCGCACCAGCACAGCTACAAAATCGTTGGCATCCTTGACGGCATTATTCAACTTTTCCCAATGCTCGTATTCGTCAATGCCGATGGCAAGGATGTAGTTGACTGCCTTTTTAGGGTCATAGCCCGTCGGCAGGGTTTCTGAAAGGCCAATCCCTCGCTCCATAATCTACGGATAAATGGGTTTTGAACAGCAAGGTAAGGCTTTTTGGGCAAAAAAGCCGTGGCGCTAAAAAAAATCGGCTTACCCAACTGTAAAATCGGAGCCCGAGGCACTAGGGCAAGAAGTCTAATTCGTGTATGTCCATTTAGTCGGGTGTCTGAGCTTTAGCGTTTGAAGGCAAGGCTTGCGGATGGTCAAAAAACGGAGTTCACAGGCGTTTGGGCCGAGCGTAACGCGGCTATCGGGCTATAAAGACCGACCCTAATCAACCAATGTGACTACTATCACTGACGGATGTCTGGCATAGTGCGAATTTTGTGCCATGATTTAGCGCTACCGCTATACATCCGGGAGCGCTGAACAACAACAAATAAAATAGTTGACACATGAAAAAGAAAGTATCCTTTAGTGAATTAATCAATGGTGATAAGCCAGTGTTGGTGGACTTTTCAGCCGAGTGGTGTGGGCCGTGCAAAGCGATGGCCCCCATCCTGAAGGAAGTAGCCGGAGAAATAGGCGATAAGGCTTCTATCGTGAAAATCGATGTGGATGCCAACCGGGCGTTGGCCAGCAAGATGCAAATCCAGGGCGTGCCGACCTTCGTTTTGTTCAAAGGCGGGCAGGTCAAGTGGCGGCAATCGGGGATGCAATCGGCGCACCGGCTGAAAAGCGTAATTGAAGAGTTTGCATAATCGAAAAAACTTCCGATTTTGCAGGGCAAGCCTTAGGCTTACTGTTTAACAACTTGAAAATCGAACAAAACTATGTTATTAATCAACGTTTTTAACTCGTTTCTGGACTTGGTGAGCCAGCCTTGGCACTGGTCCATCGCAGGCGTGGGTATCGCCCTGACGCTGGCCTTGCTGACCTGGATGGGGCGCAGCTTTGGGGTCTCCATGGCCTTTAAATCAATGTGTGCCATCGCCGGCGCAGGCAAGCAATCCTCCTTTTTTAAGATGGATATCAAACAGGAGTACTGGCGCCTGGCTTTCGTTTTTGGCGGTCTGGCCGGCGGTATCATCGCCGGCTTGTTCCTGCGCAGCCCGGAGCCAGTGGCGATCTCCCAAGCTACGGTGGAATATTTGTCCACCATCGGCATTGATTATCCGGCTTCTGATGATTTGGGCATGGGCTTCGTACCCACTTCATTGTTCAATTTTACCAGCATCAAAGGGCTGATCCTGGCTTTGG
Source organism: uncultured Phaeodactylibacter sp. (assembly GCA_964432875.1). GTDB lineage: Bacteria > Bacteroidota > Bacteroidia > Chitinophagales > Saprospiraceae > JACJYE01. The sequence goes on along the minus strand of CAYSPJ010000041.1, from coordinate 12,456 downwards.
TCGGGGGCTTCATGGTGGGCTTTGGCGCCCGCTATGGCGACGGCTGTACTTCTGGCCATGCCATTTCTGGCTTGGCGCACCTGCAGCTGCCTTCCCTCATCACCGTGATCGGCTTCTTTATCGGCGGCTTGCTGATGACGCACCTGCTGTTCCCCCTCATCATGGGGCTCTAATTTGCAACCAATTCAAAAAGAACAATCGAACAATGAAAAATATCGCTTTTTTCGCCGTGGGTATCTTCTTCGGCATCGTCATGACTAAATCCGAAGCCATCTCCTGGTTCCGCATCCACGAGATGTTCCGCTTCGAGAGCTTCCACATGTACGGCATCATCGGCACGGCCGTGGTGCTGAGCGCCCTCATCGTCTGGTTGATGAAGAGCAGCAAAATGAAAACCCTGGTAGGCAACACCGTGAGCTACACCCCAATGAAGCTCAACCTCAAGCGCCACCTGCTGGCCGGCTCTATCTTCGGCCTGGGCTGGGCTTTGGTGGGCTGCTGCCCGGGCCCCATGTTCGTCCTCATCGGCAACGGCTACTTCATCATCCTGGTGGTCATGATCGGCGCCGTCCTGGGCACTTACGTCTATGGGTTGGTGATGGATAAGCTGCCGCATTAAGCCTTGGGGGACAACAAAAGCAAGCAAGCACCCATAGGGCGTCCCGGACGAACGAAATGAGCGCGGGATGGAGCGAGCGGGAGCTGTGAAATGGCTTGTGGCAACGCAACGTGAGCAGATAAGCGCTAAAAGGGCAGCCTGCAAGAACGTAGCGAGTATTGGATGGGGACGCAAATTTTCGCGAACACTTTTTTCGCGCACATTCGTGCCAAAAAATTGCGTCAATTCGCGTTCCCACTCCATCAGTTCAAAGGATACCCCCCCCGTTCAAAATCAAATCGATAATGACCCGAATTACTGCGTTTCTCTTGGCGATGTTCCTGACAGCTGCCGGGCTGGACGGGCAGGAGGGCTTCTCCCATTGGCTCAAAGAAAGGGAAGGGGCCAGGATACAGCCGTTCATGCAACTGCAGCTGTGGAGCAGCTACAGCATGGGGCAGGAAGTTTACAATCCTGACTCGGCGCGCTACGCACCGGTTGACGACCGTGTGAACTTCTTGTTGCGCCGTGCGCGCGCGGGCTTCCGGGCGGTGCCATACGAGGGTTTGCAGGTGTTGTTTATGGGGGCATACGATATGATTGGCCAGGATGTAATGGCCGCCCATCTCGGTACGCCAAACAATGGGTCGATACCAAAATTTGGTATTTGGGACGCTTTCTTGCAATGGAAGCCCCAGCCCGGTAATGAAACCTTTAACCTCACCGGGGGGTATTTCCGTCCCCAATTTAGCCGTGAGAGCATCACCTCTGGCTGGGCAGTCAATTCTATGGAGAAAGCCATGTCGCAAACTTACATCCGCAACCACCTGGTAGGCACCGGGCCGGGGCGGGCCATGGGGATCAACCTGGGCGGCTTGCTGTTGAATGAGAACCGCCAAATTGGCCTCAATTACAACCTCGGTATCTTCACCCCTGTTGCTATCGCCAACAGCGGCAATTCTACCGGGCGGGATTTCTCCGCTTTGGTCGTGGCCAGGGCGGTGGTCTATCTCGGCGACCCGGAAATGGAGGAATACAAGATCAGCTACGACATCAATTACTTCGGCCAAAGGCGGGGAGTCTCGCTGGGCTTCAGCGGCGCCTGGCAGGGCAGCACCGCCCTCTTTGAATCGAGCTACGCCGCCGAAGCGGATGTGCTCCTCAACTGGGGCCCGCTCAATCTCGATGCCGAATGGAATTTCATGTGGCGTGAAGGCAACCGCAACATGGCAGACGACATCCGCCGCAGCTTCGTCGCCGCCACCAATGCCGGGCACGCCCGCCTGGGCTACAACTTGGTGCTGGGCGGCAAGTACTTCCTCGAACCGGCATTTATGCTCATGCAGTTCAATGGTGCCAATAGCCTCGATCGGCAGGCCGACGCTAGAGCGGTCGGCGCATCCTCCGGGCGCGAATATACTTACGACCTGGGGGTGAACTGGTACCTCAATCAGCGCAAGCTTAAGCTATTGCTGCACTATACCTGGCACGAAGGAGATGCCGGCGAAGCGGCAGCAGGCTTTACGGGCAATGCCTACTTCAATCAATCTGGCCTGGGCCCCATCCGCCGCGGCAATTGGGTCGGGCTGGGCGTGCATGCGATTTTTTGAAGCCTGAGGGGATGGGCAACGCGCTACTTCTTCCCGCGCTTATTCCGCCACCCGCCGTACAACATCAGGATTGCGCCTAAGGCAGAAGCGCCAATCCCATAGCGCGCCAGCTTGATGCTGAGCGGCTCCTCTCCAAACGGCCGTTCCATCCCCAATATATCTTCCACGATGAGCTGTCCAAATGCCCCGGCGATGATGCCGAGGATCAGCAGCGCCAACCCGGCCCAGAAGTAGTATTTGCTTTTTTGCATTGAGCTTGATTTTATCTTGCTTATAATGAATGGTGATGCCCGTCCACAGCGCGCCAGGGCAAACAACAGCAGGATGGTAGAACGGTAGTATTGCCGAATGGTTGAACTGCGCCAGCAGGGAAATCCTGCTAGCCCCCCCAACGATGAACGGATGATGCGATAACCAAGCGATGAACCTGCCAGGCTCAACGCCTGATGCGTGACGCACTAGGCGTTAATGGCATACACCTCCCACTCCAGCTTCAGGAGGTTTTTCCATTGGTCGCAAAAAGAAGTCAGCACCTTATGGGGTTCCATGCCGCTTTTTTCATAGACGATAGGTTTGCCGGTCTCATCCGAATCCGTGCCTTCGAAAGTGACGCTGCGCGCCAGTTTGCCATCGCGGTAGTAATTGTACCAGGAGATACCGGCATCATCGGCCAGGGTGAGGGCGAGCACTTCGCCATGGGTGGCCCGGGTGTGAGACAGGATGCGCTTTTCGCAGGTGATGCCCAGCAATTCCGCGCGGTCTTCCAGCAGGATGTGCTGTCCGCGGTGGGCCGCAACCATCAGCAAGCCGCCTTTCTCATCGGCTGATAATATTTCCATTGCCGCCACAAAGGATAGGGGGGCTTGCAGCAGCTTCCCCTTCATGCCCAGGGCTGCCAGGAATGCATCCAAGCCAAGCCGCTCCTGTTTGCCGCTGATAATCAGATTAAAATTTTGTTCCATCATGGTCATATTTCTTTCCTGGTTTCTTTTGTTTTTGAACGCGATTTAGCGCGATTTTTTTTGGGGCGCGAATCGGCGCGAAGGGCTTTAGCGGAAATTCGTGTTTTCATTCGCGAAGATTAGCCCCCCCCTCTGAAATCTTCCAGCAAAGCAACACAAAAGCAGGGAGATATTCAAGCATCGGCCGCAAGAGGCTCATCTTTGGCGCAAAAATAGCGGTGTGAAGAGGGTGAGCACGAGCAGCGAAAACAACAAGCCACCCATAGTGCCCGCCGCTAGCGCAAACCAAAAGACATCCTCATCGCCGTACAGCATGAAGGGTGCCATGCCCAGCACCGTAGAGAGTACCGATAATGCGATAGGCGCGATTTTGCCCCAATATGCCCGCGCATATAAGCGCATGGGCGCCCATTCGGGGTGTTGCTTACGGTAGTAGTTGTAGTCGTTCAGCAGCAAAATCAAGCTGTTGACCGCCAGGCCGCTGACCAGGATGAAGGAAGTGTAGCCGCCTTGATCAAAGCGGAAGCCAAAGCCATAAAACACCAGGAAAATCCCGATAAACGAAATGGGGATGAGCAAGATGATGAGCAACGACTGCCGTAGGGACTCGAAATGGATGGCACAAATAAAAAAAATCAGCCCCATCACCAGGGGTAATAGGCGATAGAGCTTGCGCTGCTCTGCCCTGGAGCGATAGCCTTCCTCGGCGATGGTGTAACCCAAGGGCAACTCCTGGCGCGCGATGTCGATGCAGCTTTCGAGCCAGCGGGCACCAAAACGCCGTTCCCCCTGATATTCAAAGCTAATGAGCTGGATGTACTGCTGATCTTCTTTGTGGATGGCGGTCTGGGTCTTCACTTTCTCCAGTCGGGCCAGTGCGCCGATGTCTATCTGCCGGGCATCCGCTAACTGGGGCTGATGGAGCATTTGCCATAGGCCCTGCGGTTGCTTTTCGGCCATCCGCACGGGGTAGCCCTTCACGTACAGGCTGGCAGGCGGGGCTTGGTTGAAGGGGGCGAGCGCTTGCAGCAGTTCCTCGGCTGCCAAGCCCTGGCGGGCCAGGGCCGGCTGGTCGATCGCCGCATGGTACTGGTACAGGTCTTTTTCCCACCAATTGACATTCGCCGCGGTATTGAGGTCGGTGATGCGCGGGTTTTGAGCCAGGCGTTCGGCAAAGCGTTCGGCTTCTATGGCTAGCTGGTTTTGGTTGTATGCGGTCATCTTGACGCGGAAACGGGGCGGCGACTGGCCCGTTTCGTTGCTGAAACCCCGCCCCACGCCATAGATATCCCACTGCACGCCGCCCATGCTCAGGCCGTAAGCGATGAGCCGCTCTTTGAGCACGAGCGGGAAATAGGACTGGCGCTCCGCCGGAAATTGGATGCGGATAGCCGCGAGCTGCCCGCTGCTCACCTGGGTAGAAAACTGCCGGATAGCTTGGCCAAACTGAGCCAGATAGCGCTCCATCTGCTGGCACACGGCATCCATTTGTTCGATGGTAGCGCCAGGCGGCATGGCAGCGTTGACGTAGAGGATGGTCTCGTCGGGCTGCCGGTAACCGCCGCTCTCATAGACATACCAGGCAAACAGCCGCAAGCTGCCGCCCAGCCAGCGGTCCACCTTCGGGCGCAGGTGTTCCAGATACCATTCGCTGCCCAAGCTGCGGTTGTACCAGCCCCATCCATCAACTTGGCGCGGCAGCCAAAAGACCGGGAGGCCAAATGCGAGCACGACCAGGAGGAGCGCAGTTTTGCGGAAGCGCCACAGCGCTTGCAGCCCGCGCTCATAGGCCCGCCGCAGGCGCAGCAGCGCCCGCCGCTGCTGTATCGGCTTGGCCGAGGGGCGGCGCAGCTGCATCTGCTCCATCAGAGCGGGGATAAACCAGCGCGCCACCGCCAGCGATGCCGCCAGATTGATGAGCAACACCGCCGCAAACTCGAAGAGGTTGAGCCGCCACTGCTCGGGCAGGAAATAGATGATGGCCAAGGCCGATGCGGTGGTAGCTGCTCCTGCCAGCAGCGCCGCAAACACCGGTATTTTGCTGCTGCGGCGCAAATGATGGGCCATCACCAGGGTGTTGTCGATCACGATGCCAAAAGAGACCGTAATGCCAGCCAGCGCATAGAGATGCAGCTCGATGCCCAGCGCGTAGTAGGCGATAAAGGCGATACCTAAATTGGCCGCTAGGCTGAATACGATGAGCGCCAGATAGCGCAGGCTGCGATAGACGACCAGGACGAAGGCCAGCAAGATGCCCAGCGAGAGGAGGGTGCGCATTTTGATCTTGTCCAGCTCGATCTGGAGCGGCTGGCTGCGGTCGTCTTCGAGCAGCAATTGGTATGAAGGGGGCAGCGCGCTGCGCTGCCACGCTATCTGGCGGCGCGCCCTTGCCGCCAGCTCGATGGTGTTGACGCCCGCCTCGGCAAAGAGCAGCAGGCGGATGCTGTTTTTGCCGTTGATGCGGAAATAAGCGGTCGGCCGGGCTTCTGCCAGCTGTACTTGCGCCAGGTCGCCCAAGTGGATGATGCGGCCGGCGGTTTTCCCGATTGGCAGGCTTGCCCAGTCGGCGCTGCTGGGCAACAGGCCATCAAAAGTCGGTGCCAGGCTGATGAAGCGCCAGGTGCCCTCCTCTTGGGCGATGCCCACTGCCTGCTGGCTGAATGCCTGTCGGGCCGCCTGCCCGATGTCGGCAGGCCGCAGGCCCAGTCGGCGCAAGCTTTCGCCCTCGTAGCGGAGCCGCCATTCCATGGGGTTGCCCCCTACGGCGGAGATGTGGCTGATGCCAGGCATGAGGGCCAGCGAAGGTGCCAAGCTTTCCTGGGCATAGCGGTATAGCTCCGCTGCTTGTGCGTCGCCGCTGAGCGAATAAGCCAACAAGGCTTGCTGGCCCTGCGCTTCAGCGGCGGCTTGGGCTTCGATAATCGGATAGCTGGCACCCGCTGGCCAGCTTGGATACAACTGGCGGATGCGGGCCGACAGCTCAAAGCGCAAGTCGTCCAGGCGGGCGTTTTTCGCCAGGCTGAGATCGATGTAGCCGCTGCCGTTGCCTGATACGGAGTATAGGCGCTCTACCCCGGATACCAGGCGGAATGCCCCTTCCAATGGGGCGGTGAGCTGCGCTTCGACTGCCTCGGGCGAGGCATGAGGCCAGGCATAGCTCACGCGCAGGCTGGGCGCTTTGGCTTGCGGCAAAAACTGTACGGGCAGCTTTGGCCATAAACCCCACCCCCACAGCGCAAGCACCGCAAAGAGCAATACAATAGAAAATGTGGACAAGCGGAACATTTGCCTTTTTTTGCGCTAAGCTAGAGTTTTTATGAGATATTTTATCGTATGACGGTTAATGAAATGTTAAAATGTGCTTACCTTACCTTACCTTACCTTACCTTACCTTACCTTACCTTGCGGAAGTAAATCCATTTCTTTACTTCTAAAATTTTGGTTTATGAAAAAGTGGTTTCTCTCATTGGCTGCGATGGCCTTTTTTTCTGTTGTTGCACAAGCTCATCAGGGTGGTGGAACTCATACTTGGGAGTTAGAATATTGCACAACAAAAGATTTAGGGACCTCCTATAACTGCGATGCAGTTGGAACAGGCTGTTCTGATCAAGTCTGCCACTGTGATAGTTGAAAATGTAACAGATTAGATGTAATCGGAAGGGGCATTCAGGTTTTTTATTGAAGGCTCTCGTCATCTAATACTACAGACATTCAAGTGGAAGCCGGGAAATAGTGCAGCAAGAAAAGCACTGTTTTCCGGCTTTTTAGTAAACGTAATTATCAGATCATAGAACACATCTTAATTCTTAAACATACAACTCATGAAAATTCAAAATTTTGCCCCCACATTTGCTTTCTTAATCTTTGCTCTGATGTTTACCTCCTGTAATCATTACAACAGCAGCTCAAGCTTTGAAAACTGTAGTGTAGATACAACTGAAATATATGCTTTTTATTCCGCAGACATGGGGGATATATATAATGCAATCAGCTCCATCAGCCCCGACGCATTCCTGGCTTACCACCCCCTCAGCCATAGCTTGGATTGGATGGACTGGTCTCAAAAAGATGCCCCGCTGAGCCGCCGATTGCAGCTCGATCGGGAAGGGCCCCGAGGTATCGAGACGGTGGAATCCTTGCATTTCCATCATCCTGATACCATCTTCTTGTTGGGCAGCTATCACCTTTATATCATCGATGAGATGGGGGAGATACGCTACAAAACACCTATCAACTTAGAGGGATCTGACTTTGAAGGGATTGATTTTTCGGACTTTTACCTGCATGCTCGCGGCAAAAGCGGCACCGATATTTACTACAATACTCTGGAGCGTAGTTTGTACCTTGGCTGCAAGCGGAGCCGCTACGATCAATTCAGCATCCCTGAGCATTACACCGCGCCCATCGCGGCCAAATTGGATCTGCGCAGCGGAAAAGTATCCCTGCTTGACTTGCACTACCCAGAAGCGTTCCGTGAGCAGTCCTACGGGCTGCTTAATCGCCCCAACCTGGCGTTTTTTGACGATCGCATCGTTTACAATTTCAAGATCAGCTCGAAAGTATATGTTTATAATCTGGCTTCAGGCACCTTGTCCACTTATCCTTGCCCCAGCCGCTACGCAGCGGAGGAGGCGCAGCCTTTCCGGGGCAATACTGGCGATCCCGATCAATTGGTCGCTCATGTGCAGGCCAGCCCGGATTACGGCAAGCTGATCTATGATCCATATAACGATTGGTATTATCGCAACATCCTGGTGCCCGATGAGGCCCGGCCTGGAAAAAAGAAGCAGATCTTGAGCATCATCGGGCCCGACTTCACGGTGGCCAAGGAGGTCTTGGTGCCTCGGCAAACGCTAACCTATAGCGGATTGATGCCTACCTCTGCGGGCTTGCTGGCTCCCGTCGTCAGCGAGGAGGAAGAGCTAAAGCAATACCGCCAATTCAAGCTAGTTTGTGAATGAGGCTTATCTTTGGCACAACAATCAGAAAATATGCGCCTAAACAAGCATCCGTTCCGCTTCATCCTGCTGTTCGGTTTGTGGTCCTGCACCTCCGGGGGAGGCCCTGCCGAGGGCGAAGCCTTGCCGCCTTTGGCCGATAGCGAGCCGCTGCTTGTAAAAACCATGCTGCTCGAGCCGCAGGCTTTCCGGCTGCGCTATTATGCCAGCGGGCAGTTGCAGGCCGGGAGGCAGGCTGAGATCAGCATGGGGCAAGCCGGCGTGCTGGCGGATGCCCCCGCGCAGGAGGGGCGATACGTCGAAGCCGGCGCCGTGCTGGCGCAGCTAGACCAAACCCTGCTGCGCCTGAAGCTGGAACAAGCCCAGCTAGCCCTGGCCGAAGCAGAGGTCAACAAGAAAGACCTGCTGCTAGCCAATGGCGGCCAAGCCGAAGACGATAACTCGGTGAGCCCGGAAAAGCTCCGGCTCATCCTCACCTTGAGTGGCTACGACAAAGCGCGGCACGCCATCAAGCTGGCCGAGCATGAGCTGGCGCAGTCCATAGTACACGCGCCTTTCAGCGGAGTGATTGCCAACATCGATGCCCGGCCTTTTCAGCAGGTCGCCGCCGGCCAGCGCATCTGCACTTTGTTCGATCCAGCGAGCTATGAGGCGGTATTCCACTTGCTGGAAACCGAAGCAGCCAAGGTGAAGCCAGGCCTGCCGGTGACAATAAGCCCCGCTGCGCAGCCCAGCCTGCGCCTGGCAGGGCAGATCAGCGCCATCAATCCGGCCGTCGATGATCTGGGGCTGGTGACCGTGCGGGCCAAACTGGCCAATGCCGGCCGCCAGCCGGGGCTGCTGCTGGGCATGAATGTCCAGGTCGCCATCGAGCAGGTCTTGCTGGGGCAGCTGGCTATCCCCAAAGATGCCATCGTGCTGCGCTCGGGGCGGGAGGTCGTCTTCACCTACGATGCGAAGGATGGCCGCGCCAAGTGGAAATACGTGACGGTGGCGCACCAAAACGACACCCAGGCCGCCGTCGCCGAAGGCTTACATGCGGGCGAACAAATCATTTACGAAGGGCATCTGAACCTAGGGCATGACGCTCGCGTCCAAATCAGTCAATAGCTTGCCATGCTGCACTTCCTGACCCAACGGCCCGTAGCTGTGCTGATGAGTTTCCTGGGGCTGGCCATCCTGGGGGCGGCAGCAGCGCAACTGCTGCCAGTGTCGCTGTTGCCGCCTGCCGATATCCCCAGGGTCAGCGTACATCTTTCCTATCCCCATGCGCCGGCCCGGCAATTGGAGCAAGCCGCAGTACGGCCGCTGCGCCACCAACTGCTGCAAACTGGCCGCCTGATGGACATCCGCAGCACTACGCGCAACGAAGCAGCGCTCATCGAGCTGTCTTTTGCTTTTGGGACGGATATGCGCCTGGCCCTCATCGAAGTCAATGAAAAGATTGATCAGATGGCCGCAGTGTTGCCTCGTGACCTGGAGCGCCCCCGGGCGGTGAAAGCCAATGTGTCGGACATCCCGGTGTTTTACCTTAGCGTCTGCCCGCGCCAGGCAGGGGCCACGCCAAGCGGGCAGGGGCTGCTGGAAGTCAGCGAGCTGGCTCGCCAAGTGCTCAAGCGCCGCATAGAGCAACTGCCCCAGGTGGCTTTTGCCGACCTCAGCGGCCAGTCCCAGGCAGAGGCTGCTCTGGTACCGGACGAGGCCAAGCTGCGCGCTCTCGGGCTTTCGCCCCAAAGCTTTTTAAACCTCATTGGGCAGTACGGCCTGGAGCCGGGCATTATTCTCGTAAAAGACGGCCAGTATGAGTACAACCTGCGCCTGGATGTCGCCCCGCGCAACAAGGAAACGCTTGAAAACCTCTACTTTCAGCACGGGCAGCGGCTGCTTCAGGTCAAAGATGTGGCCAGGGTCATCTTGCGTGAAGCGGCGCCTCGAGGGCGGTATTGGATCAATGGTCAGGAAGGGCTCGTTTTCGCCGTTTATAAGCAGGCCGACGCGCGGCTGTTCGAGCTGCAGCGCGAGATGCGGGCGCTGCTGGCTTCCTTTGCGGAAGACTACCCCGGCCTCGCTTTCCAGCTCACCAACGACCAGACTGCCCTGCTCCAGGTTTCTATCCTCAATCTCTTGTCCAGCCTGGGCTATGGCTGCCTTTTCGCCTTCCTGGTATTGTTTGTTTTCCTGCGCGGCTGGCGCATGCCGCTCCTCATCGGGCTGGCTATCCCCCTGGCGCTCATCATCGCGCTGTTGGGGTTTTATGTGGTTGGCCTTTCCATCAATACCATCTCTCTGGCGGGATTGCTGCTGGGCGTCGGCTTGATGATTGACAATTCCATCATCATCCTGGACAACATCCAGCAATTCCGTGCGCGCGGCAGTAGCCTGGCTGATGCCTGTGTGGCAGGCCCCAATGAAGTCATCCGCCCTTTGGTCAGCTCGGCATTGACCACCATCTCCGTTTTTGTGCCTTTGCTGTTCACGAGCGGCCTGGCGGGCATGCTTTTTTACGACCAGGCTCTATCCATCGCCATCGCCTTGGCCAGTTCGCTGCTGGCAGCTTATTTTTTGCTGCCAACTTTGGTGCGGCTTTTAGCGCGGCCTCAGGTGCTGCCAGGCCAGCAAGAGTCCGTATTGCTGGCTTGGTACAGCCGCTCGGCGCGTTGGGCAGAGCGGCGCGCCTGGGTAGTGGGTTTGGCAGTAGGCTTATTGTTGCTGGGAGGGAGTTATGCGCTGGCGCTCATGCCCCGGCAGGCTTTCCCCGAATTGAGCCGCCCGGGTATCCTGTTGGAAATCGACTGGAACGAGCCGCTTAGCCTGGCTGAAAACGAGCGCCGCACCCGCCAGTTGCTCGCCGCCATTCATCCTCTTGGCTTATCCAGCGGCTTTATCGGCGAGCAGCGGTTTTTGCTGGAGACCAGCCACCAGCCAGTCAATGCCGTGCGCCTGTTGCTGTTCAAAGATAGCCTCGCGGAAGCGCTGCCGCAATGGCCCCTGATCAGAAGCCCTGCGGCTGACAGCCTCAGCCCTGATTTGCTTTGGGTATTGCAACGTCAGTATCCGGCTGCTGCTATCCAAATCACACCCATCCGCAGCTTGTTCGACGAGATATTCGCTAGTGCGGCGCCGCCGCTGGTCATCCATCTGCACGCCGCCAGCGCTGGACTTGACCTGGAGGCGAGCCAGTCCGATTGGCTGGCGGAGTATTTGCGCCGCAACAACATCCCCTTCATCCTTCCGCCTGACGAAGAGCAGATTTTTGTTGCCATCGACATGGAAGCGGCTTTGCGTTATGGCGTTTCCCGCACGGAAATCATCGAAAAGCTCCAAGTGTTATTTGGGCAGTATCGGCTAGGCGACTTGCCGCAAAGCAGCGCGCCGCTGCCAATCGTCTGGGCTGGTGAGGAAGGGAGCTTTTATGCCATGCTGGAGGCGGCCTCGGTCGCCAACGAGCAGGGTATGCCAGTGCCGTTGAGGCGCTTTGTCCAAGCAAGCCGACAAAAACGCCTCAAGGCGATTACCGCGGTCAAGACGGAAGAATCGCTGGATATCGTGTTGCCGGTTTTTGAGGCGGCTAGGCTGCCGGGCATCGAAGAGCAGATCCGGCAGCAACCGGACTGGCGGGCCTCCTTTTCGGGGCAGGCCATAGAGCGCGCCGGGCAATTCCGGGAGCTGGCGCTTGCCTTGGTCTTGGCTCTGGCGATGCTGTACCTTATCCTGGCAGCGCAGTTCGAATCCCTGCTGCAGCCATTGATTGTCTTGCTGACCGTCCCCTTGGGCATGGCCGGCGCTTTGGCCTTCCTGTGGTGGAGCGGCCAATCGCTCAACCTAGTCTCCTTGATTGGGCTGGTCGTCATGAGCGGTATCGTCGTCAACGATGCCATTTTGAAAGTCGATATGATGAACCGTTTGTCTCAGGAGGGAGCTTCGTTGGCTGAAGCGGTCCATCTTGCGGGCCAGCGGCGCCTGCGCCCGATATTGATGACCTCTGCCACCACTATCCTGGCATTGGCGCCTGTTTTGTTCAGCGGCGGCCTTGGCGCTGAATTGCAACGCCCCTTGGCTTATGCCGTCATCGGGGGGCTGGTGGCAGGCACCTTGGCGAGCCTGTATTTCGTGCCTTTGCTCTACCGCGCCTGGTGGCGTTTGGCTAGGTAGCGCCTGTCTTTGTAGTCCGAGAGCTATTGAGCTTACTCCGGCGGCGACTATGGAGTCGCGGCCGGAGCGGCGGGGCCGCAGCGGAGCAGGTGAGGGGCTGACTCCCAGTTCAGCCCTTCACTAATTCCTCGCTGGCCGCTTTTTTAGCCACGGATGGCGCGGATTTTTGCTTGGGC
>CAYSPJ010000040.1:25517-39462 GCA_964432875.1 uncultured Phaeodactylibacter sp. | reverse complement strand
AAGGCAAAGCGGAAGGCAAAGCGGAGGCCTGCCGCAACCTCATCAAGATGGGTTTCGACAACGACACCATCTGCCGGGCCTTGGAAGTAGATGAGGCCTACGTCAAGCGGGTACGGGAGGAGCTGCGCCAGGGAGAGAGCGGGGAGGGGGAGGCTTAGAGCGGCTTTTTTCAGGAGAAGAAGCGAAAAGCGATACCTTGAATCGGGACGGCTGATAATTTTCCAAATCCATGATGCTATCAGATAGCGGAGTGCAATAGATAGGCCTATATCCCGCCAAGTTTGGCCTCAAAATTTGCCTGCATCGGCCAAAAATGTGTAATTTGCCCGCCTAAATATCAGAACGAGCACTACGATTTGTGAAAAACCTTATCCCGCACTTCATCCAGGAGCAGTTTTTGAATGGCCGAACCCAGGGCCAACTAGAAGCCTATACCCTTTTTGTTGATCTCTCTGGCTTCACTCCCCTCACCCAAGCCCTGATGCAGCAAGGCACCCCGGGTGCCGAGCAGCTTTCCAACATCCTCAATGAGATATTTGAGCCGCTGGTGCGGCTGGTGTATATGAAGGGGGGCTTCATCCCTTACTTCGCGGGCGACGCCTTCACCGCAATTTTTCCGGCAGAACAGGCCAGCAGCAGCCCGCGGGATATCGTCCAGGCAGCGATGATGGCGCGTGGCCTCTTTAGCCAAAGGCAGTTCCAGTTTGGCGATTTTACCATCGGCATCAAGCTGGGCTTGTCTTATGGAACGGTGGATTGGGGCATTGTAGGCGGGCAGCACAAGGCCTATTACTTCCGGGGATTGCCTATTGACGGATGCGCCCAATGCCAGATAGAAGCTAAAGGCCAGGATATCGTGATTGACGATGCGCTGCGCTTGAAGCTGCCCATTGGGCAGTTTTCCCTGGAGACCATCAAACCGGGCTTTTACAAAGTGCGCGGTAACGTGCCGATGAGCGCTCTGCCCAATACTCCGGTGGGCGTGCCGCCCATTATCAGAGACGTGGCGCGCCGCTTTTTGCCCGAAGCGGTGGCCAAGTACAAGCAGGATGGGGAGTTCCGCACGGCGGTTACCGTCTTCATCTCTTTCGATGGGGTGGACAGCCATGAGCTGCTCGATGCTTTTACTACCATCGCCTTGGAGCAGATCAACAACTTCTCGGGCTATTTCAAAGAAATCGATTTTGGCGACAAAGGCGGCGTCATGATCGGCTTTTTCGGAGCGCCGATTTCTTTCGAGAACAATATCGAGCGGGCCCTGGAATTCATCTACTTTTTGCGCGAGGGCCTGCGTCCGCTGCAGGAGCAGAGCGGCCTGCGCTACCGGGTGGGGGCCACCGTGGGCATGGCTTATACCGGCATCGTGGGTGGTGCCGAGCGCTGCCAATATGCTGCGGTGGGCAACCACGTCAACCTGGCGGCCCGCTTGATGACCTATGCTGCCTGGGGAGAGGTGCTGGCTGATGAGCAAATCCGTAAAAACCGAGCCTTTCAATTCCTCCATCACGGCGACATCCACTACAAGGGCTTCAAAGGCAGCATCCCGACTTTCAAGCTCATCGGGCGCAATTACGAAAGCCGGGCCGTCTATGGCGGCGAGATGGTAGGGCGCAATGCCGAGCTGCAACAACTGCTGGAATTTGCCCAGCCCATCTTCGATGGGCTGTCGCCAGGCATCGCCTTCGTCTATGGTGAAGCGGGCATCGGGAAGAGCCGGCTGGCTTACGAATTGAAAAACATCCTGTGCGGGCAGCAGAAAGCCCACTGGCACATTTGCCAGGCCGACCAGATTTTGCGCAAGCCCTTCAACCCCTTCATCTATTTCCTGCGCAACTATTTCGAGCAGCATACCGAGCGCTCCACGGAAGAGAATACGGAAAACTTCGAGGCCCGCTACGAGTCGTTGCTCGACCAACTGGCCGCCAACGGGCAGCAGGGGGCAGGCGCGATACGCCGCGAGCTGGCGCGCACCAAATCGGTGCTGGCAGCTTTACTCGGCCTGGTGTATGAAGACTCGCTCTGGGAGCAGCTCGATGCCAAGGGGCGCTATCAGAATACCCTGGCGGCCATCATCAACCTCATCTTGGCCGAGGCGCTAATCCAGCCCCTGGTCGTCGAGCTGGAGGATGGGCATTGGCTGGACGACAACTCCCGCGAGCTGCTGGAAGAGCTGGTGCGGCAGTCTCCTGCTTACGCCGTCTTCCTCCTGATCACTTCGCGTTATAACGACGACGGCGGCAAGCCGGAAATCCTCAGCCGCCAGATGCTGCGCGAGCACAACATCCCGGCCCTGGAAATCGGGCTAAGCAACCTGAGCGCCGCTGCGGTGCGCGCTTTCGCCGAAAGGCTGCTGGGCGGCCCCATCCACGAGGAATTCTTCGAGCTGCTCACGCGCGCCTCCAACAGCAACCCTTTCTACCTCGAACAGATTATCGAGTACTTCATGGAAAGCGGGCTGATTGAAAAGCAGGACGGGCAATGGACCATCCGCGACAAAAACATCAAGCTGTCCAGCTCGATCAACGCCATCCTGATGGCCCGCATCGACCGTTTGTCGCTCTTGGTCAAAGAGACGGTGAAAGCGGCTGCGGTCATCGGGCGGGAGTTTGAGCTGCCGGTGCTTTCGGAGGTGATGAAAAACCAGGCCGAGTTTATCCAGCGCAATGGCAATACCACCAAGCTGCTCAAGGAGCAAGTACAGCAGGCCGAAGAAGGCCAAATCTGGCAAGCGATGAATGAGCTGCGTTATATGTTTCGCCATTCCTTGTTGCGAGAAGCTGCTTACGACATGCAGCTGCGCGCCCGCCTGCAGCAGTTGCATCGCGAAATCGCCGATTCTATGGAGCGGCTCTATACCGATAAGCTGGAGGAGCGCTTCGTTGACCTGGCTTTCCACTACGAGCAGGCCGATGTGTTTGAAAAAACTTGTGAATACCTGCTCAAAGCAGCGGACTATGCTCGCAGCAATTATCAAAATCAGCAGGCCCTGGAATACTATGAGCGCTTGCTCAAAAAGCTAGGCCGGCAGAAAGACACCGCCAATCAAATACAAACGTACCTGAAAAAAGGCAAAGTGCTTGAGTTGATTGGCCATTGGGACGAGTGTGAACAGACATATCAGCGCGCCCTGAAGCTGGCCAAGCAATCGCGCGACGTCCTACTGCTGGGACAGGCGAACAACAACTTGGGCCGGCTGCTCATGCTGCGGGGCGATTATGGCGGGGCTGACCGCTTCCTCAAAGCCGCTTCCAGCTTGTTCGAGTCGATCGATGATCAGGCGGGCAAAGCCAAGGCTTACGGTGAACTCGGAAACTTGTGTTTCCGCCAGGGCCAATATGACGAAGCCAAAGAATACCTGCAGAAGAGCATCGCCCTGGGCCGAGATACTATCGAGCCAGTAGCCAATGCCCAAGCCGCTGCCAACCTCGGCCTCACTTTTATGAACCAAGGGGACTACGAGCAGGGCATCCACTGCCAGCTAGAGCAGTTGGAGGTCTCCAAGCGCTATAACGACAAGCAAGGTATGGCCACACTCTATACTAACCTTGGTATCGTCTTCTTCGAAAAGGGCGACTACGACCAAGCCCTGCTCGCCTATCAGCGCGGCCTGGAGCTAAGCGAAGAGCTGGGCAACAAGCAACTTATGGCCATCGCCATCGGCTCCATCGGCAGCGTGTATGAGCGTAAGGGCGACTATCGCCAGGCCATGGAAAATTTCCGCCGTGACCTCGAGCTCACCGAGCAATTAGGGGACAAACAAGGCATCGCCATCGCCCTGGGCCTCATCGGAGATCTGCACAGCATTGAGGGGCGCTTTCACCAAGCCATCGAATACCTGCAGAAGAACCTCATGCTCTGCGAAGAGCTGGGCTACCAGAAAGGCATCGCCAAAGCGCTTAACACCCTGGGAGATGTCTTTTATTACTCCCAGCAGTACGAGCGCGCACTGCATTTTTACAATCGGGCTATTGATGTTACTCGCAAAATCAACAACCGCCTGGTGCTGGGTATGAGCCTGGCGGAGAAAGGCCTGGTGCTCCTGGAAATGAAGCAAGTAGATGGGCTTGCTCCTCTCGTCAACGAGGCGCTAGAAATCGCCACCGAGTTGGGCAATCCAGATTTGCTTTTTGAAGCGCAAATCCTCGCCGCAAAGCAGTATCGTGAACTCGAGCAAGTGGATGTAGCCATCGGCAAGCTAAAAGAGCTGGAAAGCCAAAGCCTGAGAGCCGGGCAGAAAGCTGCGGTGCATTATGAACTGTACCTGCTCTCTCCTCAGGATAGCCCCTACCGCAAACTTGCACTTGAGCAATACGAAGCCCTATACAAAGTGACGCCTCGGTACAGCTTCAAAGTAAGGCTAGATCAGCTGCGCGACCAGGCTCAATGATAGGGCTTCTTGTCGGCCGGAGCAGAAGCGTGAAACTCCTGCCCGATCCGCTCCGCATATTTTTCGAGCAAGCTCAATACCTGCTCTCGCGACGGCGCTTTGACAATCATGCCGATATGATGGTCTTTTTTTAACCTCCAGACAATTTCCGGATCGTTGAAGGAAGCATCGTCAGGATGTTGGAAGCGAGACAACGACACGATGATACCCGTGTAGTCCTGCCGGGCTTCCGGCAATTGGTACGGGGCTTTTCGGGCTACGGCATTTTCCAGTTTTGCCCACTCCCGCCAGAGGTTGATGCCCGAAGAGAACTCGACCATCTCGGCCAGGTGTGCCCCCCCGACGCGGGAAGAGGTTTCCAGGAAGTAAAACTTGCCATCCTCCCGGCACTTGATAAACTCGGTATGAGAAGCGCTAAATTGCATGCCGAAGCCCCGCATGACATCGGCATTCAAGCGTTGCAGCGCCTCGTCGTCTTCGCTACCGAAAGCGACGGTATGGGAGCGGAATATCCCTCCTCCATGGGCTACTTCGAGCGGGGTGTTCAAATAACGCGATACGCGGCAAAATACTACTTTCCCCCCTACCGTCAGGGCATCGGTATGATACACATCGCCCGGGCGAAACTGCTCCACGAGGTAGCGGTGCCGCTCATCGCCCAAGCCGTGGATGATTTGCCAGAGCTCTTCCGCGCTATGGGCTTTTTTAATGCCGGTAGCAGAAGCTTCCGCACGCGGTTTTACGACCCAAGGCGGGCTTACTTCCTGTACGTAGTGGTTGATGGCTTCATCATTAAAGAGCGGAGAAAAAGCCGGCACCCGGATGCCTGCTTCGGCGGCTTTGATACGCATGGCCAGCTTATCGCGGAAGTAGTGCGAGGTCGTTTGCCCCATACCCGGAATGCGGAACTGCTCCCGCAGGAAAGCTGCTTTCTCTACATCAAAATCATCCAGGGCGACGATGCGGTCCACTTTGCGGCTGCGCATCAGCCAGGCCATTCCTCTGGATAGCCGGTCCAGGTTTTCTGGCCCGTTGTCATCCGATTCGATATAGAAAAATTCATCGATGGCTTCCCGCGGCCAGGGTTCGTGTTCTAAAGACTTGCGGGTGACCAGATAAACGGTATTGCCGGCTTCTTTGCAGGCGCTCAGGAAGTCCTGCCCTTTAAAATAGGTTGAAATGCAAAGGAAAGTCAAAGCGTGTGGCATAGTTTTATTTTTTCTATTTAGTGATGCTATCCAAAGGGGCGATAATGCGAGCCATCCTTACATGGAGGGCTGGCTAGCGCAACGCTCCAAAAATTCCACCAACAAGCGAACGCCAAAAGCGGTAGCGCTTTTTTGGGAGGCAAACTCCGAATCGCCAAAGGCGACGCCGGCAATATCCAGGTGTGCCCAGTGCTCATGGCCTTCGATAAAAGCTTCCAGGAATTTGGCCGCGCCGATGGCGCCGGCCATCGGCTTGCCACTAAAGTTGCGCACATCGGCCACGTCCGATTTAATGTCGTCTTTATAAACATCCCAGAGGGGCAGGCGCCACAAGCGCTCTCCCGTGTTATCGCCGGTTTGGGCCAGCAAGGCTGCCAGTTCGTCATTATTGCTAAACAAAGCCGCTGCATGGTAGCCCAGGGTGCGCACTGTGCTGCCAGTAAGGGTTGCCAGATCAATGAGGATATCGGGGGCGAAATTTTTGGTGAGGTATGCTAGCCCATCCGCCAGGATGAGCCGCCCTTCGGCATCCGTATCAATAATCTCGATTGTCTTGCCGCAATAGGAATTGATGACGTCGCCCGGCTTAATCGAAAGCGCATCGACGCAGTTGTCCGTTGCCGGCACGATGGCGATGAGGTGTACGGGCAATTGGAGCTTGGCGGCGGCCTCTATGGCACCCATTACGGCTGCCGCCCCCCCCATGTCGCTTTTCATATAGTGCATATTGGAAGAGGGCTTGATGGACAAGCCGCCGGTGTCAAAGGTGACACCTTTGCCGACTAGGCCGACCTTCTTCAGGGGCTCCCCACTCTGGTGGGCAGGTTGGTATTCCATGATGATGAAAGCTGGCGGCAGTTCGCTTCCGCGATTAACGGCCAGCAGTGCGTGAAGGCCAGCCGCTTCAATTTGTGGCTTATCCATAACCTGCGTAGTGTAGCCATAAGCCTTTCCAGATGCTTTGGCCCATTCTCCCAGGCTTTCAGGAGATTTTTTATTGCCTGGCGCATTGACCAAATCAAAGATGCGTAGCTGCGTCTCGGCCATTTGCTGGCCGCGGGCAGCAGCTTGCTGGCAGCCTGCCACTAGCGGCTCCGTAGTTAGTATTTCAAGAATGGCACCGCCATTAGTCAGCGGGTGTGGGCTGCCATTGGTCATATTTTTGAACTGGCCAATATGATATGTGCCAAGTATCAAGCCATTTACCGCCGCTTCCACCCAAGGCGCTGGCTGGCTCGCGGCATTGCCATATAAGAAATTGATGGCGAGATGCGAGGGCAATTTTTGCCGGTATTTATGAGAAAATGAGCGAAAAGCTTTGAGCACGTCCGGGAAAGCAGGCGCATAGCCCAGGCCCAGGAGGAAATAACGCATTGCTCCCCGATAGAGTAAAAGCACCTCTCCATGCTCTGCTTTGAAATCCTGCTGTAGCATGGCTGTTTGGCTATTTGTCACTTCAGCCAGGCTTTCCAGGGTAGCTTCCAGCCTATCACCTGCCGCCAGAGGGATGATGGCGGTAGTAGCTTCGCCTTCCAACCTATGATTGACCTTTATTATCATTATCGGTTTTCTTTTGTTTTGAAAAATAACCACTCTATAGCTTTAGGGAACTCTTCTCCCCAGCGGGTTTCATTGTGTTTACCATGAGGGTCTATCGCCAGATTGAACTGCACCTGGGCTTTGCCGTGCTCCTCAAATGCCTGTTTAAACTGTTTGATATTGGGCACCATATTCGCCCCCTCCTCTCCTCCTCCGTAAAGGTAGATATCGATATCCTGTGGGTTTTGAAAGTGGAGGAAGTGGAAATGGATTTGCGGCATCACCCAGAGCGAGGGTGAAAAAATCAAGAGCTTGCTATATACCTGAGGGTATATCAAGCCGGCGTAGATGCTGATTAGCCCCCCCATCGAACTGCCGCCAATACCAGTGTTCGAGCGATTGGGCAGGGTGCGGAAATTTTTGTCGATATAAGGCTTGAGCGTCTCAGCCAGGAAGCTGGCATATTTCTTGCCGTCGCCGCTGCCCAGCTTGGTTTGTTGCGAGGGGGTAAATTCAGCGATGCGCTCTTCGGCGGCATGGTCAATAGCAATGATGATCACATCGCCGATGCCTTGAGCGGCCATTGTAGCCAGCTTCTTATCCACGGCCCAGTTGCCAAAGGGGGCGTAATCGTCAAAGAGGTTTTGCCCATCCTGGAGGTAAAGCACCGGGTAGCGCTTATCGCTGCGGTGGTAATCGTGGGGGAGCAGCGCTGAAATACGGCGTGTCTTGATCAATTGCGGCACCTCAAACTGTTCAGAGATGAGCTGGATGGAGGGCAAAAAAGCGGGGTTGAAAGTACGGCCTGACTCCATCCAATGGGGGACGAAATCATCAATATGGGATAAGAGCTGGATATCAGCTGCTCGGTTGGGGCACATATTGCCGTAGCGGTCCAGCTCTACGTTTTGCCAATCACCGCGGTGATACTTGTATTCCAGGTGTTGAGGCAAATAGCGCTTGTCTTTAAACTCGAAACGATACCTCCCCGGGCCGGTTTTCTCCATGCGATACGCTTCCTGGCCAGCCTGCCAATTATTGAAGTTGCCAGCCACAAATACGGCTGAGCTGCTGTCTGCCGAAGTAGCCAGATGAAGTTGGAGGCCTTCTTTGTTTTGTTCGATGCTTTGTGTTAAGGGCATTTCCCCTGCCTTATTCCGTTTTTCCTGCAAGCTGCTCTGATCAATTTTCCGGAGCAGTATTTTACAGGGGCTTAAACAATGGATTTTTCAAAAAAAAGCCCAGCAATGGGCACTTGAAAAAAGTTAGCCAAAACCAAGCCCCGCTTTCAGGCTTCACGGAAGCCCAAAAGCCCTCAAAATTACAAAAAACTGTCCGGGAAAAACGAATCTTTACAAAATTAAAAGCAGGAAAAGGGCAACAGGATATGTAAACTGTTGCCCTTTCTACAAAAAGCGCTGGCCCATTTACCAGGCCGGGATAATATTGACGCCAAAAACGCCGTCGCCCAAACCTTTTATCCGAGGCATCCAGCTACCGTTCTGTTCGGTGCGGACCGGGAAGGCGTAGAAGGGTTCGAGGACCATGGCCCCGAAGAAGTTTATCCGCAAAGAGGCGCCCGTACTAAGTATGGGGCGCGCTTGATAATAGTCTATCAAAGGATCGCCAGTGATGGGGTCTCGGAAAGGGTTGCCTTCGCTGTCAAGTCGGAAAATAGGCCCGTCAAATTGATCAAAGCGGTACCAAGTCAGGCCCGCATCCACAAAGAAGGCCAGTTCGCTAAAAAATATCCCCGACTTGATAAGCGCCAGGCGTTCCGGCCCGGTAAAAGGCAGGCGCAGTTCGACGTTGGCAACCAACATTTTGCTGCCGAACAGTTCTTCAAAGGCCCGGCCATTGTCCTGTAGGAATTGGCCAGCATTGCCGCTATTGTATCCCCTGACAAACCAGGAACTACCGATGAACATCGGGAAGAGGTCCTCGCCACCCCTGCCATAGCGCCCGTAGTGGAGGGCGCGGAAAGCCAGTCCGGCTGGCCGGGAAAAGAGGTATTTCCGGTAGTCGGCGGTCACTGCGGTGAAGTCAAACTCGCCATAGTAGCGGTCGGCCCCCAAGCGGAAGCGATGGCCGCGCAAGGGGCCTACGATGCCAAAGTCGGCATTATCGCCCACCAGGGCCGCGCCGCTATTCCAGAGGTTGAAACCACCTCCACTGCTCAGTTTGTCGCGTTCCTGCCCCAGTAAGCGCCCGATGAAGACGCCATCTGTTTCGTAGTAATTGACATAGCGGTCTAGGCGCGAACCATAACGGGTGTAGGAGGTGCTTGCCTCTACGCGTAGGGTGGTAGAAAAGGGGTAGTAGGCAAACAAGCCAGCGCGGCTCTCAAAGATGCGTCGAACGTAGAAGGTATCGGCCAGCGCCGGCACAAGAACATCGCCTAAACGGATCGGCTCGATGCCCCGTCCGCCAAAAGCAAAGCTGCGGAAGGGGATATGTGACAGCGTCGCGCCCCAACTAATACGGCTTTTGCGGTTGATGTAAGCGGTGGCCCCGCCAAAGTCCGTGATTTCGCCATTGAGGGCCAGGCTAGTGAAAATCGTATTACTGCCGAGGATATCGCTGAAGAGCATATCCACGCCGCCGGCCAGGCCGGTCTGGGTGCCAAAGGCATTGCTGGTGCCCAAGCCGATGCCGGCACCCCCCCCAACATAGTCTAATTGGAACTGCGGCCGATAGGGCACCGTACGCAGGCTGTCAATACTGACCTCCTTCATCGGTGACAGCTCTCGCAGTTGCTGGTCTACCAAAGCCGGGGCCTTGGGGTTGAAGCGGGGCAGGCTTGCGGCGGCAAAATCGACCACCTGGGGATCAACCTCCTGGTAAAGGAAATCCTGGGGGCTGGCCCGGTAAATGGTGTATTCGTTTTTGGAAAAGTAGGTGTATAATACCTGGTTGCGCCGCCGGGCGATGCTGATGGCGGGCGCATACGGGGTTATGCCGCTGATGCCGGTTAGTACGTTGGTCAATTGGTACACCTTGCCGCTATAGGGTTCATATTTGTAAAGGTTGCGGAACCCATCGCGGTTGGAGAGGAAGATGATGTTCTGGGCAGTGTCCAATATGGGGTTGAGGTTGTCGGCACCGGGGAAGATATCGATGTGTTCCACGCGGTAGTTGACGATGTCTAGTTTGGCCAGGTTGAAGGTCCATTTCCCATTGGTCCGGCCGCGTTCGCGGCTGAGCTGGTCGCTGGAAAAGAGGATGTAGCTGCCGTCATCTGCCCAGTGCGGGTGCAGCTCGGAGTATGGGTCGTTGGTGAGCTGCTCGACCCGTTCGTTTTGCAAGTTGACGGAATAGAGGTCTACCTGGCCATTGACCAGGCCCGAGACGACGATGCTTCGCCCGTTGGGGGCCCAGGCAGGGTTGCTGAAGGCCGGCACATCTTTGATGGCTATTTCTCTTACGGTTTTACCCGATTCGACGTTTTTGATGACCAGGATGTTGCGCCCTTTACTGAAAGCCACAAAAGCAAACTCTTTGCTGTCGGGTGACCAGGCACCTGCCGATTCGATATAATTGAAATCATCGATATGGCCGTCTTTAGCACTGCTGGCCACTTTGCGGATGACTTCTCCCGTGCGGGCATCAGCCAGGAAGAGGTCGATGGAGAAGAGGTCTTTCTCCGACAAGAAAATCACGTAGCGGCCGTTTGGGCTGAGCTGGGGGGCTATATTGATGCGGCCCGTACTTTTGCGGTCAAACAGCTCTTTGCCCGCCAAGCGGTCCTTGTCCGCATCGAGGAAATTGCCGAAGTGTTTCTTGAGGCCCTGCACCCAGAGTTCCGACAGATTCTTACTGCTCATGCCCAACACCTTGACACAGGCCTCATCAAAGCCGTATTTGGCGGTGCCGACGAAGAAAGGCTCGATGATGTCATCTCCTTTCAGGCCGGTGAGGAATACCCAGAAGGCATGGCCATATCGGTAGGGGAAGTACTTGGGGTTCTGTAAGTCCCTGAGGGTAGGCACGTCGTCGTTGAGTACGGCATCGCGCATCCACATAGCGGTGTGGGCGTCGATACTGCCGATGGAAAGATATTCAGCCATGCCCTCTACCATCCACAGAGGTAGATTGCTCAGGTTTTTAAGCGAAGTGGAGTCGCCTCGCAGGATCATGTTGTACTGGTAGGCGTGTACCAATTCGTGCCCCAGCACGTGGTTAGTCTGTTGGTTGGACATGGCAAAAGGCATCACGACCCGGTTCTTGAAAGCTTCCGTCACCCCACCCGTGCCGACGCCTACCGTGCTCATAATGGTGTTGGTCTGCTGGAAGCCGGCATGGTCATTATACAATACGATGGGGTTGCGCCCCTGTATAGTGTCTTTCAGGATGCACTGATGCATAAAATGCCATTGCTCCGCTTCCCGGGTGATCTCTTCCAGCCGCTCCGGGTTGTTCAGATAGTGGTAAATCTCAAAATTTGGAGATTGGTATACGCTAAAATCAAAGGTTTGGTAGCTGGGCTTATTGCGTCCGAAGTACTGCGCCTGCAGAGAAGTCGCCGCAAACAAAACCAGAAAAAACCATAGGCATAGGGTTTTGATTTTCATCTTGTAAATATTTTGTTCGTTCACGGAATGTAGAGCTAAAACCTTAATCAACAATAATATAACACTGATTAGAGCGCAGATGTACAGGTTAGATGGCCTTTTTTTCGTTAAATTTGGGTTAAACACTATGGCAATTATTTAGCAAGGCGGGCTGCTAGTCTGAAAACAGCGGTAGCAGCCCCTCAGAAAGCCAGGGTGCCCCTTCATTCATCCATTTTCTGGCTAATTTGGCCGATGGCTGCTACCCCTTCATATCAATTACTTTGCTTTTGTTAGTACTATGTGTTGCATGGTACTAGGTTTTGTTGTATATTTGCCATATGAAAACGGAAGAATTGAACAAGATTAGCGAACAGATGGGCCGGCAGATGCGGCGAGGGGTGCTGGAGCTATGCATCTTGGCCATCGTATCGCGCAAGGAAGCCTACCCTTCCGACATCATCGAGGACTTGAAGTCCTCGAAGCTGATCGTCGTTGAAGGCACGCTCTACCCGCTGCTCAGCCGGATGAAAGACCAAGGGCTGTTGCAGTACAACTGGCGGGAGTCCTCGATGGGGCCACCGCGCAAGTACTATTCGATTACCGATACCGGCAGAGATTTCCTGGAGGACTTGCTGAGCACCTGGGAGCATCTCGTAGCAGTCGTACATCATTCCACTACAAACAATTTCACCAATGAATAAGGTACAGCACATCAACCTTGGTGGCGTCCCCTTCACGATAGACGAGGGCGCCTTTGAACACCTAAGCGCCTATTTGGAAACCATCCACCGCCACTTTCATGCCTCGGAAGGATACGGAGAAATCACCGCTGACATCGAGGCGCGCATGGCGGAGCTTTTCCAGGAAAGCCTGGCAGGGCAGCGCACCATCATCACTTTACGAGACGTTAAGGACGCTATCATCATCATGGGTACGCCCGAAGATTTTGGTGCCGAGCCGATTGAAGAGCGAGCAATACCTCGGGCTGAACAGGAAGGCAGTTATCGCCCTGGGAAGCGCCTGTTCCGCAACCCTGATGACGAAGTGCTCGGCGGCGTTTGCTCCGGAATAGCGGCCTACTTCGGTATCCAGGATCCGCTCTGGATCCGGCTGCTGTTTGTGGTCATCACGGTATCCGGCGGTTTTGGTATCCCCGCCTACATTATCTTATGGGCTGTAGTGCCCAAGGCGAAGACAGCAGGCGACCGCCTGGCGATGCGCGGCGAACCGATCAACGTCTCCAATATCGGCAAGATTGTCGAGGAAGAATTCAGCCATCTGTCTCATAAGGTACAAGAATTTGGGAACGAACTCGGGAGCAAAAAAAAACCGTTTGAAGGTGCCGATGAATTCGGAGAGATCCTGCGCAAAGGCATCGCCGCTTTGGGCAAGGGCATCCGGATAATGCTGGATATCATCAGCAACGTATGGAAACCCATCCTGATTTTCGTGGGGGCCTTGTTCATCTTTGCCTTCGCCGCTGCCTGGATTGGCGTGGTTGGCGGGATGGTTTTCGCCTGGCCGTTGTTTGAATTTTTCACCCCGGAACGTTCGTTCCTCTCTATACTAGCCGCCTTCAATATTCTAATGATCATTGGGCTGGTGCTGCTAGGTGTTGTATTATCTATCACCCGATTGTTGTATGGCACGCAAATGAGTGCGCCCTGGCGGGCTGGGCTGGCGGCCTTTTGGGTCGTCAACCTGGCAAGCTTGGGTTTCGTTGGCGCTTCCTTTGCCCAGGATTTTATGCGGGAAGGGGAAGTTAGCCAGGAATCAAGGCTGCCGGCGCTGCCTAATGACACCCTTAGCCTTGAAATGATCCAGAGTGAGCTGGGCAAAGGCAATATTACCATCGGCAATAACGACTTGGTTTTTATGGATGACCAATTGCTGATTCGTGGCTTACGCATCAATTTGGAAAAAACCGATGGGGGCGAATTTGTCCTGACCAAACGCTTCAAAGCTCGTGGTGCCAATGCAGCTGAAGCGCAAAGGCTCGCCAGCCAAATCAATTTCCAGCCTGAATTGTCGGACAATAAGCTGGAGATTCCCAGCCACATCAGCATCTCAAAAACAGATAAGTGGCGTGTTCAGGAGATCCATTTTACGATTGGCATACCGCAGGGCAAAGCAGTGCGCATCGGCGGCAACCTTAGCAATTATGTAGAGGAGATGGCCAAAGCTGATCGCAAGCAGTTCCTCTGGCGCAATCCAGGGTCGACCTGGCTTATGACGGAATCTGGCCTAAGCTGCCTGGA
>CAYSPJ010000040.1:20701-25417 GCA_964432875.1 uncultured Phaeodactylibacter sp. | reverse complement strand
CCCTCCCAGGCGGAGCCGACATCGAAGAAGCCCACCATCTGGAAATTGCGCAGGAAGGGCGAGCGGATGCGGGACGAAAGATAACGGAAGACCGGCAAGCGCAATTCGGTATTCATCAGCAGGTAAGTATTACCGTTGCGGATGTTGAGGTCGAAGCCGCGCAAGTTGGCGGCTACAGCTTGGTAGGCAAATTCATTGCTCTGTGGGACGGGGATGCTCTGGTCAAAATTCATGAATAGCCAGTTGTCTACCCCTCCAAGATAATACAGGATTTTTTCCGACCCGAAGGAAGTAGCGCCAGCCAGGCGGGCAGCTAACACCGAATGCTTGAGCACGCGCTGATAATGGCGGGCATCCAGGCCAATGATAGTCATAAAGCCGCGGTTGAAGTCCATGGAAATGCCGTTGCTCAAGCTGAGGTCGAAGCGCTTGACGGCTTCGCCATAAAATTTATAGCGGGTGCCGTTCTTGATATTGAGGGCCACGTCCAGGGTATTATCAAAAACGTACTCCAGGCGCATGCCGATGCGCTGCTCAGTAATAGTGGGCCTTTCCAGCGAGGGCAAATCAGTGGCGAGTTGGGTGGTGCGGTCGCGGCGCAGGGTACCGATGGCGCGAACACTGCGGAAGATATCCAGCGGATAGCGCAGGCTAGCTTGGCCAAGCACCACATTGGACTCCCGGCGGTTGGGCACGAAGGTCTGGCTGTCGCCGGGGAAGCGCTGGTTGCGCCGATACACGGCATAGTGCTTATCGAGGCGCCTTTTCTTGTCTTTGAAAATCAGGAAATATTCGCTGCCGTTGAAAGTAGTCGGGATGCGCATCCCCCCTTCAAATTCGTAATCTTCAAACAAGTCTTTCAGATTGCCTTTTAGGAGGATACCTGGGGGAGGGTAGTTAAAGCCTTCGGGATTAGAAGCGAAGCTGTTGAGCCCATCAAACAGCAGGCTATTGTCCAGTTGCGTCGTCACGAAATCAGTGCGGAACTGCAGGCGGTAGGGTACGATATTGGAGGGGCGGAAGTTGTGGGGGCGCCGGGTTTTATCCAGGTTGGCAAAGCGGTTGCCCGATTGTTGCTGGGGCGAGATGACGCGTACCCGCTCTTCGGGCGCCTGCACGGGTTTATCTTCGATGACGATGATGGACGGCGGCACGTCTCGGTCATCAAACTCGCTTTGGAAGAGGTAATTGTCGATATCCACTTTCCCGGTATCGCGTTTGGCGGGGGGGAGCATTTCTTCACGGGCAGACACTTTTTCCGCTTCTTTCAGGATATTCGTCGTCGGTTCGGGGGCTTTAGGCGCAACTGCCGCTCCTTCAATAATCTTCTCGGCCTGCTTACGTAGATAGCGGGTACGTGGTGCGGTGACTGTAGAATCGGGATTCAAGCTCTGCACGATAGCCTGGTGTTTGCCGTTGAGCAGGAATAAACTGGCAACCCGCTCTGAACGCGATGCGGTGGATTGGCTAAGGATGCTGTGGCTGTAGTTGCTATTGTTGTGGTTGATGGCCCGCTTTTTGATGACTGGCTCGATGATGATGGTATCAACCAGGGCAGAGTCCAGCTCGGCGAAGGTAGAGTCGATGTGCAGGCGGATTTCCGAACCGTCAGTAAGGTTTATGATCCGCTCATAGTGGTGGATGTAATCTTCGAGGTAGCCCATCTTGCGGTTGAAGATACCGCTCTCATCGCTGAGGAAAGAGAACCAGCTCGTATCTACCGCAGCGGGGTTGCGTTCATTGGCAAAAGGGGTATTGGTCACGCGCACCAGTTCTTTGGAGCGGTTTTCCAGGTCGTAGTAAAAGATATCAAAAGTACTGGCAGGCATGATGCTGTCCAGCCTTTCGGTCTGTAGTAGCGTATCGCGGCGGTTGGAAGCGAAGAGGATGCCATTGCGATTGCCGCTGCGCACGGTGGAGGCGTCGAAGTCATCCCAGAAATCATTGGTGATGCGCTGGGTTTGGCGGGTATTGGTGTAGTAGAGGAAGATATCGGAATAGCCCCGCACGGCAGCTGAAATCACCAAGGTGATGGGGTTGACGTAATCTATGCTGTAGACCCGTTGGTACTCCGTGGAAAAATCCTCGACCGATGCTTTATTGGTAGAGAAATCGTGGAGCAGGAGTTTGACCACATCGCGGTGTTCAAAGACCATGGCCAATTGCTGCCCGCTGGGGTTCCAAGCTAAAAGCGGGTAGTTATAGTCGGTAGCTTGCAAAGCATTACGGGTACCACCTTTGAAGACGAGCTTGCGTTCTCCGGTAGAGACCTCTTGTACATAGACTTTGTATTTGCCGATTTCATTGGCCACATACGCCACCTTCCTGCCATTGGGGCTGAGCTTGAGCTGGCTGAGGGGGAGCTTCCGCTTGTTTTTGATATCCAGTACCTTGCCTTCAGGCAGGAAGCGCCCGGCTGTTTCTGCCTCGTAACGTTGCTTAAAAAACAGTGCCCAGCTATCGCCAATCATCTCATAAGGGCTGCCCAACACATAGAGGAAGCCACTCTCGATGCTGCGGTTAATCCGGGTGAGATACAACAAGTTGGAGACCGTGGAACGGCCAAAATTTTCACCGATAAAGTACCAGAGCGAGTGTCCGGCCAGCCGGGGGTTTTCTTCAGCCAACCATTCAAAACCCTTGAAATTTTCGTTCAGGATGTAGTCGCGCAACTGGTTGTCCAGCTGCGTATTCCAGGTTTCGCCAACATAAGCGACCAGGCCGTCTTTAAACCAGGGCGGCAGGTTCATCATCACGGCATTTTGTACGATCTCCTGGATATTAGTGCCAAAAAGCATGGCGTCGAGATAGACCAGGGCGATGCCTTCGCGGATTTGCCGCCGCAAGTCATTGTGATCGCCATCGAAATAGACAAAAACCTTGTTGCCCACTATCTTCGTCTGGCCGCCGGTATTGTTGAACACCTCCTCGCTGCCGATATTGCTCTGCTTGAGGTCGGTCAGGTCGGAATAAACGATAATCTGAATTTTCTCGTTGATGCGGTGCTCCAGCGTATTCTGGATGCTGGCGAAATCCTGTTCGGCCAGCACCACGACAGATTGGCCGATCATGCGGCCCTCGCCATACCAATAGGTGATGAAATTATCGCTTTCATACTGCGACCACTCGTCAAAATCACGGTGGTACTGCACCCGGTTTTTGCCGAATTCTACTTGTGAAACGCTTTGCGCTGAAAGCATGGCTGCCAGGGAAAGCACGAACAATAGGGTACAACTTGATTTTCGCATATCGCAGTACTATGATTATTTATCCATGCCTTGCAGCTTCTACAAGCTTGGTCAACTTTAAGCGATTTTAAGTCAAAGCATAAAGAGAAGACAGCCCACCCGCGCCAAGGGTTTAGCCAACGCGCCTTTTTTGCTGGAAAAAAGCAAGCCTGTCTTTAAAACGCCAAATCCCCTTCGTACATTTTCCGCTGGAGCAATATAGGGTTTTTCCAGCAAGTTTCCATTTTTTTCGCGCCCAGGCATTACCCTTTTTCGGGCAATGTCCGTATCTTGCCCTAAAAAAGATGGCACAGGTACTCAAGCTAACTTTCAACCCTTTTCAGGAGAACACTTACATCGTTTATGATGAAAGCGGCGAGTGTGTCATCTTTGACCCTGGTTGCTATCAGGCCACAGAACAGCAAGCGCTGGCCCACGAGATCAGCAGCCGGAAGCTCCGACCAGTGCGGCTCATCAATACGCACTGCCATCTCGATCACGTTTTTGGCAATTTCTTCGTGCATGAAACTTATGGCCTGCCGCTGGAAATCCACCGTGACGAGCTGCCGATACTGGCGGCGGCGCCGCAGTCAGCCCTGCTATTCGGCGTCCCAATACCGGGTGGCAGGATTTCTCCAGAGCCCGAAAAATTTATCGAAGATGGTGATTTGATTGAGTTCGGCAACACACAGATGCAAGCCATCCTCACCCCTGGTCACTGCCCGGGCGAGCTCTCTTTTTTCTGCTCCGCCGACCGCTTCCTCATCGCTGGCGATGTGCTCTTTTACGGCAGCATCGGCCGAACCGACCTGCCCGGCGGCGATTTCGATACCTTAATCCGCAGTATTGTGGACAAAGTCTTTCCGCTTGGAGACGACGTCAAGGTCTATTGCGGCCATGGCCCGGATACTGCCATCGGTTATGAACGGCGCCATAATCCTTTCGTCGGGGGATATTGAGACTCACAGCGCATGCAATTGATACCACACACCAAGCTGCTGCCGGGCCGGGCGGTCGCAACCTATAAAGCTGGCATTGCCTATATCGGGCTTGCCCTCGTGCTGTTTTTGGCTTGCTGCCCGGCCGCTGCCCAAATCTCTTATGCCCATGCCCACAACGATTATGCGCACCGCCGGCCGCTGCTGGATGCGCTGAGCCAGGGATTCACCAGCATCGAAGCCGATGTGCATCTGATTGACGGGGAGTTGTACGTGGCACATGGCAAGCCGCTGTTTAAGAGTATGCGGCGCACCCTTCGGGAGCTGTACCTCGAACCACTTTGGGCCCGCATCGAGGCCCATGGCGGGCAAGTGTATCCTGGCTATGAAGCCCCCTTTTTCCTGATGATTGACATTAAGAGCGCGGCAGAGCCTACTTATCAGGTCTTAAGAGAGCAGTTGGAGCCCTATCGCCTCATGCTGACGCAGTATGATCAGGACGGATTGCACCCAGGAGCCGTGACGGTGTTCCTCTCTGGCAACCGCCCCAT
>CAYSPJ010000040.1:0-20601 GCA_964432875.1 uncultured Phaeodactylibacter sp. | reverse complement strand
TTTAGCCAGGGGAGGCCAGGGGGGGAATCGCATGATCTATAACCGCTTTTTAAGCGCCAGCAGCTCGTCCCGATATTGAGCTGCGGAGATGAAGTCCAGTTCCTTAGCTGCCTTTTTCATTTTGTCTTCCGTTTCGCGTATCAACCGCTCGATCTGATCGCGGTTCATGTAGCCTACAATGGGGTCGGCAGCGATGCTGGGCTGGTCAGGCTCAACGTAGGCGCGCTGCTGGTTGCCACGGATATCGAGGATGGATTGCTTGCTGAGGATTTCTTCGCGGCTACGGCGTACGGTCTGAGGCACGATGCCGTTGGCTTCGTTGTAGGCCATCTGTAGTGACCGGCGGCGGTTGGTTTCTTCGATGGTGCTTTGCATGGCGTCAGTCACCTTATCGGCATAAAAGATCACCAGTCCGTTGGCATTGCGGGCGGCGCGGCCGGCAGTCTGGGTCAGCGAGCGGTTGTTGCGCAGAAAGCCTTCTTTATCTGCATCCAAAATGGCAACTAGAGATACTTCTGGCAGGTCGAGCCCCTCGCGCAGGAGGTTGACCCCGACGAGCACGTCGAATTCGCCCAGGCGCAGGTCGCGTAGTATTTCGACCCGTTCCATGGTCTCTACCTCAGAGTGGATGTAGCGTACCTTGATGTGAAGGCGCTCGAGGTATTTGGAGAGTTCCTCGGCCATGCGCTTAGTGAGGGTGGTGACCAGGGTGCGCTCTTCATTTTCGATGCGCTTGAGGATCTCCTCCATCAGGTCATCAATTTGGTTGAGGCTGGGGCGTACCTCGATGGGGGGGTCCAGCAAGCCGGTGGGGCGGATGATCTGCTCGACGATATCCCCTCCGGTCAGTTCCAGTTCATAGTCTCCAGGAGTGGCGCTGACGAAGATGGCTTGATTGACGAGGCTTTCAAATTCGGTGAAGCTCAGCGGCCGGTTGTCCATAGCAGAAGGCAAGCGGAAGCCGTAGTTGACGAGGCTAAGTTTGCGGGCCCGGTCGCCGCCATGCATGCCACGTATCTGGGGTATGGTCGCGTGGCTCTCGTCAATGATCATGAGGTAGTCGTCAGGAAAGTAGTCCAGCAGGCAGAAGGGGCGGCTGCCCTGTCGGCGGCCGTCGAAAAAACGGGAATAGTTTTCCACCCCACTGCAGTAGCCCAGCTCCTTCATCATCTCCAGGTCGAAAGTAGTGCGCTCCCGGATGCGCTTGGCTTCGAGGAAGCGTCGTTCGCGCTCGAAGTATTTCTCTTGCTGGTAAAGCTCGTCCTCGATTTCGCGCAAGATCTGATGGATGCGGTCTTTGGGCGCCACATAGAGGTTGGCAGGGAAGATCGCTGCTGTCTCCATGCTCTCGATGCGCTTGCCGCTCTCGATCTCGATGCGGTCGATGGACTCGATTTCATCCCCGAAAAAGGTGACGCGATAGCCATAGTCCACATAAGGCAGATTGATATCTACGGTATCGCCACGTACGCGGAAGGTGGCGCGGCGGAAGTCGGTCTCTGTTCGGGCGTACAAGCTCTCTACCAGGTTGTAGAGGAAAGTATTGCGCGAGATGACCTGCCCGGCTTTGATACGGATGATGCTGTTTTTATAGTCCTCCGGGTTGCCCATACCGTAAATACAAGAGACCGAAGCGACGATGATAATGTCGCGTCGGCCGGATAGGAGCGAAGAGGTAGCCCGTAGCCGTAGCTTATCGACTTCCTCGTTGATCGATAAGTCCTTTTCGATAAAGGTATCCGTCACCGAGAGATAGGCTTCGGGCTGGTAGTAGTCGTAGTAGGAAACGAAGTACTCCACGGCATTATCGGGGAAAAAATCCTTGAACTCCCCATAGAGCTGGGCAGTCAAGGTTTTGTTGTGGGTCAGTACCAAGGTGGGCCTGCCCAGCTGGGCGATGACGTTGGCCATGGTAAAAGTCTTTCCCGAGCCGGTGACGCCGAGCAGCACTTGAGCCTTCTCGCCGGCCGTGATGCCATTAATAAGCTGCTCAATAGCCTGTGGCTGGTCGCCGGTAGGCACGAAAGGGGATTGGAGTTGGAACGGCATGGGATAAGCCAGGTTTTGTCAGCTAAATTCGCCAAAATAGCTTAGAGGAAACATCCCGGAAGCAAAAAGGGTTGCTTGCCCGGGCGTCAGATTTTATTGGACAGGCATCAGCCGTTCAATGCACTGCAGCCAGGTTCTGAGCTTTTACCTTGCGCACAAAGTACATATCAATGAGGCCCTTATTCTTGGCCTGAACTTTGCCGCGGTATTCGCAATCAAACTGGTATTTTATCAGGCCATAAGTGGTTTCAGAAATATTGACTTGCCCCTCCAAACCATTGGATTCCATGCGGGAAGCGGTATTGACGGTATCGCCCCAGATGTCGTAGGCGTATTTATTCATGCCTACGACGCCGGCGACGACCGGCCCGGTATGGATGCCGATGCGGGCTTCAAAGTAGGGTTTACCAAGGCGTTGTTTCTCCTTGCGCTGTTCGGCCAGGGATTGCTGCATTTCCATGGCGGCAAGGATGATGCCGGTAGGGATGCTGCGGCGCTCGCTCAAGCCAGAGGCGCACATATAGGAATCTCCAATGGTCTTGATCTTTTCAATTTCAGGGTACTGTGAAATGATGAAATCAAATGATTTGAAGCATTTGTCCAATTCTTCCACCAGCTCTTCGGGTGAGAGCTTTTCAGCAATAGAGGTGAAGTTGATGAAATCGCTGAAGAGCACCGTGGCCTGCTCGTACCTTCTGGCTTTCGCCTTGCCGTACTCTTTGAGCTCCTCGGCAATGGGCTTGGGCAGGATGTTGAGCAACAGTTCTTCCGAGCGGTCTTGCTCCTGTTTGATCGTCTTGTTCTTCTCGCTAAGTTGGCGGCGCGAGCGGGAGGAAGACAGAAAAAGAATCAGGAGTAACAAGACTACCAAAGACAATGCGATTCCTATCAAGAAGAAAAACCTCTGGCGGTTGGCGGCCTGAACTGCTTCAAGTTTCGCGCGATTCAGCTCAGCCTCTTGAGTCAGGAGTACGTTTTCTTTTTCTAAAACCTCCCGGTCGAGTTGCTTGACCCGCTGTGCTTGTACCTGTGCTATTTCCTCGGCGCGTTTTCTCGCCTCCGAAACCGAGGCTAGTTCTGTTTCGGTCTCCGTTATTTTCTCTTCTACTTTTTGCTTTTCCTGGGTGAGTTGTTGTTGGCGTTGTTGCAGGCGGTCGCGGTCGGTGCTCAACTCAGCACGCTCGCCGACCAACCTGCTGATTTCTGACTGCAGGCGCTCGCGCTCCTCTTCCAGGCGGCGCTTCTCCTTTTCCAGTTGGCTTTTTTGCACATCGTACTTGTTCTCCAGGTCACTAATGCTTGTACCCGTTTGGCTGAAGTGAGTAAAGGCTTCTTCCACCACTTGATAAGCCTTGCGGTAGTCACGCACTTTAGTAGCCAGGCGGCTCCGCTTCTCTACGCTTTTTATAATGAGGTCGGAATCGCCGGCCTGCTTGGCGGCTGCCAAGGCGCTGCGGTACCAAACCTCGGCATTGCGGTCGTTTTTATCGCGCTCATAGCCCTGCCCCACCAGATAAGCCGCCTGAGCCGACATGCCGTCATTCTTCAGATCGGACGCCAGCTGGTATGCGCGTTTGCCGTAGTCAATAGATTTGGTGGTGTTGACGCGCAGGTAAGCCTCGGCAAGCTGATAAGAGATCAACATTTTATCCTTGCTGGTGCTGGCTTCTTGCAAGTCTTTCTCAAGTTGTTCAATAGAATCCTGGGCAATAACGGTAAGGCCAAAGAGCAAAAAGAACAGGATGAACAGTTGCTTCATATCGAAATCGGTTTGTACGAGTCAGCTATTTTAAAAAGCAAAAACGGCCGGGCAGCTCATTTTGTTACGCACGAATCCCCAAAACGGCCAAAAATCGCGGCCGGGCTACAAAAATAGTGAAAATATGAATATGAAAGGGGTTCCTGGAGAATATAGCTAGCAAAAACAAGTTTTTTGAAAATAGCTAAGCCCTATCCTCCGCACTGATGAAGCCCGCTGAAGCCTGGCTGACTAAAATCATTTGGCTGCGTTGATATTTCTCACCGGCGAAGGCCTACCTTTGGCTGATATTAGTGTTGTATTTGAATCACTAACCTTAAAATCGCAAAAGATGAACGTCCTAGCTCCTGTCAAAACGCTGATGACTACCAAGTTGATTACTGTCACACCAGAAGATAAGCTCACGGTGGTGAAGGAAATCTTTGAAAAAAACAAAATCCACCACATCCCGGTCGTGCGCTACAAGGAAATGGTCGGCTTGATCAGTAAAACCGATTTTATTTACTTCATGCGCGGCTTCAACCGCAATGAAGAGGACCGCTTTGTCAACGAAGCGCGCCTACGCACCTACAAGGCCGAAGATATCATGACCAAAGGGCTGGCCAAGCTGATGCCCAATGAGCGTGTCAATGTAGCCCTGGAGATTTTCCTGGAAAACCGTTTCCACGCCATCCCAATCGTGGAAGAGAATGGGGAGCTTGCCGGCATACTGACCACTTTTGATATTATCAAAGCGCTGGCTAGCGAAGAGATTACCGCACAGCAGATCTTGGAAAGCAAAAAAACACAATGAATGCTGCATGCCACTACACATTAAGATATTAGGCATCGGCTGCCGAAAGAGCAGGGCGCTCAAAGCTAATCTGAGCAAGGCGCTGCTTCGCTTGCCCCAATTGCGGGTGCAGGTGGAGGAGATAACCAATGTGACCGATATCCTGGAACATCAGATTACTCGAGCTCCCGCATTGCTGATTAACGGCAAAGCAGCCTATCAGGATGAGGTGCCGGAAGTGGAGGAACTATATGTCTTATTACAACAATATCTCGAAAAGCAACCACCGATGAAAAAGATACTCGTCCCCACCGACTTCTCCGAGGAAGCTGCCAATGCTTACCGCTTCGCGCAAAAACTGGCCGCCAGAGGAGATTGGGAAATTGAAGTGATGCACGCCTACCACCCCTCTTTTGATTATAGCAACCCTTATTTGGATATGCCGGCGGCAGAGTTCGAAATAGTCAAGAGGGAGTTGATGGAGCATTTTGTCAGCGAATACGCTTTAGCCGACAGCGGCCCCGGCCTAGCCACTGCCGTGGCCCCAGCCACCGCCCTGCAGGTTGGGTTTGCCAGTGAAGAGATCGTTTACCAGTCTAAGAGTTGTGATCTCATCGTGATGGGCACTACCGGGCAAGGCAATATTATTGAGCAACTCTTTGGCAGCGTTTCTACTTATGTGGCACAACATGCGCATTGCCCCGTGTTGCTGATCCCTCAAAATTGCCGCTGTCGGGGTTTTGACAACATCATCTATGCTAGCAACTACCAGGCTTCCGATGAAGCTTTGCTGGAGCGCGTGGTCGAAATCTTTGATATCCGGCAGGCCAACGTCCATTTTGTCCATGTAGATGAAGAGCAGGACAAGTCCTATCAGGTAGAAAAGGTGAAGTTTGAACAGGCAGTTCATCTTGGCAAACCAGAGATTGGCTTCAGTGCAGCAGAAGTGGAATGCGCCGATGTCCCAGGTGGGATACTTACCTATGCTAAAGATACGGATGCCGATCTACTCGTCGTTGGCACCGTGCACCGCAGTTTCCTGGAGCGCATGTTCCACAAAAGCATCACCAAGCGCTTGACTTTTAATACCACCATCCCATTGCTGGTATTACACCATGATAACTAGTGTCCTGCACAGGCTGTCTCAAGCGGGGTGAAGCTTTGATTTCACCCTTTTGAGGCAGCCTCTTCAGCTTTTTGGGCCTTCGTAAGTTCAAGCCCCATGGTCGTAAATGCGGATTTTGGAGCCGAGCGTAACGGCAGCTATCGGACTATAAAGACAGGCACTACCTAGCCACTAATTCCGCCACCCCTTCCGTTCCTGTTCCTGGTGGGACAACTCTACCCTCACCCCATACTTTTCCTTGAGATGTTTGGCCAGGATATCAGCGGCGTAAACAGAGCGGTGCTGCCCGCCGGTGCAGCCGAAGTTGGCCATCAGGTTGGTAAAGCTGCGCTCGATGTAGTCTTCTACGGCGGCATCCACGATGTGAAAGACATCGTTCATGAAATCATCCATTTGGCTGTGGTGCTTGAGGAAGTTAATGACTGGCTCGTCCCGGCCGGTCAGCTTTTTATAGGGCTCGTAGCGGCCAGGGTTGTGGATGAAGCGGCAATCGAAAATGAAGCCGCCCCCATTGCCAGACGTATCGGGCGGCGGCCCGCTGCTGTAGGCAAAGCTATTGACGCTCACCGTCAGCAGGCTGGAGGCGCCTTTGATGCGGTCGAAAGGCTCAAAGCGTTTCGACTCGATGAGGCGGTACAGCGCGCGCTCCAGCTCAGGCATTGGCACGGCTAGTTTCTTATTGTCTAGCAACCATTTGACGTTGCGCAAAGCGAAAGGGATGCTGCTGATGAAATGCTCCTTGCGCTCGTACAACCCTCGGAATCCATAGGCGCCCAGCACCTGGATGGAACGGACAAAGACGAAGGCGTAGTAATATTCCACAAAGCGTTCCCGTTCGAGGGGGATAAATTGCTCCAGGCTGTCCATGTAATGCTCCAGCAGCTCCAGGCGGATGTCTTCAGGTATATTGGCTTTAGCCTGGTAGAGCAGGGAGGCCAGATCGTACTGCAAAGCGCCGCGCCGGCCGCCCTGATAATCGATGAAGAAAGGCTCTCCTGCCCGGATCATGATATTGCGCGTCTGAAAGTCGCGGAACATGAAGTGGCTGCCATCAGCCTGCAACAGGTAGTCAGCCAGGGCATGCATATCATTTTCCAGCAGCTGCTCATCAAAGGGTACATCGGCCAGGCGGAGAAAATGGTATTTAAAGGTGTTGAAATCCCAGAGCATCGATTGGCGGTCGAAGGCGTCGCGGGGATAGCACAACCCGTAGTCGAGGCCTTTGCCCCCTTCCACCTGTAGGCGTGCCAACTGCTCCACTACGCGTTTGTAGATGCGGATGAGGTAGTCGGGGAAGTATTCTCCTTTTTGCAAGAGGTAGCTGTATAGGGTCGTAAAACCCAGGTCTTCTTGCAAATAGATCAAGTGGTCAGGCGCTTCGGCATAGATTTCCGGCACGGGCAAGCCCTTGTCCCAGAAATGCCTGGAAAAGCCGATAAAAGCCTGGTTTTCCTTGGCGTTGGGATTGTAGGCGCCGATGGCTGATTTTTCGCCCTTTTTCAGGCGGTAGTATATGCGATTGGAGCCGGAAGGTGCCAGGGGCAGCAGCAGTTCTGGCTCTTCGCCGCTCCATTCGTAAAATAGTTCGCGCAGGGCGCGTTCGATTTCCGCTGATTTCATGGTATTATTCTTCTTCTTCCAATGCTCTTCTGAGCGGTTCTTCCTCCGGGGCCGGCTGGTGGCTGACAATCGTTTCCCACAGCAGGTCTTTGAGTTCATCCAGCCCTTGCTGAGCCACGGCAGAGATGAACAGATAAGGCAGCTCTTTAGGTATTTCTGGTTTGAGCATCTCCTTAAGTTCGGCATCGATAAGGTCGCTCTTGGTAAGGGCTAGCACGCGGGGCTTGTCCAGTAATTCCTCATTGTACATCCGCAGCTCGTTGAGCAGGATCTCATACTCCCGCTGGATGCTTTCTGTATCGCAGGGTATCATGAAGAGCAGCGTGGCATTGCGTTCAATGTGGCGCAGGAAGCGGTGCCCCAGCCCCTTGCCCTCATGCGCGTTTTCAATGATGCCAGGTATATCGGCCATCACGAAGGAGCGCATGTCACGGTAAGGTACGATGCCCAGGTTGGGCACCAGGGTGGTAAAGGGGTAGCTGGCGATTTTGGGTTTTGCCGCCGTGACGACCGATAGCAGGGTGGATTTGCCGGCATTAGGGAAACCGACCAGGCCTACATCGGCCAATACTTTTAATTCCAGGATTTTCCACTCTTCCTTGCCCGGTTCGCCCGGCTGCGCAAAGCGCGGCGTTTGGTTGGTGGGCGATTTGAAAAAGTTAT
Organism: uncultured Phaeodactylibacter sp.; assembly: GCA_964432875.1. Lineage (GTDB taxonomy): Bacteria > Bacteroidota > Bacteroidia > Chitinophagales > Saprospiraceae > JACJYE01. The sequence continues at coordinate 12,612 of CAYSPJ010000040.1, read as the reverse complement.
TGCCCATGCCGCCCCGCCCTCCGGATACCAGTACGCGGGTTTCGCCATCCTTGGTAATCTCGAAATGCACCTCGCCAGTCTCGGCATCTTTGGCGACGGTGCCCAGGGGGACATCCAGGATGACGTCTTCTCCATCCGCCCCGGTCTTATTATTGTCGCTGCCTGGCACGCCCGGCTGGCCAATGACGTGTTTGCGGTATTTCAGGGCCAGCAGCGTCCACACATTGCGGTTGCCCCGCAGGATGATATGCCCGCCACGGCCGCCATTGCCGCCGTCGGGGCCGCCGCGGGGGTTCTTGCGGTCGCGTAAAAAATGTATCGACCCGGGGCCGCCTGCGCCGGAGCGGCAACATATCTTGACGTAATCTACGAAGTTTTGTTCTGCCATAATCTCTTCTCTGCTTCTGTTCGAGCGGCAAAGATACGTCATTAGTTCAGGCTTTTATAACCACCTTTACTTAGGATAGCGTATTCTTTGATCTCGGACCCTTGATTGCCGGCTCCGGCAGCGTCCTGTATCGAATGGCCCCATGGTATCTCCACTGCTTGCCCGATGGCTTACCTTTATCCCCATCTGCTATCACCCATCGGCTCCCTTATGTACAGAATTGCTAATTTTGCAGGCTAAAATAAATACATGATGCATCGACTTCTATTTTTCTGCCTACTCCTGCCTCTGGCGCTCGGGGCACAGCTACAATCTCCCAGCGCTTTTTTGCCGCACGAGCATGGCCGGCACTTTACGCCCCATCATATAGTAGCATCCTATTTCCGTCAAGCCGCCGACAATAGCCCGGCAGTAAGCCTGCATACATACGGGATGACCAATGAAAGCCGCCCGCTGCTGCTAGCCTTCGTCTCTTCGCCCGACAATCTGGCCAAGCTGGACGCCATCAGGCAGAATAACTTGCGCCGCGCCGGCCTGCTCGAGGGCCAACCTGATCCCGCGCTCGACCGCGCTATCGTCTGGCTGAGCTTTGGCGTCCACGGCAATGAAGCGGCTGCTACGGAGAGCTCCATGTCAACCCTGTATGAGCTGATCCGCCCAGATAATGCCCAGGCACAGGCCTGGCTGGATCGCACTATCGTCATCATCGACCCCTCTCTGAACCCCGATGGTTACGACCGCTACACTAACTGGTATCGGCAGGTCGCTCCGCTTTCCCCCACGCCCGAAGGCGGCAGCTATGAGCACAGGGAGCCTTGGCCAGGCGGCCGGCCTAACCACTACTACTTCGACTTGAACCGCGACTGGGCTTGGCAGACGCAGGTGGAAACCCAGCAGCGCGTGGCTGCCTATCGCCAGTGGATGCCACACATCCACGTGGACTACCACGAGCAGTTCCCCAACAGCCCTTATTATTTTGCCCCGGCCGCAGCTCCCTACCACGAATACATCACCGCATGGCAGGCCGATTTCCAGCTTGAAATCGGAAAGAATAACGCCCGATATTTTGATCAGAATGGCTGGCTCTATTTCACTCGTGAGGATTTCGACCTGCTTTATCCCAGCTATGGTGATACCTACCCCACCTTCAACGGCGCCATCGGCATGACCTACGAACAAGCCGGCCACGGCATCGCTGGCCGGGCTTTCCTGCTGGAAAATGGCGATACCCTGACGCTGGAAGACCGCATCGCCCACCACACCGCTACGGCGCTAGCCACGGTAGAAACCGCAGCAGGCAATGCCGCTCGGCTGGTAGAGAACTTTCAGTCCTATTTCGCGCAAGCGGCCACCAAGCCCGTCGGAGCGTATAAAACTTTCATCATCCGTGGCGACAGCCCCCTTGGCAAGTTGAAGGCTTTTTGCGAGCTGCTGAACCGCAATGGCATCCAATACGGCCGGGCGGGCAAAGAGGCGGCCATCCGTGCCTTCAATTACCAAACGGGCCGCGAGGAGAACCTTACGGTCAAGAGCAACGACCTCCTCGTCAGCGCCTACCAGCCCATGTCGGTTCTGGCGCAGGTACTGCTGGAGCCAGAGCCCACGCTGGAGGATACGCTGACTTACGATATCACCGCCTGGAGCCTTCCCTATGTATATGGGCTGGAAGCTTATGCGGCCATACAACGCCTGGATCCAGTTGTGGCTTTTAGCCTCGCTGCCGAGCCGAGTGCCCTGCCGGCTGTATCTGCACCATACGCCTATTTGGTGGAATGGTCGTCCTTGCAAAGCGCCCGTTTGCTGGCAGCCTTGTTACAAAAAGGCATCAAAGCCCGCTATTCGACTGGTACTTTTTCCATTGAAGGCAAAACATACCGCCCCGGTACTCTGGCCATTACGGCTGCCGACAACCGGAAGATGAAGCCAGAGCTATTCCATGAAACAGTGGCTCGCCTGGCAGGCGAATACGAGCTGCCTGTAGAGCCAATCCGCACCGGCTTTTCTGACGATGGCTTTGACCTGGGCTCTTCCGCTTTCAAATTCATCAAAGCGCCAAAAGTAGCCATGCTGTTTGGGGAGGGCACCTCATCGGGCAGCGCCGGCGAATTATGGCACTTTTTCGAGCGCCAACTGGGGTACCCGGTTTACTTATTCAACGCCCGGCTTTTAGCTAGCTTAGATTTGACCCCTTACAACGTGTTGATCATGCCGGAAGGTTATTACGAGCTCAATGATGAAATGCTGACCCGCCTGAATGAATGGATGAACCGGGGCGGGCGGCTCATCGCTATCGGCAGCGCGCTCAAAGCACTGGAGGGCAACTCCGGTTTTGAGCTATCACGCCGGGCTGGGTACCAATCCCAGAGCGATGCGGAAGACCTCGAGCCTTATGCCGGGCAAGCGCGCCGCTACATCAGCTATGAAATACCGGGTGCCATTTTCAAGCTCGATATGGATGAAACCCACCCCCTAGCTTTCGGCTTGGGCAAGAGCTACTATACTTTGAAAACCGGTAGTACTTTTTATAGCCTGCTCCCCAATGGCTGGAATGTAGGCTATGTGGGCGATGCGCCGCAAGTCATCGGGTTTGCTGGCTACAAAGCCCGCGAAAACGTGAAAAATTCCGTCATTTTTGCCGTCGAAACCAAGGGGCAGGGAGCGGCGATTTACTTGGCAGATAACCCGCTTTTCCGCGGCTTCTGGGAAAACGGGAAGTTCTTGTTCAGCAACGCGCTCTTTCTGGCGGGGCAGTAGTTTTCGGAGGTAGTGGCGGTGAGTAGCTACAATTATGCTTTTCAAGCCACCCAGAGTAGTGCTGCCCGGGCAGCCATCAAATGTCTCCCTCGCGGCACAATCAACATCCTGGCTTGCACTTTCTCAACTAAAGTTGTTACCTTTGGATGAGAGGAAGCTAATTGCCATGAAACGCCTGACTGCCATTTTATTGATACTGAGCGGCGCTTTCGGCGCGGCATGGGGGCAAGACCCCGGCAGCGAGATCGCCAAGACCGCTACGCCCCTGGCCGAGGTGGAGCTGGTGGCTTTGCCTGTGATGGACAATCAGGCGCTGCTGGAGGCAGAGCTGGCGCGGCGCACTCCCGGCCGGGCCCCGAGATTTGCCGAGGTATTTGAGGTGGACATTCGCCCAGAGACCCATGGGCATTGGGAGGTTTTGCCAGACGGCACGGCAGTGTGGCGGCTACGCATCCAATCCTTAGGTGCCTATTCGCTCAATTTTGGCTTCCGCGAATACGACCTGCCGCCGGGGGGCAAGCTCTTGATTTACGATTCACAGGCTCAACAGTTGATGGGGCCGTTTACCCCTTCTGACAACGAAGCTCACGACCAGTTGTGGACCCCCGTGCTGGAAGGTGAGGAGGCAGTTTTAGAAGTGCAAATCCCGTTCGAACAGCGCCCCTACCTGCGCTTGCGCCTGACTAGCATCAACCACGATTTCCTGGGCTTTGCGCAGTTGCTCTCGGGTATTTGCAACCTGGACGCCATCTGCGGAGCCAGCAACGGCTGGGGCATCGTGGATTGGTATCGCGAGGCCATCCGTTCGACAGCGGTGTATGGGCTGGGGGGCAATACCTTTTGTACCGGTTATCTGGTCAACAATACCCGGCAGGACTGTACGCCCTATTTTATCACCGCCTTCCATTGCGAAGTGACTGCTGCCAACGCCCCTTCGTTGGTCGCTTACTGGAATTACCAAAACAGCTATTGCCGCCAGATTGGCTCCATCGCCAACGGGAGCGCTGGCAATGGGCAGTTAAACCTCTTCAATACCGGCGCGATATGGCGGGCAGCACATGCTGGTACGGACTTCACCCTCCTGGAGTTGGACGACCCCATCCCCTCTGCTGCTCAGCCTTTTTTTGCGGGCTGGTCGCGGGAAGCGACACCGCCGCAGGATACTGTAGCCTGCATCCACCATCCTGATGGCTCGGAGAAGCGCATCACGTTTTCCTTCCAGGGCACCTACGCCGGCGCTTGGGGCAGCGGCACTACGCCTGTACCAACCGGCAATCACCTCATTGTGCCAGACTGGGACATCGGCTCTACGGCCAGCGGCTCCTCTGGCGGGCCGCTTTTCAATCGCCAATTGCGCGTCGTAGGGCAGTTGCACGGCGGGGCGGCCAACTGCAATAACAATCAGTACGATGCTTTCGGCTGGTTTAGATATGCCTGGACTGGGGGCGGGACACCTTCGACCCGTCTGAGCAACTGGTTGGCACCCGATGGGGACGAGCCGCTGGTGCTCGACGGCCGGCGGCTTTCAGCTTGTAATGCCACCGTACTGGTAGCTTCGCCCACAGAGGTAAGCTGCTTGCCAGGCACGGTTGATTTTATTGTCGAAGCAGGAGAGGCTTTCAGCGGGCCGGTGAGCTTTAGTACTGCTGGCTTGCCGCCTGGGGCGACAGCTAGTTTTACGCCCAATCCTGCCCTGCCGGGGAGTACGCTCGCTTTGGCGGTCAGTTTTTCAGGTGCCAATCTGCCTTCCGGGACGGTCAGTTTTACAATTATTGGGCAGCATGGCAACGAAATAGCCAGTGCGGCAGCAGCGTTTAGCGCCGTCAATCAGGCTCCTGGGGCTACGCTGATACTGTCACCTGGAAATGGGGCAGCAGGCTTGCCCTTGGCGCCGGTTTTCCAATGGGCTAGCGTGCCACAGGCCACGAGCTATGACTTTCAGCTCGCCGAAGATTCTACTTTTGCCAATATTTTCTTCAACCTCAACCTCACGGGCACGACTCGGTCGGGCCTTGTCCTGGCCCCGCTTACTACCTATTACAGCCGGGTGCGGGCTCGCAATGCGTGTGGCCCCGGCCCTTGGTCTGTAGTCTCCAAGCTGACTACCTCCGCCGTTGAGTGTCATACCCAGGCTGCCAGCGATTGTCCAAAAATCATCTCGCCCCAGGGTGAGCCCACGGTCCACTCGGAAATTTTGATCACGGAGCCAGGGACTCTGGCAAGCATCAGCCTGAGCAAGATTGATATTTCCCATTCTTATGTCGGCGATTTATCGGCCTTTCTGCGCTCGCCTTCGGGCAAGGTCGTACATCTTTTCCACCGCCCCGGCTTTCCAGTGGTGCCCTTTGGCTGTTGGGGCTCCAACCTGCTCTTGGGCTTCGACGATGCCGCCAGCAATACTCAAGCCAATCTGGAAACGACCTGCCATATCGTCCCGCCGGCTATCCAGGGCACATTTCAACCGCTTGGCCCCTTGTCCTCACTTATCGGAGAGCCCGTGGCGGGTATCTGGCGGCTCACCATTATTGACCATCAGCACCAAGACGGCGGGCAGCTCAATGGCTGGCAAATCAACTTTTGCCGTACTTATCCCCAGCTCCCCCAGCTTTTTCAGCTAGAGGAGGTCGTGGAAGCCTGCCTGGAGCAGCCAGTCAGTATGGAAGTATATGTAGGCGCGGGCTTTGGGCAGTCTGTAGCGCTACAGCTTAGTGGCTTGCCGGCAGGTACAGCTGCTACTTACAGCAGCAACCCGGCTTTGCCAGGAGAAATGGTGACGATTACCCTCGATGGGTTCGTCCAAGCTGGCACACATCCAGTGGTACTTACTGCCAGCGATGGCAACTATAGCTATACTACCAACTTCCAGTTGAATATCACGGCAATACCGGAGGCGCCATTGCTGCTTATACCGGACAACTATTCGCCGGTATTTCAAAACCAGCTCTTCTTCAGCTGGTCGCCCGTGCCTGGTGCAGATACTTTTTTGCTGGAGATAGCCCGCGATCCCTGGTTTGAGGAGATGGTGGAAGCTATTTACCTCACCGAGCACTATTATGACCGGAGCGAAGACTTGCCTGGAGGCCCTTATTATTGGCGCGTCACGGCGCTAAACCGCTGTGGTGCACAAGCCAGCGAGGTGTTTTCTTTCTTCATGGAGGGGGCAGTTACCAGCAGTGGGGAAATACCGGGGCAAGCTGATCTCTTGGTATTCCCCAATCCTGCCCGGGAAGCCTTTTATATCCAGTGGCCAGCTCCATCAGCAGTAGAATATCAGGTGCAATTGTTTACCCTCGGCGGGCAGTTGGTGTGCAGGGCGGCTTTCCGGGGGCCAGGGCGCCTGGAGGTGGGGCAGCTTCCCGCCGGGCTCTACATCCTGGCGGCATCGGATGGCCAGCAGATACTTTATCGGCGGCTTGTCATCCAGTAGCTGGGTAGCAAAGCGCAGCATTTCCTACCTTTGCCGCTCAAAGAGGGTAGCTCAATGCCAACTCTCTTCATCTAAACAGAGCGACAAATGAAGTTTTCGATTACCCTTGGCCTATGCCTGAGTGGCCTATTCCCCCTGCTTGCCCAGTTGCCGGTGCAGACCCTGCGCGGCACTATTGTGGATGCGGACACGCGGCAGCCCCTGGCGGGCGCCACCCTGCGCTTGCTGGATACGGAATATGGCGCGGTTGCCGATTCACTAGGGCGCTTCCGCTTGGAGGGGGTGCCGGTGGGGCGCTACCAGGCGGAGGCCAGCTATGTCGGCTACGAGCGGCTGTTATTGCCGGAGGTGCTGTTGGAATCGGGCAAAGAAGCTGTATTTAAGCTGGAGCTGCGCGCTGGAGCTGCCCAGTTGTCGGATATAGAAGTGCGGGCATCGCGCAGCGATAGCCGCCCGATGCACCCCTTGAGCGTAAAGACCATAACCGTGGAAGAGACACGGCGCTTCCCCGCTACTTTCTTCGACCCCGCCCGCCTGGCGGCAGCTTTTGCCGGGGTGGTCAACGACAACGATCAGGCCAATGGCCTGGTCATCCGCGGCAATTCCCCCAATGGGCTAGCCTGGCGGCTGGAGGGCGTGGACATCGTCAACCCCAACCACACCCCCAATGCCGGCACTTTTAGCGACCGGGTGACCCAGAGCGGCGGCGGCGTCAATATGCTGAGCGCTCAGATGCTGGGGGCTTCGCAGTTCTATACCGGGGCTTTCCCTGCTGCTTATGGCAACGCCCTCAGCGGGGTGATGGACATGCGCTTGCGCCGCGGCAACAACGAACGCCACGAGCAGACCTTCCAAGCCAGCCTTATCGGACTGGACCTGGCCGCCGAAGGGCCGCTTTCCCGCCAAGGGGGCTCATCCTATTTGGCCAACTACCGCTACTCGACCATCGGCCTGCTCAGCAACCTGGGCGTCGAGCTGGGGGATGAGGAGATCAACTTTCAGGATTTGTCTTTCCACTTAGCTTTTCCGGGCAAAAAGGGTGGGGAGTGGACGGTTTTCGGCTTGGGCGGCCTGAGTGAAAACCTCTTCCGCGCCGAGCGGGACAGCAGTGTCTGGGAGTTTGAAAAAGACCGCTACGACATCATCTTCCGCTCCAGGATGGGGGCCATCGGCAGCACTTACACCCGCCCGCTAGGCAAGCGCAGCTTGTGGCATACTTCCGTGGTCGCCTCCGCTGCCAACAGCACCCGCAGCGGCAGCTTGCTGGACGAGCAGTACCAAGCGGAGCTCCGGGAGCTAGATGAACAGCTGCAGGCAAGGATTGCCTTGCATAGCTGGGTGCAACACAAATTGGCCCGCGGCAGCTTGCGTTTGGGCCTGATGCTATCCCGGCAGGCTTATGATTTCCTCGCCATCGATGCTGCCATCGACACGCTGGCCAGCGGAAACGGCAGTGGCCTGCTGTGGCAGCCTTATGCCCAATGGCACACCCGGCTGTTACCCAACGTAAGCTTGAATGCCGGCTTGCATTTGATGTACTTCGCGTTTAATGGCAGCCAGGCGCTGGAGCCGCGCCTGGCGCTGGAATGGCAACTGGAGCATGGCCAACAACTCAGCCTGGCTTATGGCCTACACTCCCAATTGCAGCCGCCGCTCTTGTATTTTGCACAACCCGCTGTAGAGGCAGCGGCCCCCAACTCCTTGGGCTTTACCCGTGCTCACCATTTGGCATTGGGCTATCGAAAAACGTTGAGTACATCCTCAGTGCTCGAAGCGGAGGCCTTTTATCAAGCCCTTTTCAGTGTGCCTATTGCCGCGGTGGAACAGAATGCTTTCTCCGCCCTAAACCTATTGGAAAGCCTGCCGCCATGGGCATTGGCCAATGAGGGCACGGGCCGCAATTATGGCGTGGAGCTTAGCGTGCAGCATTACTTTGCCCGCGGGTATTTCTTCTTGCTCAACGGCACCTTATACGAATCGAAATACCAGGGCAGCGACGGCAACTGGCGCGATACCCGCTTTAACGGCAACTACATCGCCAACTTCACCGCCGGCAAAGAGTGGGAAAAGCAAAAGGAAGGGGAGCGCCTGACGAGCTGGGGGCTCAATGGACGCCTGGCTTTCATCGGCGGCTTCCGCGAAACGCCCATCGATGTGGAAGCCTCGGCCTTGGCCGGGCGCACCGTTTTCCGCGAGGAAGAAGCTTTCTCCATCCCGCAAAAGGCTTTTTTCCGCACCGATCTGCGCCTCTACCGCCGCTGGAACCGCGCCAAAGCCAACGCTATCCTCTCCCTGGATATCCAAAACCTGACCAACGCGCAAAATGCCGCCTTCCGCTACTTCGACGCCCGGCAAGGCCAAATCGTGGAGAAGTTTCAACTCGGGCTAATCCCGATTTTGGCTTATCGGATTGAATTTTAGGGGGGAGTTTACTTGTCGTACTTTTAAATCGCTTACGCAAATTAAAACTAAATCAATGCAGGGATTTGCATCTGCCATCAACAAGCTCCGAATCGAGGATAACGCCTTTGTTGCAGAAATGCAGCACTGCCTCTCTTTGCCAGCGCTTGCGCCATTTTTGCACCCGACTTGCGTGGAGGAGCTTTACTATATTTTCATCAGCCTACAAGCGGAGAAACCACCCATGTCTTTGCTTTTTGCAGACGTAGGTTTGGTACAGCAGCCGCTTTTAGCGGATTTCTTGGCCGAGCTGACGGCAGGCATTGAAGTGCCACCAGGCCAGCCTATCCGCCTGAAGGTGCTCTATGCACTGTATGGCAAACTTGGCATCGATAAAAGCATGCTGCGGCATCTGCTCAGCAGCGGCGCGATATATGAAATCTCTATTACAACCCTGAATAAAATTAAGGAGGTTTATGCTGCCAATATCCGTGCAATAGCTGATTTTTGGATTGCCATGAAGCCGCACACGGAGGACGACTACTACGATATTGGTGCTGTTGGCGTAGAAATTCTGCTGATGCTATACCCTACCAGCATTACTGATGAGACGCCCGCATTGCTGGCTAGTTATGTCCAAACTGCTATGCCCGCTTTGATTTACAGATTGGATCGTATGCGCGAGTTCTTCCCCGAAATCGATCTCGCAATATATCATTACAGATACCACATAGACCGAGTGGCAGAATGGTTTCTCGTTTTCCAAAACCATGCCTTGAAATCGGACGAGGGAGCCGAACCAGATGATCCTTATTATCAACTGCCTTTTGAAACCATCATTGAGTATGTACCTCTGCACATCTGGTGGAATAATGGCGTTCAGTTCAGGAATGACGAAAAAAAATTCTACTTCGGCAGCCCGGAGTTTCGGTTTTTGGCTACTGGCGGCAGTGTGCGGAAAGTGTCCGGCCTGCCCTTCCCTTTCACCCGCCGTATGGCACGCGAATTTGTGAGCCTGCCTATCCGTATGGAATTTGAAAACCGAACCAATTGGTACCTCTATCTCTATGCGGCATCCTTAGGGGCGGGCTACGGGCTTCGCCACCTTGTCGGTGAATATATGCGGCATCCCGACGATCCGGAGGCGCTCCAGGCAGAATTAGGCCGCTGGGCCCCAATGATTCAAAAGCTGTCCAATCCTTTGTTCGAAGAGTATGATGAGGATTTTCAAAGAAAGATTGTAGGGTATGTGTTTCATATACTACGCGATCAGCCACTTGCCAACCTGACTGATCTATCGTTTCGACAATTGGTGGAAGCCACCGACACTTACTATGCGCGGATCGAAGAACGTGCGCTAGCAAGAGCAAGAGTTGAATATGCGAGAGGGAATGAAGATGTTTGGTTGCCACATCCCACCATAAAACCTTGGGCACAGGATAAAGGGTATACCATTCGTGAATTGTTATTCCGCTGGGAATTAGAACAAGAGGGTAATATTATGGGGCATTGCGTGGGTACTTATGTGGATCGTGTAAGGCGTCGTGAGGCTTTTATATGGTCCCTGTCGTCGAGGGGTAAAAAATGGGTAACGATAGAGGTTAGAAATAAAACCATTGTGCAATCAAGGGCCCGTTTCAATGCACTCCCCACCGGTGAACACATGGATATAATAGCGCAATGGGCGGAAGAGAATGGGTTAACGTTTGGCTTTTAGGCATCGATTAGCAGGTAGGCTGAACAGCTTATAATTGGTGGCATCGCAGGAGTCGAACACTGCCCTCCCTGGTTTCAACAGGGCGCTCTCCCCCGAGAGCTTCAATACCCAGGTGTACGCAAACGAAAAGATTGCGCTTGAAGAATCAGTACCCCCGGTGGGGTTCGAACCCACAACCCCCGGCTTAAAAGACCGGTGCTACCGCCAATTGAGCTACGAGTCCGGGCTAAGTGTCTTTTGCGTGCTCAAGCCCGCGTTTTCGATGGATCTCATTCATGATGAGAAATACATTTGGTGAAACAATCAGAGCGCATGGTCGGGCTCGAACCGACATCCCCGGGTTGGAAGCCCGGCATCCTGCCATTGAACGACACACGCTGGTGTAGCCTAAGCGGTTCCGGCAGGGCTCGAACCTGCAACCTTTGAGTTAACAGCTCACTGCTACTACCATTGAGCTACGGAACCATATCAGCAAAAATCCGTTCGTTTTTTCAAAAAAAGCCCGGCTGCCGAGCGTTTTCCCCCACCGTTCAGCACCCAGCCCGCAGGATGGGGTGCCTTGCGGCGGAATTCACCCATTTGGTATTTTGTGCCATGCTTAGCCATGCGACTTGCGTCTTCATGTCTTATGCTAGGCAAAGGCAGCCGGGCCATGTCGTCAGTCAGTCATTGGGCATGCGGTCAGGCATCCCAGGTCATCGCCTTGATGGTGTTCACCAGGGCGCGGCGGTCAGATTCTACAAGTTTCATGGTGTCGAACACTTTGTCGGAAAATCCGGCCACCAGGAAGGTCTTGTCGTCAGGCAGTTGGGTCGTTCCGTATCCCGCCAAGTCGAAGGAATGAACGAATGGGTTGGCCCCAAAGCGTTTTTTGTATGCTTCAAACTCGGCGGTAGGCGCGTAGTATCCTACCCAGCCCTGCATGTCAGACAGGATGATGATGCGGTCGTACCTCTTCTGTGCACGCTCAAAGATGGCGTGGAAGTTTGTTCCGCCCGACACGGCGCTTTTGATCAGGCGATCGGCCATCTCAATGACGCTCTGCCCTTTGCGCACATTCACGTAAGACGCGGTGTCGGAGAAGCGCATCAGGTCGGCATCGTTCGATTTGACCAGCGCCGCGGCGAAGACCGCCCCCATTTCGATGCAAGACTTCCGGCCATACTGCCCGCGCATCGAGCTGGTCATCGAGGCGGAGTCGTCCAGCACCACGAGGGTTTTCCCGTCGAAGCGTGGCACATTGTCCAGCGAGATCTCCAGCGCGCGGTCCAGAGCCGCCATGAGCTGCACGTTTCCCATGCCTTTCATGATGGTGTACGCCATGTAAATCTGGAAAGGCATCACCAGCGAGCCACGGATGGCTTTTTCGTTGGTGAGTGCTTCTGCAGCCACGGGCACCAATTTGTGGTCTACTTCCGCCATGTTGCGCAGGTTGCGCAGCAAAGCCAGGTAGCCCAGTTTGCGCTCTGCGAGCAGTTTTGCCCACACGCCCGCTTTCATTTCGGCTTTCGCCTCGGCGGTGTCGGCCATTTTACCCGCTTGGGTCATCTGAGCCTCCCAGGTAGCGGTGTTGCGCAAGGTGTCGGCCACGAGGGCTTTCAGTGCTTCGGCATTCCGCTCGGTCGGCACCGGGCGTACGAGGTTCACCAGGTCCACCAGTTTGAAGCCCTTGCCCTCGCCGCGGTATTTGGCCAACTGGTAGCCGTCGAAACGGCCAATAGCATTGGCAAACCCTTTTTTCATGGCATTGGTCGGGTTCTTGCCACCGATGGCTTTGAACGCCGCCATGATTTCGAGCATGTCGTCGGGGCGGCGCACCACGCGGTCATAGAACTTGATCCCCCAATCGGTGCCGCTGGCGCCTGCCGTCAGTTCTGCTGCCACCGCATGAGAGATGGAGCGCATACCGAACTCGGTGCGGGCGTA